>JBIKMC010000151.1:0-8228 GCA_044359405.1 Burkholderiaceae bacterium
GATTTACGTTATTTCGGGCAGGGCTATGAAATTGAATTGACGCTGCCGCCTGAGGCATCAGTTCACGATCTGTTCGCGGGGCTGGCACAGCGCTTTGCCGACCGCTACCGTGAAGTGTTTTCCCTGAGCTACCTGCGTGAGCCGGTCGAGATCGTCAATTGGAAAGTCGAGGTCTGGGGACCCGATCCCGACACGGGGGACTATCGTCTTGAAGGCGGCTCCTCAGCCAATCTCGCCCGCAAGGGAACGCGGCGCGCTTACTTTCCAGAGGCGGGGGGGTACGTCGATTGCCCGGTCTACGATCGTTATGCCCTTCAAGCGGGTGAACAGGTGACGGGACCTGCGCTGATCGAAGAGCGCGAATCAACCTGCGTGGTCGGGGTGGGCGATTCGGTGGTTCTTGACCTCAAGGGAAATCTGGTGGCGACCATTCACTCGGGAGACAGCCAATGAAGACGACACAGGCAACAGCCCCGCATACACCCGCTTCGCCGCAGGTGTTCGATCCGGTCGGCCTGGGCATCCTCTGGGACCGCTTGGTCTCCATGACCAATGAGGTCGTCGAGGTTCTGGTACGGACATCGTTCTCAACGATTGTGCGTGAAAACTATGATCTGGCGTGCATGTTGTTCGACGCCCAGGGGCAGATTTTGGCCCAGGGATCGCTCAGTCAACCCGTATTCATTGGCACCGGCCCTCAGACGGTCCGCCAGATGCTCAAGAAGTTTCCGCCCGAGACGCTCAAGCCCGGCGACGTGCTGTTCACCAATGATGCCTGGATCGGCACTGGGCACCTATGGGATGTCAACGTTTTACGGCCTGTCTTCAAGGGCGATCGTTTGGTCGCCTATACGCTGAGCATCAGTCATCTGCCCGATATCGGCGGGCGAGGCATCTCGGCCGAAAACAACGACATTTATGAAGAAGGTCTGCAGATTCCCGTCTGCAAGCTGTTTCGCGCGGGCGAGCGAAACGAAGAACTGGTCGATCTCATCCGTCAGAATGTGCGCGTCAGCGAACAGGTCATCGGCGACCTGATGGCCAACGTGGCCTGTACCGAGGTCGGTGAACGTCTGCTGCTTGAGTTTATGCAGGAGTACGGTCTGAATGATCTCGGACCGCTCGCCAGCGCGATCCTCAACCAGTCCGAACAGGCCATGCGGGCGCAGATCGCAGCCATTCCCGATGGTGTGTATGCCAATACCATTCACGTCGAGGCCTTTGACGAGCCGGTTCGCCTGTCGGCTCGGGTCACCATCCGGGGCGATCGGTTGAGTATCGACTACTCGGGTACCAGCGCTCAGATACGTGCGGGCATCAATGTGCCGCTGTGTTACACGCGTGCCATGAGCTGCTATGCGGTCAAGTGTCTGACCATCCCCGGTATTCCCAACAATGAGGGCTCTGTGCGCCCGGTGGAGTTGGTCGCGCCCGAGGGGTGCATTCTGAATGCCCAGCCACCGGCGGCAACCGGCGCGCGCCTGCTGGTGGGACACTTTGTTGCGCCGCTCCTGTTCGGCGCATTTGCTGAGGCTTTGCCCGACCGTGTACAGGCTGACCCCGGCATGATGAATGCACTCAACGTGATGGGTCGCCGCCTTGACGGTCGGCCCTTCTCATCTTTGTACTTTTCATCGGGTGGCCTGGGCGCCATGCGCGGCCTTGATGGGCAGTCGGCCACCCCCGCGCCGGCTAATATGAAGACGATGTCTGCTGAGATCTGGGAGTCGCTCACTAACCTTACGCTGCTCGAGCGTCGGCTCCTGATTGACTCCGGTGGCGCGGGCGAATTCCGCGGCGGTCTGGGACAGCGGCTGGTGTTGCGTAATGACACTGCTGAACCAGTTTACGTGGCCATTCTCGGTTCGCGCACTGAGTATCCGGCGCTTGGATATGCAGGTGGTCTACCCGCCGCCGCGCGTCGCTATCTGGTGCGGGGTGAACCCGTGCATGCCAAGGGCCGCTACATGCTCAAGCCGGGTGAACTGATTACCATCGAAGATTCGGGCGGTGGTGGCTTTGGTGACCCTCGCAAGCGTCCGGCCGACAAGGTTGCCGCTGACGTCGAAGCCGGATTCGTCAGTGTCGGTGCCGCGCGTGGTGTATACGGCGCGGCGATCTGAGTCTACGCAGACTAGGCAAGGTCGCGAACATCGGCGTCGGCGATGATTCTGGAGATGAAGTCCGGAATCTCGCCTCGGGCGAGTGATACAGCCATATTCGCTTCACGTGCCTTGACGGCTGCCGCCTTCGCGATGGCTTCTTCGACCCGACTTTGCGGCACCACCACGACGCCATCCGGATCACCGATCAGGATATCTCCCGACTCGATGGTGATGTCATTGATCGCGACCGCCATGCCGATCTGACCGGGGCCACTCTTGAAGGGGCCGTTTGGCGTGAGGCCTGCCGCAAATACCGGAATATCAAGCGCCTCGATTTCGTCCAGATCGCGAATCAGGCCATCGGTGATCACGGCGACCGCACCCCGGATTTTTGCCATGGCCAGGTAGTTGCCGCCGACGACGGCCGCATCGCGGGCGCCTCCGCAGGCGATGACGACCACGTCGCCAGGCTGGGTCGAGTCGAGTGACACAAGCGCCGCAAGATTATCGCCGGCGCGGCAGCGCACCGTGAGTGCCGATCCCGCGAAGCGCCGGCGGCGCGTCATGCCCTGAACCGAGGCGCCCAAACCAATGCGACGACCCAGGGCGTCGCCAATGACGCTGCTGGGTAGGGCAGCGAGTGACTCAACGGATGTTGAACTCGCACGCGTGAACCGATTGTTTCGCAGGATGCCAAGGTCAGGTGACGCCATGATGATGCACCTTATGAAAGACCCAGCGTTTTGGGTAGCCAGAGCACCAGCGCCGGGAAGAACAGAATCAGAATGACCACGCCTTGCTGCAGGATGATGTACGGCGTGAGTTCTCGGGAGAGCGCCCAGAGACTGATGCGGTTGACGCCACACATGACGAAAAGCAGGGTGCCCACGGGCGGCGTCAGCATGCCAACGACGAGGGTCAGCACAAAAACCATGGCGAAGTGCAGCGGGTCAACCCCGAAGCTTGCGCACAGCGGGATCAGAATCGGTACAAACATGACATACGCCGATGCTGGTTCGATGAACATACCAACCACGATCATCATCAGCATCATCAGAAACAGGAATACGGTGGGGTCGTCGGTCAGGCCCCGCAAGGTGTCCGATAACTTGACGGGAAGCATGTCGACGGTGAACAGAAACGTGACCGTCGATGCAAATGCAATCAGTGCCCCAACCACGGCCGTGGTTACGACGGCGTTCAGCAGGGCCCCAGGCAGATGAGACCAGCGCAGTTCGCGCTTGACGAACATGCCGACCCCAAACGCGTAGATCACCGCGATCGCCCCTCCTTCTGTGGAGGTAAATGCGCCGCCAAGGATGCCGCCAATGATGACAATCGGCATCATCAGAACGACCGCTGAGCGCACGATGGTCTTGAGCACTCGTGCCATCGAAAACTGCTGTCCGCTGGACGGATAGCCGCGCATACGTGCTGTGATTGCGATGATGATCATCATGCCAGCCGCGATAATCAGCCCGGGAACGACACCGGCGGCAAACAGGCCAGGAATGGTGACCGCGCCACCGGCCAGCGTGGCGTAGATGATCATGGGCGTGCTGGGCGGAATGATGGGACCCAGGTTGGCCGATGCTGCGATCACCGCGCTGGAGAAGGGCACCGAGTAAAGGCGGCACATTGATTTGTTCAAGGCTGAGCTGAGTGCTGCGGCATCAGCGACCGCGGTGCCCGACACCGTCGCCAGACCAACACCGGCCAGAACTGTGCTCTGGGCCATGCCGCCGCGAATATGCCCGACCACCGAGTCGGCTACCGCCACCAGTTCTCGGATAATGCCGCCGCGAACCATAAGCTCGCCCGCCAGCATGAAGAATGGAATCGACATCAGAGGGAACGAATCGACCGAAAAAAACATTTTTTCGGCCAGCATGTTGAGCGGCAGCTGCCCGTGCAGCAGACCCACCAGAGCGGCCAGGCCCATTGCAAAGGCGAGAGGCACTCCGAGCAGCGCGAACAGGAAAAAAGCCAATCCGACCAGAACGCTCACGCTCAGTGTGCCTCGGTGTTTTCGCCGGGGATCAGTTCGCGGACCCCGGCAACCGCCATGACCAGCAGGTACAGCATGGCGATCGCAATACCCACGGGAATTGGCAGGTAGAAGACCCCCGCCGATACCGGCAGGGTGTTCAACATCTGGTCCCAATTGCGGCCGGTCAGTTCGGCGCTCTTGAAAAACACCACGCCCAGCAAAAAGAGTGAGGCCAGCAGACTGGCTCGCAAGGCAATCTGCGCCCAGGCTTTCGGCAGTGTCTCGTCGAGCAGTCCGATGGCTACATGTCGACCGCGGCTGAGCGCCAGCGGAAGACCCAGAAATATGGTCCAGATGAACAGGACCCGGGACAACTCATTGGAGAAGGGGATGGACACGCTGAACACATATCGGGCGGCAACCTCAGCTGCCACCAGCAGCGTCATCACTCCGGCGGCGAGCCCCGCCAACACGGCCACCGCGCGGTCGATCGAACGAATCACTCGATCGTACGCGGGCGATGGCGCGATGTCGGGCATCAGGCGTATTCGCGCGGCGGCAGGCCGTCTTGCGCAACCGGATCGGGCTGCGGGCTAAACGTCAGCGAGTAGCCGTGACGAAGCGATCCACCAGAGCCGGATCAAGGGTTTTACGGATCTGTTCGTAAACCGGTTGCGCTGCCTTGCGGAAGGCTTCACGCTGCGCGGCGTCCAGCGAGGTGATCTGCACGCCTTTGGACTGGACGTCAGCCTTGAATTTTGACTCTTCAGTGAGCGCGTACTCGAGCTGCTTGATCGTTGTCTTGCGCGCCACTTCGAGGATGGCGGCTCGGTCGGCCGCAGGAATACCCTCAAGCACACGCTTGCTGCCGGCGAACATCAGCATGTCGTAAAAGTGGCCGGTTTCGCTCAGAAACTTCTGGCCGGCATCGGGGATCTTGAACATGCTGATCACCGAATACGGGTTCTCCTGGCCATCGATGACGCCCTGCCTCAGCGCCGGGAAAAGCTCTTTGCCATCGATTTGAGCGGTTGCCGCACCCAGTGTCTTGAACGTTTCAATGTGGACAGGGTTGGCCTGCAGGCGAATCTTCAGGCCCTTGATGTCATCCGGTGAGGCGACTGCGCGCTTGCTGTTCGTGAGGTGGCGAAAACCAAGCTCCATGAACCCCAGGTTGCTGAAGCCGCGGGCATCCATCGCACTGGTCAGCTCAGCACCCAGCGGGCCGCCCAGCACCTTGGCTACCGTGGCGCGGTCGTTGAACAGGAACGGCAGGCCGGTGACGCCCAACTCGGGCACGTAGCTGGTGATCCAGGCTGAGGACACCAGCGCCGCGAAGATGGTGCCATTGCGGGCCTGTTGAACGATTTCGGCATTACCGCCCAGCTCACCGTTGAAGAAGAGTTGGGCCTTGTAGCGACCACCGGTAGCTTTTTCGACCTCTGGGATGAATACTTCTTTGATGGCACGAACCGACGAGTGCTCGCCGAAGATGACGCCGCCGATACGCAGGGTTTCCTGTGCGCTGGCCGGTGCCACCAGGCATGCGGCCAAGGCCACCGATGAAAGCATTTTCCGCATGAGTGTCTCCGTAAGAAATGAAGGGCAGGGTCTGGACCAGGGATGGGCGATGACTAAAACCAGACTGATCGCGAAAAGTGTATACCGTGAGTTTCCGGTCGACAATAGTTTCGGCGAAATTTCGTTTTTTTAGGGTCCGACGGTATACATTTGGTCTTTAATCGATTCTTTAAGAGGTATCTCGCCGATGAGCATCGCGATCGATTTGAGCGGCAAGGTCGCCCTTATTACCGGGGGGTCACAGGGCATCGGCCGTTCGACCGCTGAGCGCCTGCTGCAGGCGGGTGCCCGTGTCAGCCTTTGTGCCCGGCGCGAGCCCCTTCTGGAGGCGGTACGGGATCAGTTAGGGGCCGATCGGGTGTTGGTCACGGCGGCTGATGTGTCTCGGGCCGACGACGTCGAACGCGTGGTTGCGGCCACGCTTGATCGCTTCGGTCGAATCGACATTCTGGTCAATAACGCCGGAACCTCGATGCGGGACGCCTTTGAATCCGTGAGCGATGAACAGTGGCAGCACGATTTCGATCTGAAGCTTTTTGCCGCTGTGCGCTTCTGCCGGCGTGTGATTCCGACGATGCGTGAAATGGGTGGCGGTCGGATCATCAACGTGACCAACTTCGTTTCCAAGCAGCCATTTGCGCGCAGTGCGCCCACGGCCGTATCAAGGGCAGCCGGTCTTGCGCTCACCAAAGCGCTGTCCAAGGAATTCGCAGCCGACAACATTCTGGTCAACACAGTCTGCATGGGTTTCGTCCATGCGGCCCAGCACGAGACCAAGGCGCGGCAGCTCGGGCTTGCGCTGCCCGATTACTACGCCAAGCTGGCTGGCGAGATTCCTCTGGGGCGTGTCGGTGAGACCCGCGAGGCCGCGGATGTCATCCTGTTTTTGGCCTCGTCACTGGCCAGTTATGTCACCGGTACCAGCATCAATGTCGACGGCGGCCTGTGCGCTGTTCTGTAGGGCGAGACGGCGTACCATGCGATGGTCGTTGACACGGCGTGTTGCAACCTTCTCCCTGACTTGACGGACCGTATTTCAAATGACTCAAACCCCTAGCCCGAGTGCGAGCGCGGTGCTTGCCGAACTCAAGACCGCCATCGACCTGGCCAGTCTGCAACTCGGCCCTATCGACGCCCGCCACCTCAAAGACTGGATGGTATCGGCTGATGCTGACTGCACGCCCATTGCGCTGGTGCGTGCGCGCAGCACCGAGCAGGTGGCCAGCGTGCTGCGAATCTGCAATCAGCATGGCGTGCCGGTGGTGCCGCAGGGCGGGCTGACCGGGTTGACGGGTGGTGCTACCCCGGTAGGTGATTGCGTGGTGCTGTCCCTTGAGCGCCTGCAGTCGATCGAGGCGCTCGATCCGGACGGTTCCACCATCACCGTACAGGCCGGTGTGACGCTGCAGGCTGTGCAAGAGGCGGCTGACGCAGCGGGGCTCATGTTTGCGCTCGACATCGGCGCGCGTGGCTCGTGTCGTGTGGGTGGTAATGCCGCCACCAACGCCGGCGGCAATCGCGTGCTGCGCTTTGGCATGATGCGCGAGCTGGTACTGGGACTTGAAGCGGTTCTGCCCGACGGCACGGTGATTTCGTCCATGAACACCATGCTTAAAAACAACGCAGGGTATGACCTCAAGCACCTGTTTATCGGCAGCGAAGGCACCCTGGGTGTCATCACCCGACTGGTGCTCAGACTGCATCCCAAGCCACGCAGCGTCTGCACTGCGCTGGTTTCTCTGTCTGACTATGCGGCGGTATTGCGACTGCTGCGAATTGCCCGCGAGCGCCTGGGCCCCAGCCTTGCGGCCTTCGAGGCCATGTGGCCCGATTTCTATCGGTTTGCCATCGCTCGGCGGGGCCAGGGTCCGATGCCCGAGGATGGGTCCATCCACGTGCTGCTTGAGTCCATGGGGACCGATCCGGTGCGGGATGCTGACTTGTTTGAGGCGGCCATGGCTGCGGCACTTGACGATGGCTGCGCCGGCGATGTCATCGTGGCGCAGTCCGAGCGCGAGCGCGCGGCGATCTGGTCAATGCGTGACGCCTCGGGTGACTTGGCGCGAGCCTTCTCGCCGCACGTTGATTACGACGTGAGCCTGCCCGTGGGTGAGATTGGGGAATTCGCGCGAGAGTGTCGGCGTCGTCTGATCGAGTCCTGGCCGCAGGGCGATGTGGTCTGCTTTGGTCATGTCGCCGACGGAAATCTGCACGTCAGCGCACAGATTCGAGAGGGGGTCCGCACCAAGGAGGATACGGATCGCATCGTTTACGGCTGTGTTGCTCAATGGCAGGGCTCGGTGTCAGCCGAGCACGGTATCGGCCTCTTGAAGAAGGCCTACCTGGGTTATTCACGCAACGAAGCTGAGCTTGCCCTGATGCGAACGCTTAAACAGGCCCTCGACCCGAAGGGCATTCTCAATCCAGGCAAGGTTTTTTAGAAAACCTCTGTCTGGTATAGGCGGGCCAGATCTGGCCCAGAGCCTTGGTCAGCGTCGAGGTCTTGATGGGTCTAAAAGCGTCTTGACAGGGCTCAGAGTTGCTTGCCCGCG
>JBIKMC010000152.1:0-8219 GCA_044359405.1 Burkholderiaceae bacterium
CGTTTTTTCAAGGATCAATTCATGCGTTTTTCTCCTGCCTCCGCTGAGGCTCGCGCAGTTATGGTTACCGAAGTGGGCACGCGTGACGGCTTTCAGGCCGAGCCCAACTTCATTCCCACCGATGTCAAGGTCGCTGTGCTTGATGCGCTTATAGACGCTGGGGTCAAAGCGTTTGAGGCCACATCGTTTGTGTCCCCGCGGGCCATTCCGCAGTTGGCCGATGCCGCCGAGGTGATGGCGCGCGTGCAGCGCCGGCCGGGTGTTCGCCTGGCGGCGCTGGTGCCTAATGCGCGGGGCGCCGAGCGAGCGGCAGCGGCCAGGGTCGATGCCATGATTTGTTTTGTGTCAGCCAGTGAAAGTCATTGTCAGACCAATCTCAATAAGTCGATCGCCAAGGCGCTTGCTGACGTTGAGGAGTTCATGCCCATCGCCCGGCAGTTCAATGTGCCGGTCAGCGGAGCCATTGCCACGGCCTTCGGCTGTCCCTTTGAGGGGGATGTTCCAGTCAGCTCGCTGGTTCGGGTTGCTGAGGCTTACTACCGAAATGGTGTCAGACATCTCACCTTGGGTGACACGACGGGCATGGCCACTCCGCCGGTGGTCGAGCGGGCGGTTGAGGGTTTGCGTTCGCGTTTCCCCGATATGCATCTATCGCTGCACTTTCACAACACGCGTGGTGTCGGTCTGGCCAATGTGATGGCCGGACTTGCCCTTGGCGTGCGTGAATTCGAATCGTCGATTGCTGGCCTTGGTGGTTGTCCATTCGCGCCCGGAGCCACTGGCAACATCTGCACTGAAGATCTGGTTTATCTGCTGCACGAGTGCGGTTACGAAACCGGTATTGATCTTGAAAAGCTGTGTGCGGTGGCGCGCGAGCTTGAGTCTATTGTCGGTCGCTCGCTTCCGGGTCAGGTCATGAAGTCGGGTCCGCGACTGAAGCGTACGTCGCTTGAAGCGGTGCGGCGCGCTGTGGGCTGAGCGTCAGCGAACAGGTGGCACTCGCTGACGCCCGTTTCCTCATCGCGCTGGGTCTGGGCGCGTTCGGAGGTTCGCTCTTTTCTCGCCTGGGCACTCCGCTTCCCTGGATGCTGGGCCCGCTGCTGGCCTGTGCGTGCTGCTGTCTGGCGGGCTATCAATTGCGTGCGCCCCTGCCTGCTCGGCGCGGCGGCCACTGGATGATCG
The DNA here is from genome assembly GCA_044359405.1 of Burkholderiaceae bacterium. Lineage (GTDB taxonomy): Bacteria > Pseudomonadota > Gammaproteobacteria > Burkholderiales > Burkholderiaceae_E > SYIM01. Next base: position 1,183 of record JBIKMC010000152.1, read on the forward strand.
GTACAGCGCTGGGGCTTTACTTCACGCCTGAGGCGGCCGGACGACTTGTCTTGCTGCTGCCATTCGTGATGGTGGCGGCGGTTTATGCCGTGACCCTGGGCATTGCGTTCGCCTATGCGCTCCGGCGCTGGGGTGGTGCTGATCCTGCCACCGCTTTCTTCGGTGGTGCGATTGGTGGCGCCTCTGAAATGGCATCCCTGGGTGAGCGCGCGGGCGCGTCGGTCGCACTGGTTTCCGCAGGTCACGCCTTGCGCATTACCTTGGTGGTCAGCCTGTTGCCCTTTGCCTACCAATGGCTGGGCGTTTCGGGCAATGATTGGTTTTCCCCCATTGCCTTGAACGTCAATGCTCGGGGGCTTGTGCTGTTACTCGTCATAACGGCCGCCGCAGGGCTGCTGGCCAGTCGCCTGCGGGTGCCCAATGCCTGGGTACTGGGCCCCCTGTTTGCCGCGGCCGCCATGAGTCTGGCGCAGTGGCCGTTGAGTGCCTTGCCGGCGTTCATGGTGAATGCGGGACAGCTGCTGATCGGTGTCTCGCTGGGCAGTCGCTTCGATCGTGCCTTCTTCCGCCGCGGACCCCGTTATCTGGCCGTGATGGCGCTGACCTCATTGATGGGGATTGGCGTCTCCGCCCTGGTGGCCGGGCTGTTGTCGGCGCTGTCCGATGTGCCACTGCCAACCATGATTCTCGCCATGGCGCCCGGTGGCGTGGGCGAGATGAGTCTGACCGCCAAGCTCCTTCAACTGGGGGTGCCGCTGGTCGCGTTGTTTCATGTGGTTCGCTACGTGGCGGTGGTGATGGCCATGCGCCCAACCTATGCACTGCTGGCCCGTCGTCGGGGCTGGCCGCCGCTACGGCCAGCCTGACCTTGAGCCGCGGTCTTAGCCTGGCTTGCCAGCGATCAGAGCGCGTTGAGCGGAATTTTTAAATATGAAACGCCGTTGGCCTCGGGCGGGGGCAGGTCGCCCGCGCGGATATTGATCTGAACAGCGGGCAAGATCAGTACTGGCATATCGAGCTTCGCGTCGCGGGCGGTTCGCATGGCCACGAACTCGGCTTCGCTGACACCGTCGCGAATATGAATGTTGGACTTACGCTGATCGGCTACGGTCGTTTCCCACTGGATTGGCCGGCCGTTGGGTGGGTAGTCGTGGCACAGAAATAGGCGTGTCTGCGGCGGCAGGCTCAGCAGGCGACGTACTGAGGCGTACAGTGTGTGCGCGTTGCCGCCGGGAAAGTCACAGCGCGCCGTACCGACATCGGGCATGAACATCGTGTCACCCACGAAGACCGCATCGCCCACGCGATAAGCCATGCAGGCGGGCGTATGACCAGGCACCCACATCGCCTCGCCCTCCAGGTCACCGATGCGAAAACGCTCGCCTTCCGCCAGTAGTTTGTCGAACTGACGTCCGTCGGTCACGAAGCCGGGCTCCATGTTGAAAATTTTCTTGAACACGCCCTGCACCGTGGTGATGCCCGCCCCGATCGTGGTAGCGCCACCCAACTGCTGCTTGAGCCAGGGCGCTGCCGACAGGTGGTCGGCATGCGCATGGGTTTCCATGATCCACTGCACGGAAAGCTTCTGCTCGCGCACGAAGTCAACCAGTTGCTGCGCCGACTGGGTGCGCGTGCGACCCGACTTGGGATCGTAGTCGAGCACTGAATCAATGATGGCTGCGGCACCACCCGGGCGATCGAACACAACGTAGCTCACCGTCCAGGTGGCAGGGTCAAAAAACGCTTTCACGGAGGGGTTCACAGTGTTGCTCCAGTTAATGCACCCGTTGGCTGGGAAGGTCCTGGTCGTCGGGCAGCAGGTGGGTTCAGGGCGAGACGCTTGAATCAAATTAGTAAACAATATAATATTGAAAAATATAATATCAAGCAATATAATGATCGTATGAATGCTGTTGAAAGTCCTGGCTTTGATATCGACGCGCTGCGTGGCTCTGCCCATAGCGCCTGTCGCCTGATGAGGGCCATGTCCAATCCTGACCGACTGCTTCTGCTATGTCAGTTGTCCGAGGCGGAGCGATGTGTGAGCGAACTCGAAACGCTCACCGGCATCTTGCAGCCCACCTTGTCTCAGCAGTTGGGCGTGCTGCGTGACGACGGGCTGGTCGATACGCGTCGCGAGGGTAAGCGCATTTATTACCGCATTGTCAGTGAGGCCGCCCTGGCCTTGATCAGGGTGTTGCACGATCAGTTTTGTCGAACCACACCGGAGTAAACCCTATGCAAATCGACTGGAATAACTTTACGCCCTGGGCCTCGCTGGCCGGGGGGCTTGTGCTGGGGCTGGCCTCCGCCATGTTCGTGCTGCTCAACGGACGGGTGCTGGGCATCAGCGGCATCATCGGTGGCCTGCTCAGGCCACGGGCGGGCGATCTCAGCTGGCGAATCTGTTTTGTACTGGGCATGGTGGCCGCCCCCGCGGCCTGGGTGGCACTGACCGGTCGCGCTATCGAGGCGCGCATCGATGCCGGCTGGCTCATGGTGATCATCGCAGGCCTTCTGGTCGGAGTGGGTACGCGTTATGGCGCCGGCTGTACCAGCGGGCACGGCGTGTGCGGCCTATCACGTATGTCGCCGCGCTCCCTGGTGGCGACGCTGGCCTTCATGGCGGCGGGGTTCATCATCGTCTTTTTCATTCGCCACCTTCTGGGCTGAGCCCCAAACTCTGCAGGAACTGTCATGACACAACGATTTTCCGAATTTCTGGTGGGGCTGCTGTTTGGTCTGGGGCTCATCCTGGCCGGTATGACCGATCCGGGCAAGGTGATCGGCTTTCTCGATCTGGCTGGCAGCTGGGACCCTTCGCTTGCTTTCGTCATGGGGGGCGCCATCGCGGTGGGTGTTTTCGCTTTCACCACCGCGCGCAAACGCACCATGAACTTTCTGGGGGGCGCCATGCACCTGCCCACCTCACGCGACATTGATCGCCGACTGATTGTCGGCAGCCTGGTGTTTGGCGCGGGCTGGGGACTGGCTGGTTTTTGTCCGGGGCCTGCGGTGGTGTCGATGGCGGCGGGGCAGCCCAAGGCACTGGTCTTCGTTCTGGCCATGCTGGCTGGCATGGCTATCTTCGAAATCTTTGAGCGGCGACGCCTCAACCGCCCGGCGACTGCTTGAGATTGTCCCCTGAGCTTCAACCCTGAGCTTTAACCCCGAGCAACGCTGCCATGAAGCTGCTGCCGCCCTGGCTCACCACTTACCGACGTGAGTGCCTAGCGGGTGACCTCACTGCGGGCCTCATTGTCACGGTGATGCTCATTCCGCAAAGCTTGGCTTATGCCATGCTGGCTGGCTTGCCGCCACAGGTCGGGCTGTACGCCAGCATCCTGCCTATCCTCGCCTACGCCGCCTTCGGTACCAGCATGACGCTGGCTGTGGGACCGGTGGCGGTGATCTCGCTCATGACCGCCAGCGCGCTTGAGCCCTTTGCGGCGCCAGGCTCAGCGCAGTTCGTGGCTCTATCCATCCAGCTGGCTTTGCTCTCGGGTCTGATGCTGATCGCTTTCGGTGTACTGCGGCTGGGGTTTCTTGCCAATTTCCTCAGCCACCCCGTCATCAGCGGATTCATCAGCGGCTCAGCCATCCTGATCGCTGTTGGGCAGGTGCGCCATCTGCTTGGGATCAAGGCCGGTGGCGAAGGCGTTCCAGGTCTTCTGGTCTCATTGATGACGGCCTTGCCGCAGACCAATCGGGTCACCGTGGTGATTGGTCTGTCGTCGCTGCTATTTCTATGGGTGGCACGACGATGGCTGGCGGGGGTTCTGACCGCATTCGGGCTCGCCCGAAAACAGGCAGACCTGCTTGCGCGACTTGCACCCATGATGGCGGTCATCGTGTCGACGCTCGTTGTCTGGCTGCTCCAGCTTGATAGTCGTGCCGGTGTGGCAATAGTGGGGGCGGTGCCCTCCGGTTTGCCGGCTTTGCAGTGGCCCGGCTTTGACGTCTCCATGCTGGGCACGCTGTTACTGCCAGCGTTGCTGCTCACGCTGGTGGGATTTGTTGAGAGCGTCTCGGTGGCGCAGTCATTGGCCCTCAAGCGACGCGAACGCATCGTTCCCAATCGCGAGCTGCTGGGTTTGGGCGCGGCCAATCTGGCCAGTGCCTTATCGGGGGCATATCCGGTCACGGGTGGTTTCGCGCGCTCGGTGGTCAACTTTGCCGCCGGCGCGGTTACCCCGATGGCGGGTGTGATCTCGGCGGTGTTGATGGCGGTCGTGGTCATGGGGTTCACGGGACTCTTCTACTACCTGCCGCATGCCGTGCTGGCAGCCACCATCATTGTTGCGGTCACATCGCTGATCGACCTTGATACTTTGAAGGAGGCCTGGGCCTACGACCGCGCCGACGCGCTGGCTCTGATCGCCACGGCCCTGGGCGTACTGCTGCTGGGCGTGGAAGCCGGCATTCTGCTGGGCGTCGGACTGTCGCTGGGCGTTCTGGTCTGGCGCAGCAGTCGACCGCATGTTGCCGTCGTGGGGCGCATACCGGACACCGAGCACTTTCGCAATGTGCAGCGTCACGCCGTTAAAACCTTGCCGGGTCTGCTCGCGGTACGTATCGATGAGAACCTGTTCTTCGGTAACGCGGCCATGGTCGAATCGGTACTTGAGTCGCACCTGGCGACTGACCCCAGCATCAAGCGTCTGGTGCTGTCTTTTGCGGGTGTCAATCAGGTCGACAGTACTGCGCTGGGCGTACTCACACAGTTTGAGCAGACACTGGCTGCCCGCGGTATTCAACTCCACCTGGCTGAAGTGAAAGGGCCCGTGATGGATAGGCTTCGTCACACCGAGCTGGGTCGGCATCTGAAAGACCGTATCCACCTCAGCCTGCACGAGGCTTTTGTCTCAGCCGCCAATCAGCTCGCAGCGCCGCCTGACGAATAAAAGCGCTGGTGCTGGCTAGGCTCTGGGGGCCTGTGCCGAGTCTTCATCCTGCGCCGATGCGGATAGCGCCCGGGGCATTGACTTGGCGGGCTTGACGCCCAATTCGCGCAGCATTTCGGCCTGCCGAATCACATTGCCACGGCCTTCGCTCAGCCGCTTGGTGGCATTACGCCAGGCGTCTTGCGCCGCCTCTAGTTTTGTGCCGACCTGAAGCAGCTCTTCGGTAAAGCCCACCAGCCGGTCGTAAAGCTCGGCGCCCCGCCGAGCGATGTCCTGCGCATTGCGATTCTGTGCCTCCTGTCGCCAAAGATGCGCCACGGTGCGGACCACGAACAGCAGCGTCGAGGGGCTGACCAGCAGCACGTTGTTTTCCCAGGCGTCCATGAACAGGCGCGCATCGGCGTTGACGGCGCTGATAAAGGCCGGCTCGATCGGAACAAACATCAGCACGAAGTCAAGCGATTCTCCGCCGTAAAGATTCTGATAAGCCTTGTCGGAGAGTTGTCGCAGGTGGGTGCGCACAGAATTGAGATGTTCGCGCAGCGCCACCTCGCGCTGCGCGTCATCATCGGCATTAACCAGTCGCTCGTAGGCGATGAGTGACACCTTGGCATCGACCACCAGGCGACGATCTTCCGGCAGCAAAATCACCACATCGGGCTGGCGGCGCTGACCATCGGCGTCGGTGCGGGAGTCCTGCACCAGGTACTCATGGTTCTTGCGCAGCCCCGAGGCCTCCAGCACCCGCTCAAGTACCAGCTCTCCCCAGTTGCCCTGCTGCTTGGACGAGCCGCGTAGCGCCGCTGTCAGCTGACGCGCTTCTTCGCTGAGCGTGTTATTCAAACGCATCAGCTGCTGAACCTGCTCCTTGAGGGCGCTGCGGTCTTTTCCCTCTTCGACGTAAATCGACTCGACCTTCTGCTGGAAGCTGCCCAGCCGCTCGCGCAGGGGTTCGAGAATTTGCGAGAGATTGTTCTGGTTTTGCTCGGCAAACCGTCGTGAATTGGATTCGAGTATCTCGCCGGCCAAGGCCTTGAACTGGTCGCTGAGCGACTCGCGTGCGCGTTCGAGCAGAGCAAGCTTTTCGGCGGAGGCGTCACGTTCGGCCTTGAGCTGCTGGCGAAGCCCCTCAACCTCGATGGCCAGGCGTGAGGCATCGGCCTGCGCCGATTCGAGCGATGTGCGTATTTCGCGCAGGCCAGCCTCCAGTTCGGGAAGCCTGCGTGCGCGTTCCGACAAGGCCGCCACCTCATCGCGGGCCGCGTCCAGTGCATCGCGCAGACGCGCCTGATCAGCCAGCGTCTGATGCAGTTCATCAAGACGGGTTCGAAGCTGTCCCTGCGCCTGCTCATGCTCGCTTTGGGCCACCGCCAGTTTGGCCCCGAGATCGGCCTGTACCTGAGCCAATGCGGCCGCCTGCTGCGCCGCCGCACGGCTGCGTCCCAGAGCGAGTCCTGCGACGATTCCGCCGATCAGAGCGGCGATGGCAATGATGACGATGACAGAGCTGTCCATAAGATGCGGGGTGTGAGCGTCGCGGGTTTTTGATCGATGTCGTGATGGTGTCCAAGTGTCGCATGGAATGCGTTTTGCGCGACGCAGCATGCGGGCAGTGATACGGTACAGCCTCGGCACAGCGTGCCATCGTGCTCGAGTTTTTTTCTTGAACCCTGGACTTACACCATGCTGCGTATCCGTCGCCTCAGTGCTCATGTGTATCGTTATCCGATCCAGTCTCCGGTGGTGACCTCCTTTGGCGTCATGCGTGATCGACCCATGGTGCTGGTCCGCGCTGAAGACGATCAAGGCCGCGTGGGGTGGGGCGAGATCTGGTGCAATTTCCCTGCCGTGGGCGCCGAACATCGTGCTCGACTGGTTCAAAGCGTTCTGGCGCCGATTCTTCAGGCGGCTGAATGGTCGGATCCACAGGCAGCGTTCGAGGCGCTGACCGCTCGCACGGCGGTGCTGGCTATTCAATCCGCAGAGCCAGGCCCCTTCGCACAGGCGATTGCCGGCGTTGACCTTGCCCTGTGGGATCTGCGCGCCCGCTGCGCCGGCCTGTCGCTCGCCCGAGTTTTGGGTGCACAGCGCGATGCGATTCCCGTGTACGCCAGTGGCATCAACCCAGACGGC
>JBIKMC010000153.1:0-8131 GCA_044359405.1 Burkholderiaceae bacterium
GAGCCTGTTGCGATTCGCGCTCTTTTTGCGCCCAATCTTTAAGTTGAGCCTTGTAGACGTTCTTGAAGTCATCCTGCAAATCAAGTTTGCCGTCGAGGTCAGTGCTGCTTTTAAAAATGCCCTTGAACTGCTCGCTCATGAAGACCTGTAAATCACCCATTGACTTGGCATTGTCATTGGCCTGCCGCAGATCGTCCGACATTGCCTCCATGTAGGAATTAATGACGCGAGATGTAGCCAGGTTGGCCGCGATGCCGCGTTCAAGCGTGGTGCGTTCGGCCGTCGAAGCCTCCGTGGTGGCCGGGGTGCTCACTCGGGTCGGCATCGACCGTGTTACGCCATCGGTCGCCATCTTCATCGCCCCGCGATTCGCTGCTTCATGTCGGTATCGGACTTCACCAGGTTGTAAAACTCTTCCGACTTGGATTTGATCAGGTTTTGCAGCCGGCTGATCTCCAGTTGCACCTCCTGACTTCGGGTGGTTTCGTTACGGAACGCGGTGTCAAGGTCGGTGGTCATGGTCTCGATGTCAGCGACCTTGAGATCGCCCTTGGCGATTTTGTCGGCAAAGGCCGGATCAAGCTTCAGGTTGGGATTGCTGCGGGCAAGCTCGCGCCACTGGTCTGCCAGCGCACTGAACGAATCCTGGGGCGGAATAGGGGCGTCGAGCGTCGCCTGCGCCTCAGCGCGAATCGAACTCAACTGTGCCGAGACCTCGGCTCTCAGGTCGGGCGACATCATCATCACCAACGCCTTTTTGGTCGTGGCAGACAAAAGCATTGACGAATTGACGTCGTCAACTGAAGCGTTTCCCTCGATGATCTGTTGGCAGAGGGCACTTGTGGCTGTATCCCCACGCAGCAGAGCCTGATCCTGAAGAAGGCCTGCCAAGCCCTCGACCGGAGTTTTGCCGTTGGGCTTGTTCAGGTAGTCGACATAGTTGAGCACCATCTGCAGAGCAGGCTCTTTACCCTTCAGATTGATAGCAGAGGCCGATTTCCCTGAAACCAAATAGGCATCAATCTGGTCTATCAGGATTTGACTGGCCGCCTTGGCGGCCTTGTCATCCGAGCTTGGCTTGAGTCCACTCTTGTAAACGTCGGTGTCCTTTAGCGCGGTACTGCCATCGCCCAGCGCTTTCTTCCAGGCATTGGCCTGCCTGCGCAGATCGGCCAACGCAGTGGCTCGCTCATTAGAGCGTTCCTGCTCGCCGATCTGGTCTTGCAACTGCTGATCGACCAGCGACACAATGGACAGGTTAAGCGCCGCCAGTCGCAGCTGCGGGTCGTAGCTGTCGCTGTTGACATCGGTGACTGCCTGGGTGAGCCCCCTGGAGACGCCGACATTGGAAATACCGCTCATGTTGGCCGACTCATCCGCGCATCAGGAGCGACTTAAGGTTTTTCATTTCGCCGAGCAAGGTGTTGGCCACTGTCATTCGGGTGTTCATTTCATTGAGCATCTGGTTCAGGTTCATCATGTCGACCTGCGAGATCTGAACCGACTTGATCTTGTCGTCAAGGCTGGTGGCCAGCGCCGTCGCATCCTTGCTGGTGAGCTTGCCGGTGGCAACCTGCCGAACCGAGTCTGCCGGCATGCCGGCGCTTTCAAGCTCTTGGCCGGTACTGACCAGATCGCGTAACACCGCCGCGCCGTCCGGGTCGGTGCTGGCCACGACATCAATGGCCGACGATAGCTTGCCCCATTGAACGGGCGGTCCTTTAAGCGTCTCAAAGGCTTTGTCAAAGGCGCTCAGCGTGGTTTGCTTGAGGCTGTCACGGATCGTGGCGTCATCAGCCTTGCCGATCAGTCGATTGTTAAGCAACCCGACGGATGCTTTGGCTTTGGCGGCCATCTCGGCTCGATCAGTTTTCTCCTGGGCAGCCTGAATCTTCTCGTTAAACTGACCCGCGTTGATCTTGTAGCTGAGCATCATCAGCGCGAGTCCCTGTTTGTAGGGATCTGCGCTCTCGGCCTCCCTGAGTTGCTGGACGCCCGTCGTTGCGATGCGTGATGCGCCTGTATTGACTGATCCCACTGACATGATCATCGAGCCTCAAAAGTTGTAGGTGCTACCGAATTCGCCTAGACCAGCCCTGGACGCCGCATGCGACGGGCGATCTGTTCTTGACCCGCGCTTGGCTGCGCGATACCCAGACGGCGTGCCTCGGCATCGACATCGTGACTGATGCGAGCCATTTCCTGCTCGACCTGCTCACGCGCCTGCGCTTCGAGCTCAGGTGTGATGGTCTCGTTAAGAAAGGCTTCGACCTTGTCGAGGTCCAGCCCGTTTTGTTCGCACCAGGCCTCGAAGGTGCTGGCCTTGGCGTCTTCTAGCAGCCGCTCTGATTCATTAAGAACCCGTTCAAGCTCGATCAGCACGGGATCTTCTTCAGGGCTGTAAGGCTTGCGTTCGGCGGGCTCCATTCAGTCTCCAGACGGGGTAGCGCACTTCGAAATCACCCGGCTCGAACGCCTTTGGCCGGTGTACAGACAAATTACTCACAAATTCAGATGCTTGCGCGAAGCCCAAGCTTGCGTAAACCAGCGCTGAAACATAGCATCGCGCCTGGTGTTTTGACAATTGGCAGGCCAGGCGCCAATTGTGTCGAAATGCAGGCCAAATGGCTCGGATAAGCTCCCATAAGGACGAATTGAGGTGAGTCAGTCGTTGATCACGGGCGGTGCTGATCGCTCTGCCCGCGCTTTCGCGAATGCGCCCGCAGTGGCCCACAAGGGACGTAGCCGTGCCAACTTGGGCGGTGCGGTCGCGGTTCAGATTGGAGCGACCTCGAGTCTGGCAAGAGCCGAGGCAGAGTCCGCGCGCGCCCAGGTTGTCGCGGCCGGCGAGCGTCGTCTGGCCGACCGGCAGGCCTACGTGGGGCGGCGGCTTCCGCCGCTGCCGCGCGAATTGCGCTTCAGCATGCTGTCTTTGTTCGCCGCGCGTCATGGTCGGGTCAAGACCGACCATGGTCAGGATCGTTCGCTGCGGGCCGCGCGCGAAATCGTTCGAAAGCCGCGTCTGGCGGGCCGAATGGGCGAGGAGCTGGAGGCCGAGGACGATACCGTCCGACTGCTGCGATTGCTCGAGCTGAGTGACCTGATTCGCGACGGACAGGCGGGCGATGACCGGGGCGGCGAAGCACTGGAAGCAATTGAGGAGGCCATTGATGAGCTCATGGCCAAGTCCGGCGATCGAATCCTTGCCGACATCAACACTTTTGATGCAACGGCCAGCCTGCCCGCCGAGCAGGCCGCTCCTTTTCGACAGGCCTATGTAGATCTGGTGCAGGGGGCTGAATCCCTGTCGGCCATGCTGGATTGCGTTCTTTCGGCGATGAAAGAGCAACCCCAAAAGGCCTTCACCGAGGTTTTGGCTAAGTTCCGGGAGGCATTGGGCCTGGATGCCGCAGCGGTACGCCCCTCCACCGATCCCGTCCGCCTCAAGGCCCTGATGTCCGACTTGTGGCATCTGACCATGATCGAAACCCTTCTGGAGCAAGCGGACGAACTGGGCGCAGCTCTTCAAAAGCAGCATGGCTGTGCGCCGCTGGAGGCTAAGGCCTTCGTTTCTGACCTCGTCGGTCTGTCGGCCCAGCGCCACGCGGATGGCAGCTCCGTCGCCCGCCTGGCCAGCCGGCACGGGGTTGTCGAACCGCCGGCCGCCAAGGTGGCCTTCCTGGCAGGCGTGGCCGGCATCGTGGCTGGCCTGCCTACGCAGATTGCGGTCAGCAAAGACGCCCGGGACGCGCTGATTGCGGCCAGTCGCGAGGCTCTTGATGGCGCTATTCGGGACGAGGAAGACGCTGCCTGGATGGCGCAGGGGCAGGGTGGATGAGCGTATCGACGCAGTTTACGAGCGCCGTCGCTGATTTTGGCCGGCATTTAGGGGTGGACAGTTTGCAGCCTGGCATCGACGGCGCGGTTTGCCTGTCCATGGGTGAGAGCCTCAGGCTGGACCTGCAGGCTGGGGACGATGAGGCGCTGATTGTTCTTAGCAAGGCGCTGCCATTCGCCGCTGGGAGCCTGCTTCTGGCAGTGCTTCAGCGCTGTGATCGGCACCAGACTCGCGACTGGGTCCCTCAACTTGGCCTGGTCGGCATGGGCGCCGAGTGCGAGCTACTCATGATCGATCGGCTACCCCAGGCACAACTGACGGGCGATCGGCTGGTGCAGGCCTTTGACCGTCTGGCCGGATGGATGCAGGACGTGCAGGAACTGGCATGATTCGTCCAATGAACATGCAACGCAGATCGGCAAGGCGCGACCACACTCGCATTCAGGGAGCACTCTGGGCATGGCGACTTCGATGAACGCGCCGGGCACCCGCCTGGCCCCGGTACCGTCGGGCGTTAACCGCCTCAGTCTTGATGTGGGACTGATTGACGGTGATGCGATGGACGACGCCTTGGCTCTGGCCAACCTGCCCCCGGTGGCTGGCATGACGGCTCGCGAGGCGGCCACACTGGTGCCGCAGGCGGCGCTGGACCGCGTCTATCCGGGGTCGGGAACACTGGCCGCTCAGGAGCGCTGGGCCGATCCAGGCATGCAGCAGCGGGATAACCTCACTCCAGATGGGTTTCTCCAATCCCTGCGGCAGGCACTGCCGCGTCTGGCCAGCCTGTCCACGCAACTCCCAACGCCGGAGCAGGCTGCGCCTGTCCGCATGGCGGGCCGCCTTCTTGATGCCCATATCAAGCAGTGCGAGCTATCGGCTTCAAACCGCCTGGCGCTGATCTCCGGCTGATGCTCTGTGGCAGAGACACTCGAGCCTCGCGAGGCGGACGCACTCATCCAGCTGGCGCATTTTTTTCTGCGGCAGGGTGACGCCGAGCGCTCCATGATTCTTTATGCAGCCCTGCGAGAGGCGCAACCTGACTCAGCCGCCGTGCTGCGCGGGCTGGCGGTGTCCAGCCTTCGCGCCGGGCAGGCCAAGCGCTCGCTCTCGGCCCTGGACGCGCTGGCATTAATGGGCGAGGTCGATGCGGGCTTTCACCTCACCCGGGCAAATGCCCTGGTCGCACTCGATCGCAAGGACGAAGCCCAGGCGGCGATACAGGCCTGGCTCAATCTGACGGCGATAGCGGCATGAACCGGTTACAGGCACAACTGCAGCGCCTGGCCCTTGCGGCCTCCAATCGCAATGACGTAGTGCTGGCCGTCATGATGGTGGCGATCATTTTCATGATGATTCTGCCGCTGCCCACATGGCTGGTCGACGTCCTGATCGGTACCAACATGACCATCGCGGCGGTGCTGCTAATGGTCGCCATGTATCTGCCATCACCACTGGCATTTTCGTCGTTTCCATCGGTGCTGCTGGTCACCACGCTGTTCAGGCTGGGTATCTCAATCGCGACCACCCGGCTCATCCTGCTTCAGGGTGATGCCGGCAGCATCATCACCACATTCGGAAATTTCGTTGTCGGCGGCAATCTCGTGGTGGGTCTGGTGGTGTTCCTCATTCTCACCATCGTGCAGTTTGTCGTCATTACCAAGGGCGCAGAGCGCGTGGCCGAGGTGGCTGCCCGATTCTCGCTCGACGCCATGCCCGGCAAGCAGATGTCGATTGATGGCGACATGCGGGCGGGCACCATCGACATGGACGAAGCGAGGCGTCGCCGGCGTGATGTCGAAAAAGAAAGCCAGCTTTATGGCGCGATGGACGGAGCCATGAAGTTCGTGAAGGGCGACGCGATTGCCGGCCTCATCATTGTCGCCGTGAACCTGTTGGGCGGCATGCTGGTGGGCGTGTTGCAGCGCGGATTGACGGCAGGCCAGGCGGTGCAGACCTATTCGATTCTTTCGATCGGGGACGGGCTGATCGCACAGATCCCAGCGCTCTTCATCTCGATCTGTGCCGGCATTATCGTCACCCGAGTACAGAGCGATGACGGCCCCTCAAACGTCGGCCGCGATATCGGCGCGCAGGTGCTCACGCAGCCCAAGGCCTTGCTGATCGGCGGCGTCATCGCGCTGGGCATGGGCATGATCCCGGGCATGCCCACCATCGTATTTCTCATGCTGGGCCTGCCGCTCGATGCGGCGACGGGCAAGGTCACCGAAGTGCCCGCGCTGCAGGCCAGTGCCACCCGAACACCCGCGCCCAAGCAGGATGGCACCGACGAGTTCGTCCCAACGGTTCCGCTGATGCTCGATGTGGCGGACGATCTCAGGTCGGGTCTGCAGGCAGACGCCCTCAATGAAGAGTTGGTCAAGATCCGGCGCGCGCTTTATTTTGATTTGGGGGTCCCCTTTCCGGGGATTCAACTGCGCTTTAATGAGCGTCTTCCCGCGGGCACGTACAGCATCGTACTGTCCGAAGTCCCGGTCGCGCTGGGACGCATCCGTCTGGACAGCCTGCTGGCCCGCGAGCCTGAGCAGACCCTGCGGCCTTTGGGCATTCCGGTTGAGATTGACGAAGACTTTCTGCCGGGTGTGCGTACGGTGTGGGTGCCTGCATCCATGGGCGATCTGCTCACCCGAGCGGGTCTCACCCACATGAATCCCAGTCAGATCGTGACCTATCACCTGGCCTCGGTGCTGCGCAAATACTGCGCAGACTTCATCGGGGTCCAGGAGACCCGCTTTTTGCTCAGTGCGATGGAGGCCCGCTTTCCAGACCTTGTCAAGGAAGTGATGCGGGTCATGCCGACGCAGAAAATTGGGGAAATACTGCAGCGACTGGTCTCCGAAGACATCTCCATTCGAAACCTCCGCGCCATTTTGGAGGCGCTGGTCGAGTGGGGTCAGAAAGAGAAAGACTCAGTTTTACTCACCGAGTACGTGAGGGGGGCTTTGAAGCGGCAGATCAGTTACAAATACTCGGCGGGTCAAAACATGCTGCCGGCGTATCTACTCGCCCCGCAGCTTGAAGAGACGGTACGCGCGGCTATTCGCCAAACAGCTGCGGGCAGCTATCTGGCGCTTGACCCAGCGGTGGCGCGAAAACTGGTTGAGAGCATCAAGAAAGCGGCGGGCAAGGGTGCCGCGGGAGCGGTGCGGCCTGTCCTCCTGGCGTCTATGGACATTCGTCGCTATCTGCGCAAGCTGATCGAGGGCGAGCTTTATGAATTGCAGGTCCTGTCGTATCAGGAGCTGACGCCTGAGGTCAATATTCAGCCCCTGTCGCGCGTTGAGCTTTGAGCCTGATGAGCCAACCCGCCGAGCTCAGAATCCTATCCGGCGTGCACGAGGGCGCACGAGCGCCTGTGCCCGCGGATGGATCGCCCGTGCGTATCGGGCGCTCGAGCGAGTGCGAGCTCATTCTGCGTGATGCCGCTTTTGAGTCCGCAACCCTGGTCTGCGAAGCTGGCCAATGGCGACTCGCCATCGGCAACGAACCCGCCGTCGCCCTGAACCTCGGGGAGGCAGCGCGGCTCGGGGTCGTTCTGGTTCAGGTCAGTGATGCGCAGGCGGCGTGGCCTGACCTCAATACGCTGATCGTGGGCTTTGAGCAGTTGGCTGCCGAAGGCTCAGACCCGCACACGGCGCCCGTAACAGCGCCCACCGATCCGGCTCAGCTCACGTCCGGCCCCGAAGGCCTGACCCAGGGCGCTGAAGATCCACCAGCAGCAGCCGTCGCCTCGAATGATTCCGCTGGGTCCCCCCCGCCAGCCAGGGGTCGGTTCGTATGGCGTGTGACGGCGCTGTCCGTCGCTGTGCTGCTGGGCCTGCTTGGTCTTGCTTGGTCGATGCTTTCACCGCTCGGGCCCACCAGCCATAGTCCCCTGAGCACCGGATCGGTGACACCCCTGACCGAGGCTGTTACCGCAGAAGAGTTGGCGGCCATGACCCAGGCCATCGCTCGGGCTGGATACGCCCAGCGAGTTCGGGTTCTGTCAGCGCCCGATGGCCGTGCGTTGCTGGCCGGAGTCCTGGACAGCGACGAGGACCAGGAGGCCGTGCTGCGTGCGGCCAGTGCGGTTTCTCGCCGCCTGCGGCTATCCTTGCTCACCACGGCCGAGTTCGCTGCCAAAATACGCGAGCTGCGTGACCAGGTGCCGGGCGAACTTGAAATCCGGCCGTCTCGGGATGGCAAGCTTGTTCTGACGGGGCTGTCGGACGAGCCAGCCCTCATTGACGATGCCATCAATTGGCTGCGCAAAGCCTTGCCGGAGGCGTCGGGAAT
>JBIKMC010000154.1:0-8124 GCA_044359405.1 Burkholderiaceae bacterium
AACCGCCGGGCCTCCCGTGTCACCAAAGCACGCGCCGGACACTTCGCCAAGGCAGGTGTCGAGGCTGGCAGTGCGGTTCGGGAATTCCGCGTGTCTGACGACGTCCTGTCCCAGTTTCAGCCCGGGTCGGTTATTTCGGCGGGCGTCTTTGAGGCTGGGCAGAAGGTCGACGTGCAGGGCGTGTCTCACGGCAAGGGTTTTACCGGCACGATCAAGCGTCACAACTTTGGTTCGGGCCGCGCCTCTCACGGAAATTCGCGCTCGCACAACGTTCCGGGTTCCATCGGCATGGCGCAAGACCCCGGCCGGGTGTTTCCCGGCAAGCGCATGGCCGGTCACATGGGTGCGGTCAACCGCACCGTGCAAAACCTGGTGGTGGCGCGCGTCGATGGCGAGCGGGGTCTGCTGATGCTCAAGGGAGCCGTTCCGGGTGCCAAAAACGGCGAGGTTGTGGTCACTCCCGCGGTCAAGACGCCTGCCGAAGGCAAGCGTTTTGCCAAGAAAGCATAAGGAGGTTTGCAGCATGGAACTGAATCTCCTTGATGCCAGTGGCCAGTCCACTGCAAAAGTCCAGGCGCTTGACACGGTGTTCGGTCGCGAGTTCAACGAGCCTCTGGTGCACCAGGTGGTTGTTGCCTTCCAGGCGAACGCGCGTAGTGCCAACCGGGCCCAGAAAGACCGCAGCGAAGTCAAGCATTCCACCAAGAAGCCGTGGCGGCAAAAGGGTACCGGCCGTGCCCGCGCGGGCATGACCTCCTCGCCCCTGTGGCGCGGTGGCGGTAAGACCTTTCCAAATTCGCCCGAAGAAAACTTCTCGCACAAGCTCAACCGCAAGATGTATCGCGCGGGCGTGTGCTCCATTTTGTCGCAACTTGCGCGCGAAGACCGTGTCGCCGTGGTCGAGGGGCTCGCGATCGAAGCGC
Organism: Burkholderiaceae bacterium; assembly: GCA_044359405.1. Lineage (GTDB taxonomy): Bacteria > Pseudomonadota > Gammaproteobacteria > Burkholderiales > Burkholderiaceae_E > SYIM01. The sequence continues at coordinate 924 of JBIKMC010000154.1, forward strand.
CCAAGACCAAGTTGCTGGCAGACAAAATCCGGGCCATGGGACTCGGTGCCAACGGTGCATCGGTACTGGTGATCACCGACAGCCTTGATGAAAATCTGTATCTGGCGTCGCGCAACCTTCCCCATGTGATGGTTGTCGAGCCGCGGCACGCAGACCCAGTGTCGCTGGTTCACTTCAGCAAGGTGCTCATTACGCGCTCGGCACTGGCCAAAGTACAGGAGATGCTGGGATGAATCAGGAGCGACTGACCAAGGTGCTCGTGGCCCCTATCGTCTCTGAAAAAGCGACGTTCGTGGCTGATCGCAATAACCAGGTGGCTTTCCGCGTGCTGCAGGATGCAACCCGTATCGAGATCAAGGCTGCGGTAGAGCTGATGTTCAAGGTCGAGGTTGAGTCGGTGCAGGTCCTCAACCAGAAGGGCAAGGCCAAGCGCTTCGGGCGTTTCAATGGCCGCCGCCGCCACGTGCGCAAGGCTTATGTAAGCCTCAAGCCGGGGCAGGAAATCAACTTCGCGGAGGCCCGTTAAATGCCCATCGCCAAGATGAAGCCGACATCGCCCGGTCGCCGGGCGATGGTCAAGGTCGTCAACCCAGGTCTGCATAAAGGCAGGCCCGTTGACGCCCTCACTGAAAGCAAGACCCGCGGTTCAGGCCGTAACAACCTGGGTCGCATCACTACCCGCCACAAGGGTGGCGGCCACAAGCGTCAATATCGCATCATCGATTTCCGTCGGGACAAGGACGGCATTGCTGCGCGGGTTGAGCGGCTTGAGTACGACCCCAACCGTAGCGCACACATCGCGCTGCTGTGCTATGCCGACGGCGAGCGCCGCTACATTCTTGCCCCGCGCGGTGTTGATGCGGGTGCCACCCTCATGAGCGGTCCCGAGGCGCCCATCCGCGCGGGTAATACGCTGCCCATCCGCAACATTCCGGTGGGCTCGTCCATTCACGCGATTGAGTTGCAACCCGGCAAGGGTGCTCAGGTGGCTCGCTCTGCAGGCGCCTCCGCCCGACTACTAGCTCGCGAGGGTAGTTACGCCCAGGTGCGTCTGCGGTCAGGCGAAATTCGTAAAGTGCATATTGAGTGCCGCGCCACCATCGGCGAGGTTGGCAATGAAGAGCACGGCCTGCGGCAGATCGGCAAGGCGGGCGCCACGCGCTGGCGCGGTATTCGCCCGACAGTTCGTGGCGAGACCATGAACCCGGTGGATCACCCGCACGGCGGTCGTACGCGTGGCAACCGCCACCCGGTTTCGCCCTGGGGTCAGCCAACCAAAGGTTACAAGACTCGTCGTAACAAGCGCACCGATTCAATGATCGTGTCGCGCCGCGGCAGCAAGTAAAGCACAGGTGACGCAATGGCACGTTCGGTAAAAAAAGGCCCCTTCGTCGATGGCCATCTTATCAAGAAGGTCGACACGGCGATCGCGCAGAAAGACAAGCGTCCAATCAAGACCTGGTCGCGTCGTTCGACCGTGGTTCCTGAGTTCATCGGGCTCACGATCGCGGTGCACAACGGCAAGCAGCATGTGCCTGTCTACATCAACGAGAACATGGTTGGCCACAAGCTGGGCGAGTTCGCCCTGACCCGAACGTTCAAGGGTCATGCGGCAGACAAGAAAGTTGCGGCCAAGAGATAAGGAACGCACATGGAAACCCAAGCCATACTTCGCGGGGTGCGCCTTTCGGCTCAGAAGGGCCGACTGGTGGCCGATCTGGTCCGCGGCAAGCCGGTTGAGCAGGCGTTGAACATCCTCATGTTCTCGCCCAAAAAGTCGGCGCACATTGTCCGCAAAGTGCTCGAGTCGGCGATTGCCAACGCCGAGCATAACGACGGGGCTGATATCGACGAGCTCAAAGTCAAGCGAATTCACGTTGAGAAGGCAACTTCGCTTCGTCGCTTCTCGGCGCGTGCCAAGGGGCGCGGCGCTCGTATTGAAAAGCAGACTTGCCACATTTTCGTGACGGTTGGCGACAAATAAGGCTGACGGAAGGAACGACATGGGACAGAAGATTCATCCGACCGGGTTTCGCCTCTCAGTCAGTCGCAACTGGTCCTCGCGATGGTTTGCCGCTGGACGCCAGTTCCCCGAGCTGCTGGGAGATGACCTGCGTGTGCGCGAATACCTGCGCCGCAAGCTCAAGAGCGCTTCTGTCAGCCGCGTGCTGATTGAGCGGCCGGCCAAGAACGCGCGTATCACGATCTTTTCCGCGCGCCCTGGCGTGGTGATCGGCAAGAAGGGTGAGGACATCGAAGTTCTCAAGACTGACCTGCAGCGCCTAATGGGCGTGCCCGTGCACGTCAATATCGAAGAGGTGCGCAAGCCCGAGACCGATGCTCAGCTGATCGCTGACTCCATCACCCAGCAGCTTGAAAAGCGCATCATGTTCCGCCGCGCCATGAAGCGAGCCATGCAGAATGCGATGCGTCTGGGCGCTCAGGGCATCAAGATCATGAGCTCTGGCCGGCTCAATGGCGCTGAAATCGCGCGAACCGAGTGGTACCGCGAAGGCCGTGTGCCGCTTCACACGCTGCGCGCAGATGTCGATTACGGCTTCTCCGAAGCCCACACCACCTACGGCACCATTGGTGTCAAGGTTTGGGTCTATAAGGGGGACACGCTAGGTCGGCACGACGCCCCGCAGGCCGCTGATAGAGAAGCGGTACCCCAGCCTGAGAAAGATGATCGCCGTCCGCGCCGTGCCCCGGGCAACCGCCCAGGCGCTGGTCCGCGTGGCCCCCGCCGCCGTCCTGAGGGCGAGGGTGCACCTGCTGCTGCAGCAGATGCCGCAGCGCCCGAAGCGCCCAAGACCACCGTCAAGCGGGTGCGCAAGGTCGCAGCCGCCGCGCCCGCTGAGGGCGCGCCCAAAGCTGAATGAAGGAGTGAGCGATGCTGCAACCCGCTCGACGCAAGTACCGCAAAGAACAGAAGGGCCGCAATAAAGGGCTCGCCACTCGCGGGGCCTCGGTGGCTTTTGGCGACTTCGGCCTCAAGGCTACAGGTCGCGGCCGCCTAACCGCCCGTCAAATCGAAGCGGCACGTCGTGCCATGACCCGCCATATCAAAAGGGGTGGTCGCGTCTGGATCCGTATCTTCCCTGACAAGCCTATCTCCAAGAAGCCCGCTGAAGTTCGTATGGGTAACGGCAAGGGCAATCCGGAGTACTACGTCGCCGAGATTCAGCCCGGCAAGGTGCTCTATGAAATGGACGGTGTGAATGAGGCGCTGGCGCGCGAAGCTTTTGCGCTGGCGGCGGCCAAGCTGCCGATTTCCACCACTTTCGTCACCCGTATGGTGGGCGCGTAAGCGCTGCCCATCACTCAGAGGTACTCCCATGAAGGCCAAAGAACTGCGCACCAAAGATGCCGCGGCACTCGACAAGGAGTTGGGCGAGCTGCTGCGTGCTCACTTCTCGTTACGCATGCAGCACGGTACCCAGCAACTGAACGACACCAGCCAGCTGCGCAAGACCCGTCGGGCAATTGCGCGTGTGCGTACGATCATCAACGAAAAGGCTGCCGCCTGATGAATACTGCCAATCAAGCCAGTGCCAAGCGCACGCTGACCGGTCGTGTGGTCAGCAATAAAATGCAGAAGACGGTCACGGTGCTCGTTGAGCGTAAGGTCAAGCACCCCATTTACGGCAAGTACATGGTACGCAGCACCAAGTACCACGCTCATACTGAGGCGCAGTTGAATGAGGGCGATACGGTCGAGATCCAGGAGAGTCGTCCCATCTCGCGCACCAAGGCGTGGGTGGTTTCTCGAGTGGTTGGTCAGGCTCAATAACCCCTCCACTTGCGTGATCAAACGTTTTAGGTAATAATTGAAGGCTTCGCTCAAAAAATACCAGCACTCCTGAAAAGCAGATTTTTCTTGAGTGGGGTTTCCAAGAGTGAAATTGTTTTAAATCCCAAACCTCGGGGCCAAGACTGACTGCAGGGTGTGAGGCAAGCCGATCAGGTGAGCCTGGCCATGCGGTACAAGTTGGTGAAAAGACATGATCCAGATGCAATCGAGGCTGGACGTCGCCGACAACACCGGCGCTCGTTCAGTGATGTGTATCAAGGTGCTCGGTGGCTCCAAGCGGCGCTATGCGGGCATTGGCGACATCATCAAAGTCTCTGTCAAAGAGGCGCAGCCGCGTGGTCGCGTCAAAAAGGGCGAGATCTACAACGCGGTCGTAGTCCGCACCGCCAAGGGCGTACGCCGCCAGGACGGCTCTTTGGTGCGCTTTGACGCCAACGCAGCCGTGCTGCTCAACGCCAAGCTCGAGCCGATCGGTACGCGCATTTTCGGGCCGGTCACGCGCGAACTCCGAACTGAGCGGTTCATGAAGATCGTGTCGCTTGCGCCTGAAGTGCTCTAAGAGAGACTGCACATGGACAAAATTCGCAAGGGTGATGAGGTCGTCGTCATCACGGGTCGTGACAAGGGCAAGCGCGGTACGGTTACCAGCCGGGTTGATGACCAGCATCTGCTCGTCGAGGGCGTCAACGTGGTCAAGAAGCACCAGCGCCCCAACCCCATGAAGGGCGAGAACGGCGGTATTGTCGACAAGACCATGCCAATCGATCAATCCAACGTGATGTTGTTCAACCCAGCCACCGGCAAAGGTGATCGTGTGGGTTTCAAGACGCTCGAGGATGGTCGCAAAGTGCGCGTGTTTCGGTCAAACGGTGAGATGGTCAAGGCCTGAGCGGTCTGACTGCCCCGTGGTTTGAATCCAGCTTCAAGATCGACCCTCACCGTCGCTGAATTGGCTGACGAAGGTCAATAGGAAAAATCGATATGGCTCGTCTTAAGACGCACTACCGCGAAAAGGTCGTTCCCGACCTGGTCAAGAAATTCGGTTACGCCTCGGTGATGCAGGTACCGCGCATTACCAAGATTACGCTCAACATGGGCGTGTCCGAGGCGGTGGGCGACAAAAAAGTACTTGAGAACGCAGCGGGCGATCTCGCTCGAATCGCCGGTCAGAAACCGGTGATCACCAAGGCACGCAAGGCCATCGCCGGGTTCAAGATCCGCGATGGCTATCCGATCGGTTGCATGGTGACGCTGCGCGGCGATCGCATGTTTGAGTTTTTTGACCGTCTTGTCACAGTGGCTTTGCCCCGGGTGCGTGATTTCCGTGGCGTTTCGGGGCGGGCCTTTGATGGCCGGGGTAACTACAACCTGGGTGTCAAAGAACAGGTCATCTTCCCTGAAATCGAGTATGACAAGGTGGATGCGTTGCGCGGTCTTAACATCAGCATCACCACCACGGCGCGTACCGACGAGGAGTGCAAGGCACTGCTCGCCGCGTTCAAGTTCCCGTTCCGTAACTGAACCGAACGACCAGGACTCAATCAAGTGGCCAAACTCTCCCTGATCAATCGTGACCTCAAGCGCAAGGCGCTCGTCCAAAAGTTCGCTGCCCGGCGCAAAGAGCTTCAGTCGATCATCGAAGATCAATCTCGCTCTGAAGAAGAGCGTTACCAAGCGCGGCTAAAGTTGCAGTCGCTGCCACGTAACGCCAACCCCACGAGGCTGCGTAACCGGTGCGAAATCACCGGGCGTCCGCGTGGCACTTTCCGCAAGTTCGGCCTGGCCCGCAACAAGCTGCGTGAAGCAGCCATGCGTGGCGAGATTCCTGGCCTGGTCAAGGCCAGTTGGTAAGCCAGTGTCCGCAGAATAGGAAATCCAATTATGAGCATGAGCGACCCTATCGCCGACATGTTCACGCGCATCCGCAATGCGCAGCGCGTGGAAAAAGAGTCGGTGGTTATGCCGTCCTCGAAGCTGAAGGTGGCTATTGCCACTGTGCTTCGTAACGAAGGCTACATCGACGGGTTTGAGGTCAAGGCTGACGGCAGCAAAGCTGAATTGCAGGTCCGTCTCAAGTACTACGCCGGCCAGCCGGTCATCGATCGCCTCGAGCGCGTCTCGCGGCCAGGCCTGCGGGTATACCGCGGCCGCGATGCCCTGCCGCAGGTGATGAACGGCCTGGGCATCGCCATCGTCACCACCTCTAAAGGCGTGATGACCGACCGCCATGCCCGCGCAAGCGGCTTGGGTGGTGAAGTCATCGGCTACGTGGCTTAAGGGGGCATCACCATGTCACGTGTTGCACGCATGCCGGTTGCGGTGCCTTCGGGTGTCGAAGTCAAGCTCGCAGCCGGAAATATTTCCGTCAAGGGCCCGCTTGGCACTCTGACCCAAGCGCTCAAGCCCTGTGTGGTCGTTCGGCAGGAAGGCGCGACGCTGACCTTTGCGGCGCTCGACGAAAGCCGCGAGGCGAGGTCACTCAGTGGCACTTATCGGGCTCTGGTTTCCAATATGGTCACCGGAGTCACCAAGGGTTTTGAGCGCAAACTGCTGTTGGTAGGCACCGGGTACCGGGCGCAAGCTCAGGGCGCTGCACTGAACCTGTCGCTGGGTTTTTCGCATCCGGTGGTTTACAAGGTGCCCGAGGGTGTCAAGGCTGAGACCCCAACGCAGACCGAAATTCTGATCAAAGGCGCTGACCGCCAGCGCGTTGGTCAGGTTGCCGCCGAGATTCGGGCCTGGCGTCCCCCCGAGCCCTATAAGGGCAAGGGAGTGCGCTATTCCGATGAGCAGGTGGCGCTCAAGGAAGTCAAGAAGAAGTAAGGCTTGGCGCAGCACAGAATAGGATTGCACATGGAAAAGAATATTTCCCGTCTGCGTCGTGCTCGGCAGGCACGTCTCAAGATCCGCGAATTGCGGGTCAATCGCCTGACGGTTCATCGCAGCAACCAGCATATCTACGCCAGCATCATCGATGCGTCTGGCGCGCGTGTGCTGGTCTCCGCGTCAACGGCCGAGGCCGAAGTGCGAGCCGAGTTGGCTGGAAAGACTGGCAAGGGCGGCAACGCTGGCGCTGCGTCGCTGGTCGGCAAGCGGCTGGCTGAGAAGGCGCTCAAAGCGGGTATTGAGTCGGTGGCGTTTGACCGCTCCGGCTATCGATTTCACGGGCGCGTCAAGGCGCTCGCCGAGGCTGCTCGCGAAGCAGGCCTGAAGTTCTGAGTGAGGACTTTCGGGTTTAGTCCCGACTGACAGGATTCGATCATGGCGAAGATTCAGGCGAAAGTAGGTAGCGAAGAGCGCGATGACGGCCTTCGCGAGAAGATGATTGCGGTCAATCGCGTTACCAAGGTGGTCAAGGGCGGCCGAATTCTCGGCTTTGCTGCGCTG
>JBIKMC010000014.1:0-26653 GCA_044359405.1 Burkholderiaceae bacterium
GACGACAAGGCCCAGGGGGATCAGGAAGCGGCTGGGCCAGACGACCACCCGCCACATGCCGTCCACATACTCACCCGTTGCAAATGATTCGAGCGCGATCTTGATGCTTTGCCAGACAAGGAAGCCATAAAAGACCAGCGATGCCACAGTGCCCAGCACGTCGAGCGGCGGCTTTGCCCAGGGCGGCATGCGGTCGTAAAACAGCTCGACGACAATGGGCCGGTTATGGGCCTCGATCCAGGCCAGGGGCAGAAACACCACGCCGATCATGTAGTAGGCGGCCACCACTTCAGCGGTACCCGGGATGGGCATGTTGAACAGGTACTTCAGGATCACGTCGCCTGCGACATGGGTCATCATCAGCACCAGTGCGGCGCCCGCGATCCAGGTCAGTGCCAGGGTCAGACGATCTGCCAGTGACTGCATGTGAGTCTATTCATCCGGGTTAGTGATCGGGTGTGACATGCCACGATTTACTGCATGCGGTAGCCGCCGTTGACGTCAATGACAGTGCCGGTGAGATAGTCGGCCGAACGTGAGACCAGATACCCCACCGCGTCGGCCACATCATCAACGGTACCAATACGCCCCAGTGGAATACTGCGGGCGGCCGCCTCGAGCGCCCCGCTGCTGCTCACGGTGCTGCGCAGCATGTCGGTATCGATCAGTCCTGGTGCGATGGTGTTGGCGGTAATGCCCAGGTGAGCGCTTTCGCGGGCGAAGGCCTTTGCGAATCCCATGACGGCGGCTTTGGCCGCAATGTAAGCGGCGCTTGACCGGTAGCCGCCCAGCTGAGCAGCTACCGACCCAAAGAAGATCACGCGGCCGCCGGCAAGGGGCTGGCGTTCTCTGCGCTGAAGGTACTCACGCGCGCACAGAAAGCTGCCACGCGCATTGACGGCCATGCTGAGCTCCCAGATGTCCAGGGTCAGGTCGCCGATCAGCGGGCGTTCGCCACCCGGCATGATGAGAAGCCCGGCTACGTTCACCAGGACCGCGATGGGCCCGTGCTGCGCCTCGACGGCCTCGAAGCAGGCCTTAACCGAGGATTCGTCGGCGACATCGATGGCGTGTGCGGTATGCGGTGCCCCCAGGCGGGCGGCGGTGGAAGCGACTCCGGCCTGGTCGATGTCTGCCAGTGCGACGGTCAGTCCGTCGCGTGCAAGCCGCGCGGCAACCGTGGCACCGATGCCGCGTGCGGCACCCGTCACCAGGGCCACGCGTTGTTCGCCCCTGGCTTCACCCGACACAAGCGCCATCGCCGTCTCTCCCCCGATTGATCTATTTTCAGGCACGATAGCATGTATACACAAAAACAAAAAGAACCTTGAATAGATTTAAAAACGAGTTGTTTTGGGTGTCTGTGTATACCTGAAAGGCCGTCTGGAGGTGAGTATGCAAACGCTGTCGCAGCAGGTGACCGATACCCTGCGTGACTGGATTCTGGAGGGCCGGTTCCGGCCTGCCGAGCGTATTGAAGAGGAGAGCACCGCGCGTCTGATCGGCGTGTCTCGAACGCCCGTGCGCGAGGCGCTCGCCAACCTGGCCAATGAGGGGCTGATCGATCATCAACCCAAACGTGGTTACCTGGTTCGGGTGTTCGAGCTTGAAGACGTGCTGACTGCCTACGAAGTGCGCGCCATGCTTGAGGGGCTTGCCTGTCGTCGCGCTGCTCTTCGTGGAGTCAGTCCCGAGCAGCGGGAGCGCCTGCAGCATTGTCTGAGCGAGGGCGACCGAATTCTTGGCAGGGGTGTGCTGGATCCGGACGATCATGCGCCCTACCAGCGTATGAACGTCGAACTGCATCAGATTCTGATCAGCGCCTCCAGCAACCCCTGGGTTTCACGCTTTGCCGAGCAGGCGGGACAGATCCCCTACGCGTCAGGACGCATCGTTCTGTGGGATGACCATGCCTTGATTTTGCGCTCGCATGGCGACCATCACCGCATCGTCGAAGCCGTGCTGGCGGGTGATGGTCCGCGGGCCGAGCACCTGATGCGCGAGCACGTTTACTATGCTGGGGTCATTCTTAAACGCCACCTCGAGCGCAAGGCCGCGCGCGAGGGGCCCGCTTGACCAGGACCTGCGTCGACCGCGTGTGCTGAAAACGGCAGTGCCCGCGTGTTTTTTTAGTCTCACCTTAAAAGCCGGTCAGTGTTTACTCGCGTTTACTAGCTTAAATAACTGTATGCATGTACAGTTCTTTTATGTCCGGGTCTAACAAAACGATCAATTCACCGCGCACGGCGGCCGCACTGCTGGTTACGCAGCACAAGGGGCGCGGCGCAGTGTCGCAGCCCACCGGGCGCTTCCAACGCGTTGAGCGCCAACCCGACGCCGACTGGCTCGATGACGGTGTCCGTCACGATGAGGCCGAGCGCGCGCCGCGCACCCAGGTATTGGTCGATCGCTCGCGCAGCATCCTCAGCTACAACCGCTCGCCCGACGTTCCCTTTGATCGCTCAATCAACCCTTATCGCGGTTGCGAGCATGGCTGCAGTTACTGCTACGCCCGGCCGACACACGCCTATCTCGGGCACTCGCCTGGGCTTGATTTTGAAACCCGGCTCTACGCCAAACAGGAGGCCGTACTGTGTCTGCGGCAGACGCTGTCGTCGCCGTCTTATCAGTGTCAGCCCGTCAACATCGGGTCGGTGACGGATGCCTATCAGCCGATCGAGCGCGACTATCGCATTACCCGTGGGCTACTTGAACTGCTGGCCCAGTGTCGGCATCCGGTCACCATCATCACCAAGTCGGCCCTGATCGAACGCGATATTGATCTTTTGGCTGAGCTTGCTCGCCAGCAGCTGGTGCAGGTGTTTGTGTCCATCACCACGCTCGATGAATCCCTGGCCCGCAGTTGGGAGCCCAGGGCGGCGGCACCTTGGCGTCGTCTGCACAGTATCCGCAAGCTGACTGAGGCGGGAATCCCGGTGGGCGTTGGTATGGCGCCAGTGGTGCCTTTTCTGAATGAGCCCGAGATCGAGCGTGTGCTCACGGCTGCGCGTGAAGCCGGCGCCATCAATGCGTTTTATTCGGTGCTCAGGCTTCCGCACGAATTGAAGACGGTCTTCACCGATTGGCTGCAGGCCCACTATCCTGATCGCGCCGGTCGGGTACTGTCGCATCTAGCCGATATGCGCAGTTCGCCGGGTGAGGGCCCGCGCTTGAACGACTCGCGCTTCGGCAGTCGTATGCGCGGTCACGGACATTGGGCTGAGCTCATCGCCCTACGTTTTCGCATGGTGTCCGATCGCCTGGGTTATGCCCGTCAGGGACTGGTGCTGCGCACGGATCGGTTCTGCCCGCCTGTGTCACAGCTTGACCCGTTGCAAGCGCAAGGGTCTCTGTTTTAGCCGTTTGCCTGCCGTAACGGGCCCTGTTAACATTCTTGGTTCTCCAGAAATTTTTTGGCTAAGGATTCAGGCATGGTCGTCATCCGACTTACGCGCGGCGGCGCCAAGGGGCGTCCCTTCTACACCGTGATCGCTACCGATAAGCAAAACCGCCGTGACGGCCGCTTTATCGAGCGCATCGGGTATTTCAATCCCATGGCGACTGCGTCTGAGGTCGGTCTGCGAATCGCCGTAGACCGCATTGATCACTGGCGTGGCAAGGGCGCCCAGGTCTCGCCCGCGGTTGAGCGTCTCATCAAGCAGCAGGCAGGCGTAGCCGCCGCCGCTTGACAGGTCTGAAAGCTCCCGGCGACTATCAGCCGGGTGCTGGCCTGGAGTTGCCATTCTTCAAGAAGCAAGCGACATCCCTGCCGATCTGGTTGAGGTCGGTGCGGTCGCCGATGCCTACGGCATTCGCGGCGAACTTCGTATCGAACCTTTCAATGCGCCGCGTCAGTCGGTCCTGCTGAAAATTCGGTCCTGGTGGCTGCAGTGGCCTGCCAGTCTTCGCACAGACTCGCGAACCAGCGCCTGCACCGTGACGCGGTGCCGTACCCATGCAAGCGTTCTCCTGGCCTCGCTTGAGGGCGTCACGGATCGCGACGCTGCCCTGGCTCTCAAGGGCGCGAGGGTGTGCGTGCGACGGGCTGATTTTCCCGCGCCCGCATCAGGCGAGGTCTACTGGGTTGATCTTCTGGGGTGTGCGGTCAGCAACGCACACGACGAGCAGCTGGGCTGCGTCTGCGCTATCGATGATCACGGCGCCCATCCCATTCTGGTCGTGCGCCACGAAAATGGCCAGGAAAGACTTATTCCCTACGTGCCGGTTTATATCCTGTCCGTCGATATCGCCCAGCGCCGCATCGTCGTCGACTGGGAGCTCGATTACTGATGCTGCGTTTTGATGTCATCACGCTATTTGGTGACATATTCGACGCGGTGACTCGCCACGGCGTAACGGGTCGGGCGCATGCGCATGGGCTCTGGCAGCTTCATCTGTGGAATCCCCGCGACTATGTTGACAACGCCTATCGTCGGGTCGACGACCGGCCCTTCGGCGGCGGCCCGGGTATGGTCATGCAGGCGCCGCCCCTGGTAAGCGCAATCGCGGCCGCCCGAAGCCAAGCCGAACGTGCCGACACCCCGGTGATCATGTTGTCGCCCCAGGGCACCCCACTGACGCAGAGTCGGGTGCAACAGTTGTCGGCTTCGCCTGGGGCCATTCTGCTGGCTGGCCGCTACGAGGGCGTTGATCAGCGGCTGATCGATCGTTACGTCAACGAAGAGATCTCAGTGGGCGATTTCATCGTGTCGGGTGGCGAGCTGCCGGCACTGATGCTGATCGACGCGGCGGTACGACTGCTGCCCGGAGCCCTCAACCATCCTGAGTCATCCGTGCAGGAGTCCTTCACGCATGGTCTGCTCGACTGGCCTCACTACACCCGACCCGAGGTGTTCGAAGATGAACCGGTACCGGCTGTGCTCATGTCTGGCCATCACGCGCGGATCGAGCGCTGGCGCCGCGAGCAGTCGCTGGCCGTGACGGCGCGCAGGCGTCCTGATCTCATTGCGCGGGCACGCGCTCAGGGTCTCTTATCCCGGGCCGACGAGGCCTTCCTGCTTGATTTTGCTAAAACTTCTGGCCAGCAGCTATAATCGCGGGCTTTGTCATCCTCTGACCTGAGGCATGCCGTGGTTCACGATCGAGCCACGGGCCGCATGAATTGCATTCATGCCGTACGCGGGCACAGCCAGTTGCCGCGGGTATTTGGTCACGATGGTTCAAGGAGTGGTCATGAATCTGATTGAGCAGCTTGAGCGGGAAGAAATCGCCCGCCTGGGCAAGCAAATTCCCGAGTTCGCCCCGGGCGACACGGTCATCGTCAACGTCAACGTTGTCGAAGGCACCCGCAAGCGTGTGCAGTCGTATGAGGGTGTGGTTATCGCCAAGCGCAACCGCGGGCTGAATTCATCCTTCATCGTGCGCAAGATCTCCTCAGGCGAGGGCGTTGAGAGAACGTTCCAACTGTATTCGCCGCTCATCGCCGGTATCGAGGTCAAGCGTCGTGGCGACGTGCGCCGCGCCAAGCTTTACTACCTGCGCAGCCGTTCTGGCAAGTCGGCGCGTATTCGTGAAAAGCTGCCGGGTAAAACTGGCGCCAGCGCAGCCTGAGCGGATTCGATCCCCGCAGCATGACACTGCTGAGCGGCGCGGATGCGCTGCCGGCGGTGCCGAAGCAGCGTCTTCAGGCCTCGTTTCTTCGCGCGCGTCTGTCTGATCCGACGCCCTGGTCTCCTGAGCCTTTCTCAGAGCGCGTTCTAGAACCTGATCAGCCGATTCACCCGGCGGCCGTTCTGATCGGGCTCATCAGACACTCGGATGGGCTCACGGTGTTACTTACCCGTCGAGCGTCGCGCTTACGGAAACACCCCGGCCAGATCGCCTTTCCGGGCGGTCGGTGTGACGCGGATGATGCCTCTTTTGAGCACACGGCGCTGCGTGAGGCCTTTGAAGAAGTCGGGCTCGTATCCCGCCACGCCGAGGTCCTTGGTCAGATGCCTCAGTACCAGACGGGGACTGGCTACCGCATCACTCCGGTGCTGGCTCTGATCACGCCCGGACTTGCCTGGACACTGGCGCCTGACGAAGTTGACCAAGTATTTGAAGTCCCTCTCGAATTCCTGATGAATCCCCGCAACCACCAGCGTCGTCGTATGCTCGCGGCGGACGGGCACCGTGACTTCTTTGCCATGCCCTGGACTGAACCCCAGGCAGGCGAAGAGTTCTTCATCTGGGGTGCGACGGCAGCCATGCTGCGTAATCTATATCGCATGCTGGCTGCCTGATCGAGCCCATTCAGTCAACAGGGGTAGGGCCTTGGGTTTCATCGCTTTGATCGTCGCGCTCTTGATCGAACAGGGGCGTTCGTTGCCGGCGGACAATTGGGTGCATCGCATGGTTTTCGCGCTGGCCGATCTGGTGCGTTCCAGCACCGACGCCGGTCAGCGACAGCATGGTCTGGTGGGCTTTGTCGTGCTGGCCGTGGTCGTGTTGGCACTGGTACTGGTCCTCGACTGGCTGGCCGGTATGGTGCATCCGGCCCTGCGCCTGCTGGTACACATTGCGGTGCTTTATTTCACCGTGGGGTTTCGCCAGTTCAGCCAGGCCTTCACCGAAATACAGGTTGCACTGGCGGCCGACGATACGCCCGGTGCCCGGCGTGTTCTTGACCGATGGGTTGCGCAGACATCAGCCGATGAGGCGACAGACAGGCCTGAGCGCGACGCTTCCATCCATGAAATCTGTCGCCGTGCCATCGCGCACGCCCTGGTGGGCGCTCATCGGCATGTGTTTGGTCCGCTCTTCTGGTACATCATCCTGCCTGGTGCGATCGGTCCGGTGGTTTATCGGCTCGCCGAGTTGCTGTCTCAGCGCTGGGCCAGACCCGCCAGCGAGGCGCCCGGCGCAGACCGGGTTCAGCCGGTACCCATCGGAGTGGCCCCCGCCGTGTCGGGGCGAACCGAGCCAGAACCTTATGGCGTCGTGGCCAGTCTGGTGTATCAGGTTCTTGACTGGTTGCCGGCACGTCTATCGGCTGCCGGGTTTGCCATCATGGGCAACTTCGAAGATGCGATTTACTGCTGGCGCGGTGCCGTATCCGCGGGAACCGGTCGTGAACAGCGGGCGCTTCTGCTCGCCGCCGGTGGCGGGGCGCTCGGCTTGCGCGTCGCCGAACCTGAGCTGGAAGCTCGCTGGGCCTCGGGCGAGCATGGCTTTGAGTTTCAGGGCGTAGCCCCCGATGTTTCCGGTCTGCGCAGTGCGATTGGACTGGTCTGGCGGTCCGTGCTGCTTTGGTTGGGCGTTTACGCCATGCTGACGCTGGCCGCCTGGCTGGGGCGCTGATGCTCAGGCAGTCGGCGCCGCGCCGATGAATCGCTCGCGATAAAAGCGCAACTCTTCGATGGACTCCATGATGTCGGCCAGGGCTGTGTGGGCGGCACGCTTGTTGAACTGGCGCGCGATGGAGGGTTGCCAGCGCTTGCACAACTCCTTGACCGTACTGACATCCAGATTGCGATAATGAAAATAATTTTCCAGTGCGGGCATGTATCGCGCCATGAAGCGGCGATCCTGGCAGACCGAATTGCCGCACATCGGCGATTTACCGGGCGGCACCCATTGGCGGGCAAACTCGATCAGTGCACGCTCGGCGCTGGCCTCTGTCATCGGTGAGCTGCGTACCCGGTCAATCAGGCCTGAGCGTCCGTGGGTTGAGCGGTTCCATTCATCCATGGCCTCAAGCACCGAATCGGGCTGACGGATGGCGATGGCCTCACTCTGCGCCAATACATCAAGCTGGCTGTCAGTGACGACAAAAGCGACCTCGATGATTCGATCGATCTCCGGGCGAAGGCCGGTCATTTCCATGTCGACCCAGATCAGTCGAGTCTCATCGGTGGCAGCGGGGCGCTTGCCAGTGGAAGCGTTGTCGGGTTGCGACGCATCAGCCGCAGAAGGCTGTGACATAATTTTTTTCCGGGGCAGGTCAAGGCCTCATTGTCCCATACGGGTCTTGGCTTCAAGCTGATGTCACCACTCGCGTTTACAGTCGTATTTCTGGCGGCACTGCTCACGTCACTGGTGCTGCGCGCATGGCTTGCCTGGCGACAGCTTCGGCACGTTGCCAGGCACCGTCATCAGGTGCCGTCTGATTTCGCTGATCGGGTTGCCCTGTCCGCGCATCAGCGGGCGGCTGATTACACGGCCGCCCGGGTCAGACTGGGGCTACTCGAAACGGCGAGTTCGGCGACCGTGCTCATTGCGTTCACCTTGTTGGGCGGCCTGCAGTGGCTGGTCGAGATCAGTGCCCTGCTTTGGCCTGAAGCGTCGTTCTTTCGAGGTCTTGCCCTGGTGGTGACGACGCTGGTCTTGGGCTCGCTGCCCGATCTGGGTTTTTCCTGGTATCGGCAGTTCCGTCTGGAAGAGTCGTTCGGATTCAATCGCATGACGCCGCGCCTGTTCCTGGCCGATCTCGTGAAGTCGACGATCGTCTCGGCGCTGCTCGGAATTCCTCTGCTGGCCGCTGTGCTGGGCCTGATGCAGGCCGCTGGCCCGCTGTGGTGGCTCTGGGTTTGGGCGCTCTGGATGGGGTTCAACGTGCTCGTCATGCTCGTATACCCCGTTTTCATCGCGCCCTGGTTTAATCGCTTCGATCCCCTGCCGCAGGGCCGGGCGCGCGAGCGCATTGAGACACTGCTGGGTCGCACAGGGTTCTCGGCGAGTGGTCTGTACGTCATGGATGGCAGTCGACGGTCCGCGCACGGTAATGCGTTTTTCACAGGGTTTGGCCGTGCCCGTCGTATCGTTTTCTTTGACACGCTGCTGTCCCGACTCGACGTCGATGAGCTCGAAGCGGTGTTGGCCCATGAACTGGGACATTTCAAGCGAGGGCATCTGCGCAAGCGCGTGCTCATGATGGCTGCGCTCAGTCTGATGCTCTTGGCCCTGCTGGGGTGGTTGGCGATGCAATCGTGGTTTTTTGTCGGGCTTGGACTGATGCCTGACGCTGACGTGATTGCAGCCAGCGCCCTGGTTCTGTTCATTCTGGTGGTTCCGGTGTTTCTGTTCCCGCTGCAGCCGCTGGCGCGCTGGCTTTCCAGGCGTGATGAATTCGAGGCCGATGCCTTTGCAGTCGAGCAGGCCAGTGCGCCCGCACTCGCCCGTGCACTGGTCAAACTCTACGAAGATAATGCCGCGACGCTGACGCCTGATCCGGTGCACTCGGCCTTTCATGACTCGCATCCGCCCGCGCCCCAGCGTATTGCACGGCTGCTGGGTCATCGCGCCCAGATCACCGCATGATGGTTCTGGGGCCCGAAGCGCAGGAAGGGCGGGTCATCGCGGGTTTCGGACGTCACTCTATTGTCGAGCCGCTGAGCTCGCCCGGTTTGTTTTTGCAGGCGCACGCGCGCGGCAAGCGCAGTGAGCTCTGTGTAGGCGATGCGGTTGAGCTGTTGCGCCTGGGCAGTGATCAGGCTGTGATCGAGTCGGTACTACCTCGTCGCAATGTGCTTTACCGCAGCGATTCGGTCAGAAGCAAACTGCTGGCTGCCAACATCGATCAGGCAGCGCTGGTGCTTGCGCCTGATCCACCCTTTTCCGAAGAGTTGCTCATGAGGGTTCTGGCCGCGGCGTCGGTGGCCGAGATCTCGGTGCTGCTCATCCTCAACAAGTCTGATCTACCCCCCAGCGAGACCAGCGCATCTCGCCTTCAGCTCTACGAGTCTCTCGGGTACCCCGTGATACGGGTCAGCGCGCGTGATGAGCCTGAGACGACGCGAACGGCCCTTCAGCCCTGGCTGCGCGAGCGCTGTACGCTGTTGCTGGGTCAAAGTGGCATGGGTAAATCCACGCTGGTGAATTGTCTGGCCCCAGGCGCCGATCTGCAGACTCAGGCGATTTCGCGGGCTCTTTCGTCCGGACGGCACACCACGACCTTCAGCCGGATGTTTGAGGCGTCTGGCTTACCTGGCCAAAACGCCCGCATCATTGACTCGCCCGGATTCCAGTTGTTCGGCCTGGCCCATCTGTCGGCCTCGCAGCTGATGCATGCATTGCCCGATCTGGCCACTCATCTGGGGCATTGCCGCTTTGGCAACTGCCTGCACCGCGATGAGCCAGGCTGTGCTGTCGGTGCTGCGGTGGCTGCGGGGCAGTTTGATGCGCGGCGCCATGAGTTGTACAAGGCGCTGCTGCCAGAGACGCTGGCACGCGGTGCCTAGGCAAGCCGGCACGTGGTGCCTAGACAAGCCGGCACGTGGTGCCTAGACGAGCCGGCACGTGGTGCCTAGGCGGACTCCCGCCAGACCTTGCGAAGCAATAAGGCCAGGCCGGTGCTGGCGACCGCGAGACTTGCCGCAGCGGCGACCCAGAATCCGGTGGCCCCGCCCATCGGGTGGCCCATGCCGGCCGGCCCGCCAGCCACGAGATAACTCAAGCACCAGCCGCCGGCCAGACCGACTCCCCAAAGTGAGCTGATCTGCACGACCATGGGTGCGGTGGTGATGCGCCAGGCGCGCAGCACCAGGGTCAGGAGGATCTGGGCGTTGTCAAAGAAGCTGAAGATGCTGACCAGCGCCAGCAGGGGCACAGCCATGGCGATCACATCGGTATCGACGCTGAAGGCCTGCGCGATGGGCGCGCGCAACAGCCATAGAGCCAACGCCGTGCAGGCCGCGCCCGCCAGGCCCAACTTGAGGCCGGTGCCAGCGACCCTGCGTGCCTGGGCAGGGTTGGCGGCGCCAAGCGAGTGCGCCGCCAGCGTGCTGGTTGCGGTTCCGATGGCCAGTCCCAGCATGTAGCACATGGCTGCCATTGAAGCGGCGATCTGGTGGCTGGCACCGACCACGGCGCCAAACCGGGCCAGCAGAATCGCCATAAAGGTGAATGAAGTGACTTCGACCAGCTGAATGGCGCCGATCGGCAGACCCAACTGCAACAATGCGGCGATGCGTCGGCGGTCAATTCGAAAGGGAACCCGGGCACGGATACCGAAGTCGCTCAGCCTTGGGTGACGGGCGAACAGCCATAGGGCGATCAACACCGAGGCCCAGGCCAGGCACGCTGAAGCCAGCGCGCAACCCGCGGCGCCCATGGGCGCAACCAGCGTGAGGTCGCCCACGATCAGTCCCTGCATGAACAGGGCATTAAGAGGGGCCTTGAGCGCGAGCATCAGCAGGTTCAGGCTCATGACCAGATGGGGCAGTCCGACTGCGACCGAACAGGCATGGAACACCCTGAACAGTAAGGCTGCGGGTAGACCAGCGGCCGTGGCGTACAGGTAAGGGCCAGCGATATCGGCCACCTCCTGCGGCGGATCACTCATCCAGAACCACAGGTCGGCCCAGGCGATCAGCACGCAGCCGGGTACCGACAAGAGCAGGGCTAGCCAGAATCCTTGCCGGATCTCGATCGCAATCTGCTCAGGTTGCCGGGCGCCATGATGATGGGCACAGATGGGCACCAGCGCCAGGATCACCCCCATCAGCGCGATATAGACGCTGAAGTAGGCGCTGGCCCCCAGACCGATGGCGGCTGCGTGCTCAGGTGGCAACTGCCCCGCCATGAGCGTGTCGATGACGCCGTTCAGCATCACCGCGATGTGGCTCACGAAGAGCGGCGCGGCGAGTCTCAGGATCTGCAGCTTCATGGTGAGTCGGCCTGTCCCGAGGACACAGCGTCACAGCGATTCGGCACGCCTTAACCGCGCTTGCGCCAGAGTGCGATCTGCTGCTCGGGTTCGTGCGCTCGGTGGCCCGTCCAGACGAGTTCCCATCCGGCTATTGCGGCTGGGGGGTTTCGACCGGCATGCCGACTGAGTAACCAGGGGCAGGTTTGTCCCTGGGCGCCAAATCGCACGTTGCCGAACCAGACCAGACTTGTACGTTGCGCGGGACTGATATCGGGTGCCTGCACGCACGACTGGCTGCTGAACGAGGGCTCGGCAGCCAGAGCTTTGGCTACTCCTGACGCAACCGACTGAAAGCTCTTGCGACTTTCAACCGCCGGCAGCCATAGACTCATCAACAGAAACCAGGTCAGAACCAGGCCGCAGCACGACAACACCATGGGACGCCAGAGGGCGCGCGGCTGGCGGGTGATGCGCCAGCGAACCAGCCAAAGCCATCCCAGCGTTGCGGCAACGCCGAGCAGCCATTGCAGTATGTTTGCGTTCGCCGTGTGCTCAGGCACCAACCGGGCGATACTGCCCGCCATCTTGGGCGGCACGCCTGCAAGATGTGCCAGCCAGTAGGCCCACAGCACGAATCCGAACAGGGTGAAGGTGGTCACCGCAATCCAGTCGAGCAGGCTGGCCGCGCCCCGTGAGGCCGTGGGTAGACCATAGGCAGCGAGTAAGGATAAGGGCAGCACCAGCATTAGCAGATTGCTCTCGGTTGCCCGAGGTGTCAGAAGTGCCGCCAGCAGAACACTGACCGACAGGATCAGCGGAATGGCGACGGACGCTTCGTCCCAGCGCGAACGCCAGCGCCACACTGCCCAGATTGCGATCGGCCAGGCGGGCCACACATACCAGGGCAGGGTTCGCAGCAACCATGCGATGGACGCAGGGCCGGCCAGCCCGGACTCAGTCAGGTTCCAGGCCAACCAGGCCTGAAGATAGTGCTGCCCTGTTATCCCATGGCTGGCGAGCGCCAGGGGCCAGGGGCACGCCAGGGCCAATGCGGTGAGCAGTGCAGCAGCCAGCATGGGCTTGGCGACCAAACGGCATTGGGGAACCAGACCGGCGATGAGGATCAGACTGAGCACGAGCATCAGGGCGGTGGGAATGCCTCGGGTCAGCAGGCTTGCGGCGATGGCCACACCGATGACCAGTCCGCCCCGGATTGGGCGCTGAAGAGACAGGGAGGCGCCCCAGATAAAGCCTGCAATCCACAAGAGCTGCAACACCTCGGCGGTGGTCTCATGCGCCCGTGCGATCAGACCGCAGCAGGCCATGGTGATGAACAAGGCGGTATCGGCCACGGCACGTGCGTAATCGTTTCGCGACGCTGATACGCCAAAGGGGTCGGCTGGCTGCATGCCCGGACGACTTGCAAACAGGCGAGTTGCCTGCCAGGTGAGCGCGAAGGCTGCAGCCAGCATCAAGCCCACTGACAGGCGGATGGCAAGCGCCTCACCGAACAATGGACGGATTAGGGTGGCAACGCCAGCCGACAGCCATGCCGCCAGCGGCCCCTCGGCCGGCATGGGCACGCCGAAAATATTGGGCATCAGCCAGTCGGTTCCGTGCCCGCGCAGCAAAGTCAGCGCGAGACCAAATCCCTCAGCGTCCGCTCGGTCCCATGGTCCTCGACCCACAAGGCCGGGCAGGATGTAAAGCGCGCACAGACCGAATAGCGCCCAGGCAGGCAGCCGCCCGGCCTGAGCGTCGGTAACGATGAAACTGCGCATGGGCGGGAGCGCGTACCGCCCGACCCCTGATCAGGAGGGCTTGGCGGACGAGCGCGAGAACTTCTGGCGGAACTTCTCGACGCGACCGGTCTCGCTGATACGCTGCTGCGCCCCGGTGTAAAACGGATGCGACTCGGAGGTGACGTCCAGCTTGAACAGCGGGTACTCTTGACCATCGTCCATCTTGATGGATTCGCGAGTGTTTACCGTGGAGCGGGTAACGAACTTGAAACCGCTGGCCATGTCGAGGAACACGACGTCTCGGTAATTGGGATGGATGTCTGCTTTCATGGCGTGGGCACCGTTGAAACCGTTGATTCGGTTGATCGTGGGCTTTGGATGTGCAGGGCAAACCTGCCTCGCGCCTCGACCTGGAAAACCTTGAATTCTATGACAAAAACTGACTGCCGGGCAAATCAGCCCCCGCGTCTCATCATCTCGAAGAACTCCTGATTGCCTTTGGTCTGGCGCATCTTGTCGAGCAGGAATTCCATCGCCTCGAGGTCGTCCATGTCGTGCAGCAGCTTGCGCAGGATCCAGATTTTCTGCAGCAGATCGGGTTTGATCAGCAGCTCTTCCCGACGCGTGCCAGAGCGGTTGATCTCAATGGCCGGGTAGACACGTTTTTCGGACATCCGGCGGTTCAGGTGCAGTTCGAGGTTGCCAGTGCCCTTGAATTCCTCGTAAATCACCTCGTCCATACGGCTGCCGGTGTCGATGAGCGCGGTGGCGATGATGGTGAGCGAGCCGCCCTCTTCGATATTGCGGGCCGCACCGAAAAACCGCTTTGGCCGTTGCAGCGCGTTGGCATCGACGCCGCCCGTGAGCACTTTGCCTGACGCAGGCACCACGGTGTTGTAAGCGCGGGCCAGCCGGGTGATGGAGTCAAGCAGAATCACCACGTCCCGTTTGTGTTCGACCAGCCGCTTGGCTTTTTCGATCACCATTTCAGCCACCTGAACGTGGCGGGTGGCGGGCTCATCAAAGGTCGATGCGACCACCTCGCCGCGCACTGAGCGACTCATTTCAGTGACTTCCTCGGGGCGCTCGTCAATCAGCAGGACGATGAGCACCACATCAGGGTGGTTGGCCGTGATGGCGTGGGCGATGTGCTGCATGAGCACCGTCTTGCCAGCCTTGGGCGGCGCCACAATCAAGCCACGCTGACCTTTGCCGATGGGGGCGATCATGTCAATGATGCGCCCGGTGATGTTCTCCTCGGCCTTGATGTCGCGCTCAAGCACCATGGGTTTGCTGGGATGCAGAGGCGTCAGGTTCTCGAACAGGATTTTGTTCTTGGACGCCTCAGGCGGTTCGCCATTGATCTTGTCGACTTTGACCAGTGCGAAGTAGCGCTCGCCGTCCTTGGGCGTTCTTACCTCGCCTTCAATCGAGTCGCCGGTATGCAGATTGAAACGGCGGATCTGCGAGGGCGAGATGTAGATGTCGTCGGTGCTGGCCAGATAGGAGGTCTCGGGCGAGCGCAGAAACCCGAAGCCATCTGGGAGAACCTCGAGCACGCCGTCGCCGAAGATGGTTTCGCCCGTCTTCGCCTTGCGCTTGAGGATGGCAAACATCAACTCCTGTTTGCGCATGCGCTGCGGAGTTTCGATTTCCAGGCCGGTGGCCATTTCGATCAGGGCCGAGACGTGCTGAAGCTTGAGTTCGGACAGGTGCATGAGGACGGATTCCCCGCAAGGAATGAGGCTTGGGATGTTCTCGCCCGTCAGGGCGATCGGATCGAGGAAAGGTTTGAGTCAGGGGAAACTCGCCAGGCGGGGCCTGTAATGCATTAGAGCTGGAGCCCGCCGCAATCACCCGGGATGTCCGGGTGCTGGCTGAAATGACCCGGACGAGGTCGCCCGGGAATCACTCATCGGAAAGATTAACCCGAATCAGAGATGGCTGTCCAGAAACAGCGTCAATTGCGATTTGGAAAGGGCGCCGACCGAGGTGGCAATTGACGCACCGTTGCGAAACAGCATCAAAGTGGGGATACCCCGGACACTGAAGCGCTGAGGCACCGCCTGGTTCTCGTCGACATTGATTTTGGCGACCTGTACGCGGCCTGCATAGTCACGGTCGATATCTTCCAAAATGGGCGCGATCATGCGGCACGGACCGCACCACTCGGCCCAGAAATCGAGAAGAACCGGCACATCCGACTTCAGCACATCCTGCTCGAAACTGCTGTCGGAAACATGCTTGATGCTCATTGTCGCTCCTCTTGACTCATGGACGTGCCGGAGGGACCCGCAGCGTCCGGGTCCGGCGAAGATTGAATGTTCGGCCGGAAAAATAGCACATGCAGGCCCGCTCGCATTGACCTCGGGCGGCAGGTATGCGCTGTTCGAGCGGTCAGTGTCGCCGGGCGAGGCGCTGTTAGAATCAGCCCGGGCGGGCCTCCCCGCATCGTGGTGTGGTCAATCTGGTCAGGTCCGGAAGGAAGCAGCCACAGCCATTTCCCGCGAGTGCCGGGGGCTTGGCTCGCCCACTTCCATTGTTCGCCGCCAACAGGGCTTTGGCCCTTGCTCCGGAGTCCGTACGGCTATGAGCCATCAGGTGCTTGCCCGCAAGTGGCGACCGCGTGATTTCGCATCCCTGGTCGGCCAGGAGCATGTGGTGCGGGCGCTGAGTCACGCGCTCACTTCGGGGCGTTTGCACCAGGCCTATCTGCTCACGGGCACGCGAGGCGTTGGCAAGACAACGATTGCGCGCATTCTGGCGAAGTCTCTCAACTGCGAGGCCGGTCTGAGCGCAACGCCCTGTGGCCAGTGCGTCGCCTGTACCGGTATCGACAGTGGGCGCTACGTCGATTACGTCGAGATGGATGCAGCCTCCAACCGTGGCGTCGACGAGATGGCGCAGGTTCTCGAGAACGCGGTGTACGCCCCACAGTCGGGGCGCTACAAGGTGTATGTGATTGACGAGGTCCACATGCTCTCCAATCACGCCTTCAACGCGATGTTGAAAACGCTTGAAGAGCCACCGCCGCATGTGGTGTTTGTGCTGGCGACCACCGATCCGCAGAAGGTGCCGGTGACCGTTTTGTCGCGATGCCTGCAGTTCAATCTCAAGAATATGGCGCCTTCAGCGATTGCTGAGCATCTTGCTCATGTGCTGCAGGCTGAGACCATTGAACATGAGCGCGCGGCGCTGGGTCTGATCGGGCGGTCGGCCGCGGGCAGCATGCGTGATGCCTTGTCCCTGCTCGATCAGGCGATCGCCTTCGGCGGTGGCAAGGTCACCGAAGCCTCGGTGCGCGAGATGTTGGGTACGGTTGACCATGACTGGCTTTATGACATCCTGCGGAGCCTGTCCGCGGGTGACGCACCGGGGCTGCTCGCCCAGGCTGATCGTATGTTGCAGGCCAACGCGCCCTTTGATCGGGCTCTGGCCGACCTGGCCCTGCTGCTGCAGCGTATTGCCCTGGCCCAGGTTGGCGTGACGACTGATGACCATCCGCAGGCGGCTGCCCTGCTGTCGCTGGCGCAGACGCTCAGTCCCGAGACCGTGCAGGTGTACTACCAGATTGCGATTCATGGTGGGCGTGAACTGGCGCTGGCACCCGATCCGCATACGGGTTTTTCGATGACACTGCTGCGGCTGTTTGCGTTCAGACCCGTCGCGGCGGTCGGTGAAGCCCCCGCCGCTGCAGTGCCCCCTGCGCAAGCGCGTGGTACGAGCGGTTCGCGGCAGATCGCGCCCAATCGTGGCGCTTTGCCTGGCCCGATGCCGGTTTCACAAGACGAGCCCGGGCGTGCGCCCGCAGCGGCGGCTTCGGCCCCGTTTGATGGGAACTGGGCAGCGCTTGCGATCCGGGTGCAGTTAGGCGGGTTTGCGCAGCAGTTTCTCGAGCAGAGTGAACTTCTGTCGTCTGATGACTGGCATTTCCGCGTGCGTGTGCCAATTCGCCCCCTGGCCGAGGCTGCCACCGTGGGCAAGGTGCGCGACGCCTTGTCGACTTTCTTTGGGCGCCCGGTTCGCCTGAGCGCCGAGGTCGGATCGGTAGGGCGCGACACAGCGGCGGCGGCAGCCGAGCAAAAGCGTAGCGACCGGCTGGAGCAGGCGCGTCAGGCGATTGAATCCGACCCTTTTGTTCAGTCGCTGCTCAAAGATTTCGATGGACGCATCGTGCCGGGGTCCATATCCCCATCGGGCCCGTCGTCCTGACGGCGGTACAAAACCACCACCATACACACGACAACTGGGAGTCATGGTCATGATGAAGGGACAACTCGCGGGGCTGATGAAGCAGGCTCAGCAGATGCAGGACAACCTCAAGCGCGTGCAGGAGCAGCTTGGGCAGGTCGAAGTCGAGGGGCAGGCTGGAGCCGGCTTGGTCAAGGCAACGGTCACCTGCCGCAACGAGGTCAAGCGCATCAGTATCGATCCGAGCCTGCTCACCGATGATCGCGACATGCTCGAAGACCTGATCGTGGCTGCGCTCAATGATGCCCTTCGCCGGGCAGAGCAGACTTCATCAGAGCGCATGGGTTCGGTCACGGCGGGGCTGCCGCTGCCCCCCGGCTTTCGCATGCCGTTCTGAGCGTCTTCATCGCAGGCCCCAGAGTCGCTGCTCGTGAAGACACCGCCCGCTCTTGAGTCACTGATTGCTGCGCTACGCCGCCTGCCGGGCGTTGGGCCGCGATCGGCGCAGCGATACGCCTACCATCTGCTGCAGCATGATCGCGATGGCGCGGCGCGGCTGGGTCAGGCACTGGTAGATGCGATCAGTCGGGTCCGTCATTGCACCCGCTGCAACACGTTCTCCGAGGCACCGGTCTGTGAAACCTGCGCCTCAACCCGGCGAGACGCCTCGCTGCTCTGTGTGGTGGAAACGCCCGCCGATCAGCTGATGGTCGAGCAGACACTGTCCTATAACGGACTGTATTTTGTGCTGATGGGCAGACTCTCTCCGCTGGACGGTGTGGGGCCGCGTGAGATCCACTTTGACCGTCTGCTGGAGCGGGCTTGCGACGGCACGGTCCGGGAGGTCATCCTCGCCACCAACTTTACCCAGGAGGGCGAGGCCACAGCCCATTATCTGGGTCAGATGCTGCGTGCCCGCGGTCTGTCAGTCAGTCGACTGGCGCGGGGCGTGCCGGTGGGCAGCGAGCTTGAATACGTTGATGCGGGCACCATCGCCCAGGCGCTGCGCGATCGGCGCAGCGTCATTGATTAAATCGGAGATTGCATGGCGGCAAACGTCACAGATGCTCATGATGGGGGCGGCACTTCGACTGGGCCACTGGCTGGCGTGCGGGTGCTGGAGTTGGGTCAGCTTATTGCAGGGCCCTTCGCAGCCCGTCTGCTGGCAGAGTTTGGGGCGGACGTGATCAAGGTCGAGCCCCCGGCGCGCGGCGATAGCGAAGGCGGCGACCCCATTCGCAAGTGGCGCAAGCTGCATCCGGACGATCCCTCCGGTACGTCGCTATGGTGGTATGTGCAGGCGCGAAACAAGCGATCAATTACCATCGATCTGCGCCAGCAGGAAGGTCAACAGCTGGTCCGCGAGTTGGCGGCCAAGGCTGATATCGTCGTTGAGAATTTTCGTCCGGGAGCCCTCGAAAAGTGGGGTCTGGATTACGAGCAGCTGAGCGCGGCCAATCCGGGTCTGGTGCTGGTGCGCCTGTCCGGCTATGGCCAAAGCGGGCCCTATCGTGATCGCCCGGGCTTTGGCGCGATTGCGGAATCCATGGGCGGCATGCGCCATGTCACCGGATTTCCCGATCGCCCGCCCGTGCGCATGAATCTGTCTATCGGTGACTCGATTGCCGCCCTCCACGCGGTTATCGGCGCGTTGATGGCTTTGCACCATCGACGCGATACCGGTCGTGGGCAGGTGGTCGACGTAGCCCTTTACGAGTCGGTGTTCAACATGATGGAGAGCACCCTGCCGGAGTTCGATCGATACGGTATTCGACGTGAGCGTACCGGCACCAACCTCACCGGTATCGTTCCGTCCAACACCTACCCGACCGCTGACGGTCGCCACATTGTGATCGGGGGCAATGGGGACTCGATTTACAAGCGCCTGATGCGGGCGATCGGTCGCGCTGACCTGGCCGATGACCCGGCGCTCGCCAGCAATGCGGGCCGTGCCCGTCGTGCCGATGAAATCGATGCAGCCATCAGCGCCTGGACCTCAGGCGTCTCGCTGGACGAGGCCTTGGCCGTCATGGAGCAGGCCGAAGTCCCCAGTGGGCGCATCTATGACATCGCCGATATCGTGGCTGATCCGCAGTACCAGGCGCGCGGCATGATCGAACAGACGGTGCTGCCCGATGGCACGGCCATGGCGGTGCCGGGTGTTGTGCCGAGACTGTCGGCGACCCCGGGCGGCACACGCTGGCTGGGCCCCGCGCTGGGGGAGCACACCGAGGCGGTTCTGGGCGAGTTGGGCCTGGATGCGGCGGCCATCGTGGCTCTGCGCACCAAAGGTGTCATCTGATCGGCCCTGCATGAGTGCTGTGGCCGGTCACCCGAGGGGCGGTGCGTGTCGGTCGGTGCGGTTTTTCGGGGCCTGCTACAATTCGAAAGTTTGACCATCGATTTTTATTGACAGAAACGCAACTGCAGGTGGATTTCGCCGCTTTGCAAAGTCAAAGGCGCTGACGTATCGGGTTTCTGCGCAGTGGCGTTTCGGTCGATAAACCGCGATGGCAGGCGCCGGTGAAGGCGCCCCGGGGTAGATCGGTTCATCCCACCAGGATGGCGGTTACGCCCAGGGTCCTGGGGCTCACGCTCCGTTTTCCGGGAAGGCTGCGCGCCGCCTCCGGAGGTCACGCTGGCCCCGCCGCCGCGTCACTTTTCCGCAGGAGCTGCCGTTGTCGATCGCCCAACATTCCTTGCCTTCGTCTGAGGCCAGCCTCATCCCCGAACAGATCCCGGCCCTGCTTGCCCTGGCCGATGGCACCGTATTTCATGGTGCGTCAATTGGTGCGGCCGGTCTCTCGGCCGGCGAGGTGGTTTTCAATACTGCCATCACGGGTTATCAGGAAATCCTGACCGACCCCAGCTACAGCCGCCAGATTGTTACCCTCACCTATCCGCACATTGGCAACACGGGCATCAACGACGAAGATATCGAGTCGGCCCGCGTGCACGCGGCGGGTCTGGTCGTGCGCGACGCCCCGGCAAGGCTGTCGAACTGGCGTTCGCGGCGCTCGCTGAGCGATTACCTTAGAGACGAAGGTATCGTCGCCATTGCCGGCATTGATACCCGTCAGCTCACACGAATCCTGCGCGATCGGGGCGCGCAGAGCGCCTGCCTGATGGCGGGCAGCCGCCCTGGAGAGCAAATGGATGCCGAGCCGGCTCTGGCCGCGGCCCGTGGGTTTCCCGGCCTGGCGGGAATGGATCTGGCCAAGGTGGTCAGCACCGCGCACGCGTACGACTGGAACGAAACCTCCTGGCAACTGGGCGTGGGGTATGGCGCGCGGGCGACCGAGCGGTTTCGCGTGATTGCCTATGACTTCGGCGTCAAGCGCAACATCCTGCGCCTGCTGGCGGACCGTGGCTGCGCGATTCGCGTGGTGCCCGCGCAAACGCCGGCATCTGAAGTCATGGCGCTCAAGCCCGATGGCGTCTTTCTGTCCAACGGGCCGGGCGATCCGGAGCCCTGCGACTACGCCATCTCGGCAGCGCGCACGCTCATCGATGCTGGGCTGCCAGTCTTTGGCATCTGTCTGGGCCACCAGATCATGGGTCTTGCGTCGGGCGCCCGTACCATCAAGATGAAGTTTGGTCACCATGGCGCCAATCATCCGGTCAAGGACCTCGACCGCGGCACCGTCATGATCACCAGCCAGAACCATGGTTTTGCGGTCGACCCTGACTCACTGCCCGCCAACCTGCGGATTACCCATGTGTCGCTGTTTGACGGATCCATCCAGGGTCTTGCACGTACCGACCGTCCGGCTTTCTGCTTCCAGGGGCATCCCGAGGCGAGCCCCGGGCCTCATGACATCGGCCCTTTGTTCGACCAATTCACGGCCCTGATGGCGCAGCGTCACGCCGCCTGAAACCTGTAGCGACTTTCCTATGCCCAAACGAACCGATCTGCACAGCATTCTGATCATCGGCGCCGGCCCCATCGTCATCGGGCAGGCCTGCGAATTCGACTACTCTGGAGCCCAGGCCTGTAAGGCGCTCAGGCAGGAGGGGTTCCGTGTCATTCTGGTCAACAGTAATCCTGCGACCATCATGACCGACCCCGAAACGGCTGATGTCACCTACATCGAGCCTATTACCTGGCAGGTAGTCGAGCGCATCATCGAAAAAGAGAAGCCCGATGCGATTCTGCCCACCATGGGTGGGCAGACGGCGCTCAACTGCGCACTTGATCTACACCGTAACGGAGTACTCGCACGGCACAAGGTTGAGTTGATCGGAGCCACGCCTGAGGCCATCGACAAGGCCGAAGACCGGCAGAAATTCAAAGAGGCCATGACCCGAATCGGGCTCGGTTCGGCTCGTTCAGCCATTGCTCATTCGCTGGAAGAGGCCTGGGCTGGTCAGAAGAGCATTGGTTTTCCGGTCATCATCCGACCCAGTTTCACGCTGGGTGGCACGGGTGGTGGCATTGCCTATAACGCAGAAGAATTCGAGACCATTTGCCGTCGGGGTCTTGAGGCTTCGCCAACCCGCGAACTGCTGATTGAAGAGTCGCTGATCGGCTGGAAAGAGTACGAGATGGAGGTGGTGCGCGATCGCGCTGACAACTGCATCATCGTGTGCTCGATCGAAAACCTTGATCCCATGGGCGTGCATACGGGCGACTCCATCACGGTGGCGCCTGCACAGACGCTGACCGACAAGGAATACCAGATCATGCGCGATGCCTCGATCGCCATCTTGCGCGAGATCGGGGTCGACACGGGTGGCTCCAACGTGCAGTTCGCGATCAATCCTCGTGACGGGCGCATGATCGTCATCGAGATGAATCCACGGGTCAGTCGGTCGTCGGCGCTGGCCTCGAAGGCGACGGGTTTTCCGATCGCCAAGATTGCGGCCAAGCTGGCGGTGGGCTACACGCTCGATGAACTGCGTAACGATATTACCGGGGGGCTCACGCCCGCCTCGTTTGAGCCGACGATTGATTATGTCGTCACCAAAATTCCTCGCTTCGCATTTGAGAAGTTTCCGCTGGCTGACTCGCGGCTCACGACCCAGATGAAGTCAGTGGGCGAGGTCATGGCGATTGGACGTACCTTCCAGGAAAGCTTTCAGAAAGCGCTGCGCGGGCTTGAAACCGGCATCGATGGACTTGATGAACGCAGCACCGACCGTGACGAAATCGCCACAGAGCTTGGCGAGCCCAGGCCCGATCGAATCCTGTATGTGGCCGATGCGTTTCGCGTGGGCATGAGCGTCGATGAAGTCTTTGAAGAATCGTCCATTGATCCCTGGTTTCTCGCGCAGATTGAGCAGTTGGTGCGCATTGAGGCTGACCTGCGTGGCCGCAGCCTTGCCTCGCTGAGCGCGGTGGAGTGGCGTTGGCTCAAGGCGCGTGGCTTTTCCGATCGGCGTATCGCGCGCTTGTGTAACACGACCGGTGATGCGGTTCGCAAGCAGCGGCACTCCCTGGGCGTACGCCCCGTTTATAAGCGGGTGGACACCTGCGCAGCTGAATTCTCAACTCGCACAGCCTACATGTACTCAACCTATGACGCCGAGGATGAGTCACAGCCGTCTGACCGCAAGAAGGTGGTCGTGCTGGGTGGCGGACCCAACCGAATCGGGCAGGGTATCGAATTTGACTACTGCTGCGTGCATGCGGCGTTTGCGCTTCGCGATGATGGCTATGAAACCATCATGGTCAACTGTAATCCCGAGACGGTTTCAACCGACTACGACACCTCAGATCGACTCTACTTTGAGCCAGTCACGCTCGAAGATGTATTAGAGATCGTGGCGCTTGAAAAGCCGGTCGGGGTCATCGTTCAGTACGGCGGGCAGACGCCCCTGAAGCTGGCTCTGGCGCTTGAGGCCAACGGCGTGCCCATCGTGGGCACCTCGCCTGAGTCCATCGATATCGCTGAAGACCGCGAGCGCTTTCAGAAGCTCTTGCATGAACTGGCGCTCAAGCAGCCGCCCAACCGCACCGCGCGTACCGAGCCTGATGCCATCAGGCTGGCGACCGAGATCGGCTATCCGCTGGTGGTCCGTCCCAGCTATGTGCTGGGCGGGCGCGCCATGGAAATCGTGCATGAGCAGCGCGACCTTGAGCGTTACATGCGCGAGGCGGTCAAGGTATCCGAGGACAGTCCGGTGTTGCTCGACCGGTTTTTGAACGACGCGATCGAGGTCGATGTCGATTGCCTGTCGGATGGCCAGCGGGTGTTCATCGGCGGCGTTATGGAACACATCGAGCAGGCGGGTGTGCACTCGGGTGATTCGGCCTGTTCGCTACCACCGTATTCGCTATCGGCGCAGGTGGTTGAGGAGTTGAAACGCCAGACTGAAGTCATGGCTCGCGCGCTGAAGGTGTGCGGCCTTATGAATGTTCAGTTCGCCATTCAGCGCGATGCCAACGGGGGCGATGGCACGGTCTATGTGCTCGAGGTTAACCCGCGTGCATCGCGCACGGTGCCTTATGTCTCCAAGGCCACAGGCCTGCAGCTGGCGAAGATCGCGGCGCGCTGCATGTTGGGCCGCACCCTTGATCAGCAGGGGATTGGGTCGGAGGTCGTACCACGGTATTTCTCAGTGAAAGAGGCGGTTTTCCCCTTCGTGAAGTTTCCTGGGGTGGACACCATTCTGGGCCCCGAGATGAAGTCCACGGGCGAGGTCATGGGCGTGGGCTTCACCTTTGGCGAAGCCTTCGTCAAATCCCAATTGGGCGCGGGCGTGCGTTTGCCGCGCGAGGGGACAGCCTTCGTGTCGGTCAAGAATGCCGACAAGCCGCGTGCGGTTGAAGTGGCGCGAGCGCTGCACGGATTCGGTTTCAAGCTGGTGGCTACCCGAGGTACCGCGGCGGCCATCTCGGCGGCCGGAATTCCGGTCACTCTGGTCAATAAGGTGCAGGAAGGGAGACCGCATGTCGTCGACATGCTCAAGAACAGCGAGATTTCCCTGGTTGTGAACACGGTTGATGAAAAGCGCGGCGCGATTGCCGACTCGCGCTCCATTCGGACCACGGCCCTGGCCCAGCGCGTTACCTATTTCACCACCATTGCCGGGGCACTGGCCGCAGTCGCGGGGATGCCCCACCTCGATCGTCTTGATGTTTACAGCGTGCAGTCACTGCACGCCGGCATCGAACTGCGCTAAAGTTGCGCGATTGATGCGGACCGCCCGGGGAGACTCGGCGGTCCGCGATGTTTTTGCAGCGAGGATTGCGTCATGCCAACCATTCCACTGACCTTGCGCGGTGCCGAACTTCTGAAGGAAGAGTTGCAGCGGCTCAAGCATATCGAGCGGCCCGCCGTTATCACGGCGATTGCCGAGGCCCGCGCCCAGGGTGATCTGTCTGAAAACGCCGAATATGATGCGGCACGTGAACGCCAGGGGTTTATTGAGGGGCGCATCGCCGAGCTTGAGTCCAAGCTGGCCAATGCGCAGGTGATTGATCCGCGTCTGGTCGAAGCCGATGGCCGGGTAGTGTTCGGCTCGACGGTTGACCTGGAAGACCCGGGTACGGGTCACAAGGTCACCTATCAGATCGTGGGTGATGACGAGGCCGACATCAAAGACGGCAAAATTTCTGTCTCAAGTCCGATCGCCAGGGCGCTGATCGGGCGCTACGCGGGCGATATGGCCACGGTTGCAGCGCCTGGCGGCAATCGTGAGTACGAAATTCTGGATGTTCGCTACGAGTGAGAACCGCGTTTGCGGGCGGCGGACGCCGGGCGCCGGGCAGCAGGTCCCTCGCGCCGGGCAGCCGGCCCCTCGCGTCGGCTGCTTGCAGTCTGCTCGCCCCGGCGAGCGGATGGTTTTGTCGACGGTTTGGCTGACGATCGGGCCGATGACGTTGCGGCGGGTTTGGCCGAGCGTCGGGCTGATGTTGTGCCTGCGGGTTTGGCCGAGGGTTTCGCGGTGGCGCGCTTGGGCGGCTTTGCAGTGCGGTTGCGGCTCGTATCGCGGGTTCGTTCTGCGGGTTTCTCACCCGCCCGTTTCTTGGGCTGATGGGGCGCGCTGCGCGGGGCCACAGGCTCAGGGCGAGGGCGGTAGATCACGAGCAGTTTGCCGATGGATTGCACGGCGGCTGCTCCCAGTCGGGCGCAGAGCTCAGTCATGGCTTGCGCCCGGGCCTGTCGATCATCGCCCTGGACGCGCACCTTGATGAGTTCGTGTGCGGTCAGTGCGCGGTCGGTCTCAGCGATAACGGCTTCGCTGACGCCGGCATCGCCCAGCATCACGACCGGGTCCAGGTGATGAGCGGCGGCTCGCAAGGCCTTTCGCTCGGCTGGGCTCAGGCTGGGCGGCACCCTCACCGCCTGGGGGCTTGCGTCGATGTCGGCGCGGTCGGTCATGGATTTGTTCTCAAATAAGGAGGGTGGGAAATTGCGCGGCTGCCAGTCGGGCGCGATGCCTCACCGAATGCTAACGGTAAGATGGGTAAGAGCAAAGTCGATCGTGCCTGGCTCGCCAGACACCTTAATGATCCCTATGTGAAGGCGGCACAGAAACACGGCTACCGGGCGCGTGCGGCCTTCAAATTGATCGAGATCATCGATCGTGATCAGCTGTTGCGTCCCGGCATGAGCGTGCTTGACCTGGGCAGCGCGCCAGGGGCCTGGAGTCAGGTTCTGCGCGAGCGTCTGGCCCGTAAGGGCGGAGGTATAAACGGGCGCATTGTTGCGCTCGACCTGCTGCCCATGGAGCCCGTAGCCGACGTCCAGTTCATTCAGGGTGACTTTCGCGAAGACGCTGTGGCCAGGCAGTTGAGCGATATCCTGGGTGGCGACCGGCTTGATCTTGTAGTTTCAGATATGGCCCCAAACCTGTCAGGTGTGGCGGTAGCTGATGCGGCGCGCATGTCTGATCTGGTAGAGCTCGCACTTGAATTTGCTCGAACGCAACTCAAACCGGATGGTGCGCTGCTGGTGAAGTGTTTTCACGGCAGTGGTTACAGCCAGCTGGTGCAGTCATTTAAGGCCAGCTTTGAGCGGGTGCTGGTGAGAAAACCCTCAGCGTCCAGGGATGAATCGGCGGAAACCTATCTGCTTGGGCGTACGCTGAAGGCGGTATCGGTCTAGAATTGGTTAGTTAAGCTGTATGACGGCTTTCCGGCGCCTTGCGACGTTCGCCGGTGAATGAGTGGGTTAGTCGGCCG
>JBIKMC010000015.1:0-26599 GCA_044359405.1 Burkholderiaceae bacterium
TGACCCCATCAAGGTGGGCATCCTGCACTCGCTTTCAGGCACCATGGCCATCTCCGAGACCGTGCTTAAAGACGTCGCTCTGATGGCGATCGATGAAATCAACGCCGCCGGTGGCGTGCTCGGGCGCAAGCTCGAGCCGGTGGTCGTTGATCCAGCCTCGAACTGGCCCCTGTTTGCTGAAAAGGCGCGTCAGCTAATCAGTCAGGACAAGGTAGCTGTTACGTTTGGGTGCTGGACATCGGTGTCTCGTAAGTCGGTGCTTCCGGTGTTTGAGGAATTGAATGGGCTGTTGTTTTATCCGGTGCAATATGAAGGCGAGGAGTTATCCAAGAACGTCTTCTACACCGGCGCGGCCCCGAATCAGCAGGCTATTCCCGCTGTTGAATATCTGATGAGCAAAGACGGGGGAGAAGCAAAGCGCTTTTTCCTGCTGGGTACTGACTATGTTTATCCGCGCACGACCAACAAGATTCTGCGCGCCTTTTTGAAATCAAAAGGCATCAGCGACAGCAGTATCGAAGAGGTCTACACGCCCTTTGGCCACTCCGACTATCAGACCATCGTTGCCAACATCAAGCGGTTTGCTGCGGGTGGCAAAACTGCAGTCGTTTCGACCATCAACGGAGATTCCAACGTGCCCTTCTACAAAGAGCTGGGCAATCAGGGACTCAAAGCGACCGACGTGCCTGTTGTTGCATTCTCAGTCGGTGAAGAGGAGCTTCGCGGCGTGGACACCAAGCCTCTGGTGGGCCATCTCGCCGCCTGGAATTACTTCATGTCGCTCAACAATCCGGAGAACGACGCTTTTCGGAAGAAGTGGGCTGACTATGCCAAGGCGAAGCGGCTTGCGGGCGCTGACAAACCTCTGACCAACGATCCCATGGAGGCTACCTATATCGGTATCCACATGTGGAAGCAGGCAGTCGAAAAAGCCAAGAGCACCGAGACCGATAAGGTGATTGCCGCCATGGCGGGGCAGACGTTCAAGGCACCATCGGGATTCGTCGCAAAGATGGATGAGAAGAACCATCACCTGCACAAACCCGTGCTGATCGGCGAGGTGCGCGCTGACGGTCAGTTCGATGTTGTCTGGAAAACATCAGGCCCCGTCAAGGCACAGCCTTGGAGTCCGTTCATTCCGGGCAATGACAAGAAGAAGGACGAGCCGGACGGTCGCTCGAAGTAAGCGTCGCAGTCGATCGGATTATTGGTCATGAACGAGACGCCTTTGGGGCGTCCCCGCGAAGCCTCTGCATGCAGCCCTCGGGCTGCATGCAGCTGGTTCACTCGGATGGTGCCCGCACTGGTCATAGTCCTCTTGGCGCTACTGGCCATTCGTCCTGCCCTTGCCCTGACGCAGGACACCGCTCGGCACATGGCCGACGGCGACAATGACACCCGGATCGCCGCCATTGCGCAGGCGGCAAGCGCTGGAGATGCAGCTACCCTGCGTTTTCTTTACGCGCTGAGCCGGGGAGAGGTTCGGATCACGCCCGACCGAATCCTGATCGTCAAAGGTTCTGAAGCTCGCGATGCCGCGAGCGGCCTGGCTGTATCGATCGAAGGTGTGGCGACCGAGCCGCGAATCAACAATCGACTGCGCCGAGAAATTGCGTCAGCCATTGGTCTGCTGGAAATTGTTTCAGAAGAGCGTCCGGTTCGACTGAGCGCCGCACAGACCATCGCCAAAAATCCCAGCCCGGACAGATTGCCCATCATCGATCGTGCCATTGCACAGGAGCGAGACCCGGAGATCCGGTCACTGCTCGAACTGGCCCGCGCTGCCATTCTCATCAACGCCGCCGATCGAAACCTGCAACTTCGTGCCATCGAGCAGCTGGGCAGCGACGGGAGCGCCTCCGCGCGAGGTCTTCTGGCAACTCGCCTGAGCACCGTGAGCGCCGATGACACGGCACTGACCACAGCACTGAAAGTGGCGATCGAACGTATCGACCGCCGCCTGGCCTGGGGAGAACGTCTTGGTCTCGCGTTTGCCGGTATCAGCCTGGGCAGCATCCTTCTGCTGGCGGCCATCGGACTGGCGATCAGTTACGGGCTCATGGGGGTCATCAACATGGCCCACGGCGAATTGATCATGATCGGCGCCTACGCAACCTGGTTGGTACAAGGTCTGTTCAAGACCTGGCTACCCGGCGGCTTTGACTACTACCTGATCGCGGCAGTACCGGTCGCTTTCACGGCAGCAGCGCTGGTGGGCATGTTGATGGAGCGAACCGTCATACGCTTTCTGTACGGTCGCCCGCTGGAGACCTTGCTAGCGACCTGGGGCATCAGTCTGGTGCTCATGCAGACCGCACGCACACTGTTCGGCGCTCAAAATGTCAGCGTCGAGAATCCTGCCTGGATGTCGGGCGGCATTGCGCTTGCATCCAACGTCGTGCTGCCCTGGAACCGCATCATTATCATCGCGTTCGCGCTGGCGGTGCTCGTTGCAGTCGCCCTGCTGCTGACGCGTACGCGTCTGGGGCTTTTCGTGCGTGCCACCACGCAGAATCGGGCGATGGCTCGCTGCCTGGGCGTACCCGCGCGCCGCGTCGACACCCTTGCCTTCGGGCTGGGCGCCGGGCTGGCCGGTCTGGGAGGTTGCGCGCTGTCGCAGATCGGCAACGTCGGGCCCGATCTGGGGCAGGCCTACATCATCGATGCCTTCATGGTGGTGGTACTGGGTGGCGTGGGACAGCTGGCCGGCGCTGTGAGCGCCGCCATAGGGCTGGGTGTTGTGAATAAGCTCATTGAGGGCGTATCAGGACCGGTCATCGCCAAGATCGCGGTGCTCCTG
Source organism: Burkholderiaceae bacterium (assembly GCA_044359405.1). Lineage (GTDB taxonomy): Bacteria > Pseudomonadota > Gammaproteobacteria > Burkholderiales > Burkholderiaceae_E > SYIM01. The sequence continues at coordinate 2,801 of JBIKMC010000015.1, forward strand.
TTCATCGTAGCCTTCATCCAAAAGCGTCCGCAGGGTCTGTTCGCCCTGCGCGGTCGAAGCGCAGACGCCTGAAAGTCAGATTGTGAGCACCCGATCCAATCGCTTGCCCACCGCAGGCCTGCTGCTGGCGACACTCTTGATTGTCGTCGTCATCCCCGCGTGCAATCTACTGCTGCCGGCCTCACACCCGCTGCATTTGACTGACTACCACGTCACTCTTCTTGGCAAGATCACCTGCTATGCCATCGCGGCGCTGGCCATGGGCCTGGTTTGGGGTTACGGCGGGATTCTCTCTCTGGGCCATGGCCTGTTCTTTGCGCTGGGCGGTTACGCCATGGGCATGTACCTGATGCGATCCATCGGGCGAGAGGGGCACTACAAAAGCGACTTGCCGGATTTTATGGTTTTTCTTGATTGGAAGTCCCTGCCCTGGCATTGGCAGTTCACCGAGCACTTTGCCTGGGCAGCGCTGCTGGTGATCGCAGTGCCCGGAATTCTGGCCTTTGTGTTCGGCTACCTGGCCTTTCGTTCACGTATTCGCGGGGTTTACTTTTCCATCATCACCCAGGCGCTTACCTACGCGGCAATGCTGCTCTTTTTTCGCAATGAAACGGGGTTTGGCGGCAACAACGGGTTTACCGACTTCAAACGTATTCTGGGTTTCGCGATTGCCTCACCACAGACAAGGATGACGCTCTTTGTGCTGAGCGGCCTTACGCTGATCGCCACGCTCGTGATGTTCCGCTGGCTGGTGCGCTCAAAATACGGGCGTGTGCTGACCGCGATACGCGATGCCGAGGGTCGGGTCATGTTCTGCGGGTATGACCCGCTCTGGTACAAAGTTGGCGTTTGGACTTTATCGGCGATGGTCTGTGGCGTCGCTGGCGCCTTGTATGTCCCGCAGGTTGGCATCATCAATCCAGGCGAAATGTCGCCAGCGAACTCCATCGAAATTGCCATTTGGGTGGCTGTCGGTGGGCGAGGCACCCTCATCGGACCCGTGATCGGAGCCTTTCTGGTTAACGGCGCAAAAAGTTGGTTCACGGTGGCCTTCCCAGAGTTCTGGCTCTATTTTCTGGGCGCGTTATTCATTGCTGTTACCCTATTCATGCCGCGTGGCTTCGTCGGTGTCGTGTCGACACTCACGCAGCGACTGCGCCATCACGGCACAGCGCAGTCTGCGGCCAAACCCGGAGTCGAGCCGTGACCACTGGGCCCACGCCGGAACAGGTGGTGTCCGCCTCAGGTGGGCAGTCGGCGGCCTTCGCCCACCTGCGCAGCGACGAGGTCGACCTCAGTCATGGCGTCGCGCTTTATCTTGAAGATATTTCAGTTTCCTTCGACGGGTTTCGCGCTTTGAACCGGCTGACCCTTTCACTGGATGCCGGCGAGCTGCGCTGCGTTATCGGTCCGAATGGCGCCGGAAAAACCACGCTGATGGATGTCATCACTGGCAAGACACGTCCTGACTCGGGTCGCGCATTCTTCGGCCAAACCATCGATCTGCTGCGCCTGCGCGAGCCCGATATCGCGCGCTGCGGCATTGGCCGCAAGTTTCAAAAGCCAACCGTCTTTGAAGACCTGTCAGTCTTCGAAAATATCGAGCTCGCGCTGAAGGCTGACAAGCGGGTCCGTACATCCCTTCGCTGGCGACTGAGTGGTGCGCAGCGTGACCGCATCCACGCGCTGCTGGAACAGATTCGGCTGACTGACCAGGCCCACCGAATGGCCGGCGCCCTATCTCATGGACAGAAGCAATGGCTGGAAATCGGCATGCTCCTGGCGCAGGATCCTGTCCTGTTGCTGCTGGATGAGCCCGTCGCGGGCATGACCGATGCTGAGACTGAACGCACCGCCGAATTGCTGCTGGAACTCGAGGGCAAACACTCGATCATGGTGGTCGAACACGACATGGTCTTTGTGCGGGCAATCGCGCGCAAGGTGACCGTTTTGCACGAGGGCAGCCTGCTGGCCGAAGGTACCCTGGATCAGGTGCAGGCCGACGAGCGCGTCATCGACGTTTATCTGGGCCGCTGAGGTCAAGGCCCCATCTATGCTGACGATTGAATCGGTCAATCAGTACTACGGCGGCAGCCACATCCTGCGGGACGTGTCGCTCGTTCTTGAAGCGGGCAAGGTCACCGCCGTGCTGGGTCGCAACGGGGTAGGTAAGACAACGCTGCTGCGCGCCATCATGGGCTTGATTCCCATCCGTTCGGGCCGCATACGGTTGGACGGGCACGACATCACCCAGACTTCACCGGAAGGCCGCGCCGCCATGGGTATCGCCTATGTGCCACAGGGAAGGGAGATTTTTGCCCGGCTCACGGTGGAAGAGAACCTTCGCATGGGGCTGGCAACAGCCGGTCGTCGAGCCGATATACCGGCCGATCTGTTCGACCTTTTCCCCGTGCTCAGCCAGATGCTGCGGCGACGAGGCGGTGATCTGTCGGGCGGTCAGCAGCAGCAGTTGGCCATCGCAAGAGCGCTCGCCATGCGCCCGCGCGTACTGATTCTGGACGAACCGACTGAGGGCATTCAGCCTTCCATCATCAAAGATATTGAAGCGGTCATCCGCATGCTCGCCCAGCGAGGCGACATGACGATTTTGCTGGTCGAGCAGTACTTTGATTTCGCTCGCGCACTGGCTGACCGTTATGCTGTCATGTCACGTGGCGCGATCGTCGCGCAGGGTCTCGGCCAGAACATGGAAGATGACAAGGTTCGAGCCATGGTGGCAATCTAGCGGACCAACATCCATCCTGCACCCATGAAACTCGCAGAGCCACCAGCCGTTCCTGCTGAGGCCCCCGCCGACACCGGTTGGGCGGCTAGCCTTGCGCTGGAGTTTGCCCACCGCAAGGGGCGAACTGTCCCGTCATTGCGCTCGCACCGGGGCCCTCTGCGCATTCAGAAAGGCTTCACACCCGAGGGGGCTGACCTTTGGCATCAGGTGATCGTACATCCCCCAGGGGGGGTGGCATCGGGTGACAGTCTCAGCATCAAGATTGAGGCTGGCCCCAAGGCCCGCGCGCTGCTGACTTCACCCGGTGCGGCTAAATGGTACCGGGCCAACCTGCATGCCCCAGTGAAACGAGCACGGCAGGCAGTGCATCTGCGCGTTCAACCAGGCGCAAGCCTTGAATGGTTGCCGCTCGAATCCATCGTATTCGACGGCGCGCAAGCCGAATGGCAGTCGCACTTTGAGTTGGCCGTTGACGCCAGCCTGGTGGCTGCCGAACTCGTATGCCTGGGTCGCCCGGCAGCTCGCGAGCGCTTCAATAGCGGAGTGCTGCGCTGGCATACGGAGATTGTTCGCGGCGGACAACTGCTATTTTCCGAACGGGCAGTGCTCGAGGGTGGATCCCCGGCACTGGACAGCCCTGGCGGCCTGGCTGGCTGCCCGGCATTTGCAACGCTTTGGCTGGTGTCGGGACAGGACAATCTGTCATTGATTACCGACCGCGTACGCCAGGTCCTTGATGGTTCTACCGAGTGCTGGGCTGCGACCGCACTGCCGGGCCTGGTGATTCTGCGCTGGCGCGGAGCGTGTGCTGAAGATGGCTGGCGCGTACTGCGTGCAGCCTGGACGGCCGCACGGCCCTTAGTGCTGGGACGCCCAGCGTGCGCGCCCCGAATCTGGTCGACCTGAGGACAGACTAATGGAACTGACACCGCGCGAACGCGACAAACTATTGATCTTTACCGCTGCACTGCTGGCCGAACGACGCATGGGGCGAGGTCTTAAGCTCAATTACCCGGAGGCGGTGGCTTATCTGAGCGCGGCCATTCTGGAAGGCGCGCGAGACGGCCGCAGCGTGGCTGAACTCATGCAGTTGGGCACCACGCTACTCGCCCGCGATCAGGTCATGGAGGGGGTCCCTGAAATGATCCCCGAAATACAGGTCGAGGCCACCTTTCCGGACGGCACCAAGTTGGTCACCGTGCACCAACCCATCCTATAAGCCCCGCAGCCCCCGAGAACCGCTATGTCACAGCCTGCACAAAGCCTCATTCCTGGTGCCGTCGAAACGGCCGAGGGTGATATCGAGATCAACGTAGGTCGCCCCACACTGACCGTTCAGGTCGCTAATCGCGGTGACCGACCCGTACAGGTGGGATCGCATTACCACTTCTATGAAGTGAACGATGCGCTGGAGTTCGATCGCGCAGCTGCCCTGGGCTTCAGGCTGAATATCGCCGCAGGCACCGCGGTTCGATTCGAACCGGGACAAACCCGCACCGTTGAACTGGTGGCCTTATCAGGCGATCGAAAAGTGTTCGGTTTTCAGGGCCGCGTCATGGGCAGTCTGCCGGAGTTGAAATCATGAAAATTTCGCGTCGCGCCTATGCGGACATGTACGGCCCCACTGTCGGCGATCGGGTTCGACTCGCCGACACCGGCCTGTGGATCGAAGTCGAAAAAGACCACACCATCTACGGCGAGGAGGTCAAGTTTGGCGGTGGCAAGGTGATTCGAGATGGCATGGGGCAGAGTCAACGACTGGCCGCAGAGGTGGCCGATACCGTGATCACCAATGCGCTCATCCTTGACTGGTGGGGCATCGTGAAGGCCGATATCGCTATCAAGAACGGGCGAATCGCGGCCATCGGCAAGGCCGGTAATCCCGACATACAACCCGGCACCAACATCATCATCGGCGCAAGCACCGAAGTCATCGCCGGCGAAGGCTCGATCGTGACCGCGGGCGGCATCGATACGCATATCCACTTCATCTGCCCGCAGCAGATTGATGAGGCCCTGGCCTCGGGCGTCACCACCATGATTGGCGGTGGAACAGGTCCGGCCACCGGCACCAACGCCACCACCTGTACACCAGGCCCCTGGCATCTGGCCAACATGCTCAAGGCCGCCGAAGGCTTTCCCATGAATCTGGGCTTTACCGGCAAGGGCAATGCCTCAAACCCGCAGGCGCTCATCGAGCAGGTAGAGGCTGGTGCCATCGGCTTGAAGCTGCACGAAGACTGGGGCACCACGCCTGCCGCCATCGATACCTGCCTGGCGGTGGCAGACCGCATGGATGTGCAGGTGGCCATACATACCGATACCCTGAATGAGTCGGGCTTTGTCGAGACCACGGTAGCCGCGTTCAAGGATCGCACCATTCACACATACCACACCGAGGGCGCAGGCGGCGGTCACGCGCCCGACATTATCAAGGTGTGCGGTCTGCCCAACGTGCTGCCGTCGTCCACGAACCCCACCCGGCCCTATACCGTCAACACCATCGATGAGCATCTGGACATGCTGATGGTGTGCCACCATCTGGACGCCAATATTCCTGAGGACGTAGCCTTTGCTGAGAGCCGTATTCGGCGCGAAACCATCGCCGCCGAAGACATCCTGCACGACCTGGGTGCGTTCTCCATGATGTCCTCCGACTCTCAGGCCATGGGTCGGGTCGGTGAGGTCATCCTGCGCTGCTGGCAGACGGCGCACAAAATGAAGGCGCAGCGCGGCGCGTTGCCCGGTGATGGTGCGCGCCACGACAACGCACGGGCCAAGCGATATCTGGCCAAGTACACGATCAACCCTGCCATCACGCACGGCATCGCCCACGAAGTAGGCTCTATCGAGGTCGGCAAACTGGCCGATCTGGTGCTGTGGAAGCCAGCGTTTTTCGGGGTTAAGCCTTCCCTGATTCTGAAGGGTGGTCAGATCGTACTGGCTGCTATGGGCGACCCCAACGCATCAATACCAACGCCTCAACCCGTTCACTATCGCCCGCAGTTTGGCGCCTTCGGGCGTGCGTTGGCAGACAGCAGCGTCAGCTTTGTTTCGCAGGCCGCCCTTGAGAGTGGCGTGGCGCAGGCACTCGGCCTGAATCGCCGCGTGGTGGCCGTACGCGGCATGCGTACGCTGCGCAAGACCGACCTCATCCATAACAATGCCATGCCGCACGTCGAGGTTGACCCACAAACGTATGAGGTGCGCGCCGACGGCGTGCTGCTGACCTGCGAGCCAGCCTCGGTCTTGCCGATGGCGCAGCGTTACTTCCTTTTTTGAGCGATCGCTCGCGCTATCGCCACTGCACTGACGAGACATCATGATGATTTTCAACGCTCTGGGTAGACCGAACGAGACAATCAAGGGCGAAATCGCCCTGACTTTCGAATGGCGGCAGAAATCCCGCCTGCGCCTGAGCATCGATTCCGGTGAACTCGCCGGGCAGACGGTCGGTATTGATCTGCCACGCGGCACCGTTGTGCGCGATGGTGACGTGCTCGTCAGCACTTCGGGTGAAAAGCTCCGAGTGCGCGCAGCGATCGAATCGCTCATCCATGTCAGCGCGCCTTCGCCTACCGCGCTGACGCGCATCGCCTATCACCTGGGCAATCGCCATGTACCGGTGCAGATCGGCGACGGTTGGTTGCGGTTGCAATACGACCACGTTCTTGAGGGTATGGTGCGCGGGCTCAAGGGGCGTGTCGAACTGGTGGACGAACCCTTTGACCCCGAGGGTGGCGCCTACGGTCACGGCCGCCACACCCATGGGGACAGCCATCAACATCACGGTCACTCCCACGGCGGCCATCACCACAGTGAGCACCGCGATGGAGCCCACGACCACTCTCATGGCGACCACTCTCATGGAGCCGATTCGCAGGCCTTCGGCCGTGAGCTCAGTACCCTCGAGGGTCGGCACACCGATAACCGCCACGCCCCGCGGATTCACGACTTTCTTGAAGTTCCCTACAAGCCCTGAAACACAAGCCCCGAAAACCCGAGCCTGACCGTCGGCGCACAAGCACACTGACCATGAATCAAACGCCAGCAACCGATCGTCTGTCGACGGGGTACGCGCAGCCCGCGCCCTTCGGCGCCGCACCGTTGCTAAGCCTTCTGCGCCTGGGAAGCCCTGCGCTTCCAATCGGCGGGTTCAGCTACTCGCAGGGGCTTGAGACCGCCCATGAACTGGGTTGGGTCAGTGATGAGCACACCACGGGCAACTGGATCGAGTCATTGCTGTTGGCCAATGTCGGACGCTTCGAAGCGCCCCTGTGCCGTGCCTTGTTTGCCGCTCTGCGCGCCGGCGATGAGCGCCAGGCCTTTTACCTTCAAGCCCTGTACCTGAGTTCTCGAGAGACGGCAGAACTTCGTGCCGAAACCGAACAAATGGGGTCATCACTGCTGCATATGCTGGCGGGGCTGACCGAACTCGATGCCCGTCTGAAAGAGCGTATAGACGCTGCGCGTGCACGGCCCTCATGCGCTCTGCCCTACGCCTGGGGACTCGCGGCGATTGCGTTCGGGCTTGATGAGCATGGCGCGTTGAGCGCATATCTCTGGGCCTGGCTCGAGAATCAGGTCATGGCGGCCATCAAGGCCGTACCCCTGGGTCAGCAGGCCGGACAAAGACTGTTTTCACGACTGGCCCCGGCACTGGCACGCGCGATCGACGACAGTGCCGCCATCGAACCCTCCAACTGGAGCAACTTCGCGCCCGGCTTTGCCATTGCCAGCAGCCGGCATGAAACCCAGTACTCGCGACTTTTTCGCTCCTGACTCTTACCTCATTGCAAGCGACGGACCGTTTCCCATGAATACTCTCAACTCAAGCACTTCATCGGCCTCGGCCCTGCGCGTGGGCATTGGCGGCCCGGTCGGATCGGGCAAGACCGCGCTCACCCTGTCGCTGTGCCGTCGACTGCGCGGGCACTACAACATGGCGGTCGTCACCAACGACATCTACACCCGCGAAGACGCCGAATTCCTGGTGCGTCATGATGCCCTGAGCGTCGATCGCATTCTGGGCGTCGAGACTGGGGGGTGCCCGCACACAGCCATCCGCGAAGATGCGTCGATCAATATCGACGCGGTCGAGCGTCTACAGCGTCGCATTCCGGGACTGCAGCTGGTGCTGGTTGAAAGTGGCGGCGACAATCTGGCCGCCACCTTCAGCCCCGAATTATCTGACCTCACGCTGTACGTGATTGATGTAGCGGCTGGCGACAAAATTCCGCGCAAGGGCGGTCCCGGCATCATGAAGTCAGATCTTCTGGTCATCAACAAGATTGATCTGGCGCCTCATGTCGGCGCATCGCTTGAGGTCATGGCCCGCGATGCCAAACGCATGCGCGGCGATCGGCCCTTCGTCTTCACCAACCTCAAGACCGGTGAAGGCCTTGAGGACGTGGCCCGCTTCATTGAACGACAAGGCTTGCTGGTGCATTAAGTCCGCCCGGCCGGGATCGTCGACACGCGCGCATGCCAGTCGAACAAACGCCCCGCTGGAATAAACGCACGAGTCATATGAGCTCACCGATTAAACAATCGCCCGATTCACACCATATCTCGCCCCCTCGAAGGAGATTCAAGATGCCCATCGCCAGCACGCAAGCTGCAACGCCCGCAGCAGCCCCACGCCGAGGCCGCCACAAAGCAGCCGCGATCGCATCGGGTCTGGGGGCTGCCATGTTTGTGACCCTGCCGGCACAGGTCAGCGCGCACCCAGGCGACCACGGGCATGACTGGCTGATGGCCGCCCGGCACCTCTTGAGTGAACCCGACCACCTCGCTGGCATCTTTGTGGCGATCGCCGCGGGCTTGTATGCGTTGCGTCGCGCACGCAAGCGTCAGGGCCGACATAACCCACCGAGTCACTGAGCCACCGCAAGGCTGCCGAGCACCGCTCTGCTAGACTCGCCACCCCAGCGCGCTGCCTTCTACGGCACGATCGCGCCGGTCAGCCATCTCAGGGGAGCGCGGCCATGCGGGCCGATCTGCGGGTTCTCGCGTTTGACGTATTCGGTACGGTCGTTGACTGGCACGGGTCAATTGCACGTGAGGCATCTCGCCTGGCGCCCGATATCAATGCCAGCGAGTTTGCCCTAGCCTGGCGACGGGGCTACCAACCCGCCATGCAGCGGGTTCGCAGCGGCGCACAGGGATGGACGCGTCTTGACGACCTACACCGCCAAATTCTCGACGAAATCCTGTCTGACTTTGGCCTCACACACCTCAACGAAGACAGCCGTCGCGAGCTCAATCTTGCCTGGCATCGACTTGATCCCTGGCCCGATGTCCTTTCCGGCCTGCATAGCCTGCGGAAGGGCTTCACCCTGTGCACACTGTCGAATGGCAACCTGGGGCTTTTAACCAACATGGCCAAGCGCGCCGGCCTACCCTGGGACCTGATCCTGTCAGCAGAGGTGTTTCGCTGCTACAAGCCGGACCCGCAGACGTATTTGGGAGTTGCCGATGTGTTTGACGTCAAACCTGATCAGGTGATGCTGGTGGCTGCGCACAAGGATGATCTGCGCGCGGCAGCAGCCTGCGGACTGCGCACCGCCTTTATCGAGCGTCCGTTTGAGTTCGGCCCGCAGGGGCGCAACGACCTGGCGCGTGAGCCTGACTTTGATTTTCATGCGCGAGACTTTCCAGACCTTGCCTCACAACTTGGACTTGCCAAACCATGAACGCTCCTTTTGACTGGCAGCATAACTATCCGACCGTGCGCACACCGGTCTTCGCTCGTAACATCGTATCCACCTCACAGCCGTTGGCCGCTCAGGCGGGGCTGCGCATGCTCATGCGTGGCGGTAATGCGGTTGACGCTGCCATTGCCGCCGCGGCAGCCATCATGATTGCCGAGCCAGTCTCCAACGGACTGGGCAGTGACTGCTTTGCCATCATCTGGGACGGGCAACGGCTGGAAGGCTTAAATGCCTCGGGTACCGCCCCCGCATTGTGGGACCAGGCATGGTTTGATCGCCACCATGAAGGCCGCATACCAATGAGGGGCTGGGGCGCTGTGACCGTCCCTGGCGCGGTCGGCGGCTGGGCGGCACTGCATGAACGCTACGGCAGCCTGCCCTTCGAAGAACTACTGGCCCCGGCCATCGAACTGGCCCGACGTGGCTACGGCGTCACCCCGATGGTGAACCGCAAATGGAGCGCTCAGGTCGACGTTCTGAAAGCTCAGCCCGGATTTGCGCAAACCTTTTTGCCGCATGGCCGAGCCCCACATATTGGCGAACGCTTCTCAATGCCCGCCGCAGCCCGCACCCTGGAGCGTATCGCCAAAACGCGCGGACGCGATTTTTACGAGGGCGAGACGGCGGCTGCCCTGGTTGCACACGCCAAAGCGCACGGGGGCGCTCTACGTGAACATGACCTGCGCGATTGGCGACCCGACTGGGTGGGCACGATCTCGCGCGATTACCACGGCGTCAGCCTGCACGAGATCCCGCCCAACGGCCAGGGCATCGCTGCTCTGATGGCCTTGGGAATTCTGTCGCACTTTGACCTTCCCTCGCTGCCCGTTGACTCGGTCGAGTCGCGTCACCTGCAGATCGAGGCCATGAAGGCTGCTTTCTCTGAGGTCTATCGTCATGTCGCCGACCCGCGCTACATGACGCAGGTCACCGCAGCGGACCTGCTGAACGACAATCGTCTGGCCGCGCTTGCCCGACGCATCAATCCCCGGCAGGCCACCGATTTCGAGCACAAGCTGCCACCGCCCGGCGGCACCATTTACCTTACAGCTGCCGATGAGCGCGGCATGATGATCTCTTTCATACAGTCCAACTACATGGGCTTTGGCTCCGGGGTGGTCGTGCCCGATGTGGGCGTGTCCCTGCAAAACCGCGGTTATGGCTTCTCGATGGACCCGTCTCACCCCAATCATGTCGCACCCAATAAGCGCCCCTTCCACACCATCATTCCAGCCTTCCTGATGCGCGATGGCAAGCCGCAGATGAGTTTCGGCGTCATGGGCGGCAACATGCAGCCGCAGGGTCATCTGCAGACGCTGGTTCGCATGATTGACTACCACCAAAACCCGCAGGCGGCCTGCGATGCGCCGCGCTGGAAAGTCAATCGCGGTCTGGCTGTCGATGTGGAAACCAGTATGGAAGCCGAGGTGGTGCAGGCCCTGCGCGGCCTGGGACACAAGCTCGAACCCCTGCTCGATCCCTACATGGATTTTGGTGCGGGGCAGTTTATCTGGCGCCTGAGCGACTCCCTCGAAGATGGCTACGTCGCGGCCAGTGACTCCCGCCGTGATGGCGCGGCAGTCGGATTCTGACGGCGCGAGCAGGCTGCACCAGCGGCATACACGGATATCTTCGGCCATGCGCTCTGAACCGGCTTCGCGCTCCCGGACACAAGTCCCCGCCGTGTCATCCATATGGCTCGATGACGGAGACGGCCCTGGGCTTGAGCTGCTGCGCATGAGGGCGCAATCAGGCCCTCGCGCACCCGCTTTGCTGATGGTGCATGGCGCCTGGACCGATGCCTGGTGCTGGGCCGAAACCTTCATGCCCTTTTTCAGTCAGGCCGGCTTCGAGGTCTGGGCAGTGTCACTGCGCGGACATGGGGCTAGCGAGGGTCGCGAGCACATCGACCTCTGGGGACTCGCCGATTACCTGAACGATATCGATCGGACCGCGCAGCGAATCGCCCGCCCGCTGGTGCTGTTTGGTTCTTCCATGGGCGGCCTGCTGCTGCAGCGATGGATTGCCGCAGGACGGCCTGTTTGTGCGGCGGTTACCATCGGCAGCGTGCCCCCCACCGGTCTGTCAGGCCCCTTGTGGCAGATGGCCCTGACCCAACCGCATGCGCTGGGCGAAGTCATGCGGCTGGCCCTGTCGGGAGAACCCAGTCGCGAGTTTTTGCGGCTGCTCGCGCATGCGCCCATGCATCCCAGCGAAACGGGTTTCTATTACCGACATTTGTCCCGGGAGTCGAGCCGCGCACTGTGGGAGATGTCGTGGCTTCCGGGCGTCCTGCCTACGGTCAACCGCTGCCCACTGCTGGCGGTTCATGGCCTGTACGACCGAATGGTGCCGGCACACACGGCTGTGCACCTGAAAGCCTGGCTGGGCGCCGATCTTTTATGCCTAGACAACATCGGGCATGTGCCCATGATCGAGCGCGAGTGGCAGCGAGTCGCAAAACCTATCGCACAATGGCTGGCGCGCTGCGACGACAGTCTCCCTGACGGCCTTGCACCTACCCAACACTGAGCGAGTCTGCGCACGATACGATCGCGATCCGCTTTAGCACCACGCTGACAACTGGAGTTCATCCATGAGCAAAACCTACGAACCCGTCAAACCTCACAAGGTCGCCTTTCTGGGACTGGGCGTCATGGGCTATCCCATGGCTGGGCATCTCAAACGCGCCGGTCACCAGGTGACCGTTTACAACCGCACCGCAGCCAAGGCTGATCGCTGGGCAGGTGAGTACGGCGGCACCTCGGCACCCTCGCCGCGCCAGGCTGCCCACGACGCTGATCTGGTGTTCGCCTGCGTGGGTAATGATGATGACCTGCGTTCGGTGGTCCTCGGTGAGCATGGCGCCTTCGCCGGCATGAGAAAGGGCGCCATCTTTGTTGACCATACCACCGCATCCGCTGCGGTCGCACGCGAGTTGCACGCGCACGCTTTGACGCGCGGTCTGCACTTCGTTGATGCACCCGTATCTGGCGGCGAGGCTGGTGCGGTCAATGGCATGCTCACGGTCATGTGTGGCGGCGATCAGCCGGCCTTCGATGCGGCGCGGCCTGTCGGCATGGCGTTTGCGCGGGCCTTCACCCGCATTGGCGACAGCGGCGCCGGTCAGTTGGCAAAAATGGTCAACCAGATCTGTATCGCCGGGCTGGTACAGGGCCTCTCAGAGGCTGTGAATTTCGGCACGCGTGCCGGCATCGACATGAAGCTGGTGCTCGACGTGATCGGCAAAGGCGCTGCCCAGTCCTGGCAGATGGACAATCGCGGCAAGACCATGGTCGATAACAAGTTTGATTTTGGTTTTGCGGTTGACTGGATGCGCAAGGATCTGGGGCTTTGCCTGGATGAAGCCAAGCGCAACGGCTCGGTGTTGCCGGTCACCGCGATCGTCGACCAGTTCTATGGCGATGTGCAGCGCATGGGGGGCGGTCGCTGGGATACATCCAGCCTGATTCGCCGGCTGCGCGACCTTTCGTAATGACCACGTGCCTGCCATGCCCTTGCAGCCAAGCCTGCCGCTACGCGCACTGCGCGCAGCCCTGGTGGCGCTGAGCCTGCTGGTCTTAGCCGGCTGCGCAGGCGCTCAAATGGGATTGTTTTCAGGTACACGCCCCGCCGATCTCGGCGTTAAAGACGGACGGCTGGCTGCGGTACGCACACATCTTGAAAACGCGGTGTCCAGCGATGCCGACACGCCCTATCACCGCATTGAACCGATTGCGACCGGCCCGGACCCACAGGCTGCTTTCGCCCGGCTGATCGAGACGGTTAGGCAAACGCGCGGCGCGCGCATCATCGCGCAGCGCGACGGTTACCTTTATGCCGAGTTTGAAACCCGGTGGATGAAGTTTGTCGACGATACCGAGTTTCTGCTTGACGCATCAAACCGCGTCATTCATGTGCGCTCAGCCTCACGCCTGGGCCGCAAGGATTTCGGAGTCAATCGTTCGCGTATTGAGTCACTCCGGGCGACAATGGCGAATTCGGCGAACTGACCTGTTCGCCCCCTCACGGAGAAGTAGCATGGCATATCAGACCACCCCCTCAGGACTTCAGTTCGACGACATCGTGACCGGCTCTGGCGCCGAGGCCGTGCGCGGCGATCACGCCAGCGTGCACTACACCGGCTGGCTCTTTGAAAATGGTGAAGCGGGTCGTCGCTTCGATTCCAGCAAAGACCGCGGTGAACCATTCAGCTTTCCGTTGGGTGCGGGCCATGTGATTGCCGGCTGGGATGAGGGCGTTGCAGGCATGCGTGAGGGCGGCACGCGACGGCTCATCATTCCGCCCGAGCTGGGCTATGGTGCGCGCGGCGCGGGCGGCGTCATTCCGCCCAATGCCACGCTCCTGTTCGAGGTGGAGCTGCTCAGTGTCTGAACCGTCCAGCGCTCGTCCCCTCAACTTTATCCGGGGCATCATTGATGCGGACCTTGCCTCGTCTAAATACTCCGGGCGTCGCTGGTCCGGTCAGCCAGGCGTGGCCTCTGAGCACCGGCAGGCAGCGCCTGATGCCGCACGCATCCGCACGCGCTTTCCGCCTGAACCCAACGGTTATCTGCACGTCGGACATGCCAAGTCTATCTGCCTGAATTTCGGGCTGGCGCGCGCCTACGGCGGGCGCTGCCACATGCGCTTCGATGACACCAATCCGGCCAAGGAAGAGCAGGAGTACGTCGACTCGATTCTCGATGCGGTGCGCTGGCTGGGTTTTGACTGGCGTGACGAACGCGAAGACAACCTGTACTACGCCAGTGACTACTTTGAAGCGCTCTATCAGATGGCCGAGTGGCTGATTCAGGCCGGCCATGCCTATGTTGACTCGCAAAGCGCTGAGGCCATGCGTACCAACCGCGGCACACTCACTGAAGCGGGCCGCAATTCGCCCTATCGCGAGCGCAGCGCTGCCGAAAGTCTTGCCCTGTTCCGCGAGATGCGGGACGGCAAACATGCCGAGGGCAGTCATGTGCTGCGCGCCAAGATCGACATGGCATCGCCCAACATGAATCTGCGCGATCCTGCCATTTACCGAATCCGATTCGCCGAACATCATCGCACTGGGGGCCGTTGGCGTGTCTACCCCATGTACGACTACGCGCACCCTATCTCCGATGCGCTCGAGAACATCACGCACTCCATCTGCACGCTTGAGTTCGAAGACCATCGTCCGCTCTATGACTGGCTGCTCGAGCGGCTGTCCGAGGGTGGCTTTTTTGATAAGCCGCTACCGCAACAGATCGAGTTCGCGCGACTGAATCTCACCTACGCCATCACCAGCAAACGCCGTCTGCAAGAACTCGTTCAGCGGGGTCTGGTATCGGGCTGGGACGACCCCCGAATGCCCACTATCGTGGGCTTACGCCGACGCGGTTACACACCCGCTGCGCTGCAATTATTCGCTGAGCGTATTGGGGTCTCAAAGGCTGATTCCTGGATCGACATGGGCGTGCTTGAGCAGGCACTGCGCGACGATCTGGAGGTCAGCGCGGGCCGGGCCATCGCGGTGCTTGATCCGCTCAAGCTCATCATCGACAACTACCCGCGCGATAGCAGCGAGCCCTGTCATGCCCCCGTGCACCCGCAGCAGCCTGAGCGGGGTCGCCGCGAATTTCCGCTATCGCGCGAACTCTGGATTGAGCGGGAGGACTTTGCCGAGCAGCCTCCCAAGGGCTACTTTCGCCTGTTTCCCGGCAACCGGGTCCGGCTGCGATATGGCTACGTCATCGAATGCACCGGCTTTGATACAGACGATCAGGGGCACGTCACGGCGGTACACGCGCAGTACTTTGCCGACTCCAAATCAGGCACGCCCGGCGCCGATCTGTACAAGGTGAAGGGCAACATCCACTGGGTATCGGCCGCACACGCCTGCGAAGCCGAAGTCAGACTTTACGATCGCTTGTACCGCGAGCCGCATCCGGACGCGGGCGGTCGCGATCACACCGCAGCGCTTAACCCGGATTCATTGCGCGTCATCCGCGCCCAGCTTGAACCCTCACTGGCGCAGGCGCAGCCTGAAGACCGATTCCAATTTGAGCGGCATGGCTACTTCGTAGCCGACCGGGTCGACAGCACGTCTGGGGCGCCGGTCTTCAATCGGGCCGTGGGACTTAAAGACTCGTGGGGTTCGAGCAAGGCAGGCAGCTGATGCGCCCGCTCTGGCTGGCGTTCGCGTAACCGGAGAAGCCTCGCGCTTCAACCCGGCGCTGTTGTACAGCCCGGACGAGGGTCAACCAGCCGTTCCGTGCCGCGCCAGCGCCCAATCGCCCACATAGGGATTGCTCTGGCGCTCATCGCCGAAAGTTGACATCGGGCCATGCCCAGGTACGAAGGCGACGTCGTTTCCCAGTGGCCAGAGTTTTTGGGTGATAGACCTGATAAGCGTGACGTGATCGCCACGCGGAAAATCGGTGCGGCCGATTGAACCCTGAAACAGCACGTCGCCCACGATAGCGAGCCGGCTTGCCGCATGAAAAAATACGACGTGACCCGGCGTATGCCCTGGGCAGTGCAGCACCTGCAGCTGCTGTTCACCAAAGCTGACGGTGTCACCGTCCTCGAGCCAGCGATCGGGCTCAAAAGCATCCAGGCGGGCGAATCCAAAGCGCCGTCCCTGCTCGGGCAGCTGCTCGATCCAGAATCGGTCTGCCTGCTGCGGCCCCTCCAGCGGCACGCCGTGCCGACGCGCATACAGCGCCGATTCGCCACAGTGGTCGATATGACCGTGTGTCAGAAAAACTTTTTCAAGTTGCGCCCCGGTTTCGGCCAGCGCCTGGTCAATCTGATCAAGGTCACCGCCTGGATCAACCGCAGCTGCCCGGCCGCTCTGCTCACAAATCAGCACCGAACAGTTCTGCATGAAGGGTGTGACCGGCACGATGAGCAGCTTCATGATGGGCTGGCAGCCTCAGTGAGAATCTGGAGAGCCGGAATCAGCGTCGTCGGACGGGTCGGGACCCGTGGCATCGACAGAGCCCCAGGCATGTCGACGCAGCAATTCGAGCGGCACGATTCGCAGGGCATGATGGTGGGTTGCCTGCAGCACGACCGGCGGCGCAACACCTGCCTCACAGGCCTCCAGCCAACGGCTGGCGCAAAGACACCAGCGGTCCCCCGGTTTAAGACCGGCAAAGCGCCATTGCGGACGTGGTGTGCTCAGGTCGTTACCACGTGCCCGAGAAAACTCGAGAAACGCTTGAGTAACACGGGCACATACGGTGTGGCTACCCAGATCGTCGGGCCCGGTTTCGCAACACCCGGTTCGCATGAAGCCGGTGAGCGGGTCGAATGAGCAGGCCTCCAGAGGGCCGCCCAGAACATTGAGTGCGGTGATAGCTTGCGGCATCGCGTAACTTTAACCGAGTGGGCTGGGGCCTGTCTCAAGCCCCGTCTGTGACCGCGGTTGCCGATGACACCACCACCGGCGAAGTGATATGGCGGTCAATCGCCTCGGCCAGGCGCAACAGTGTCAGGGGCGCACTGCCCTCAGCCTTATTGTTGGCGATCACGGTCACCGTGTGCCCCGCCAGCAGGTGTGAGCAGGCGCGTTGTGCCAACAGCATGCGCGTGGGCAGATCCTCATCAACCAGTCGATTGAAGGGCGCGTACTGCTCTCGGGCTGCCTGATAGCGCAGTCCCTGATGCAGATTCCAGCGCACAATCAGCGGGCCTCCAGCCGATCCCTGAAGCGCATCGAGGGCACGTAACTGACGATCGATAGGCGGCATTCGATCATGCAGACTCAAGCAGTAGTGAGCGCCCGCCTCGCGCAGGACTCGCATCAGCCTAGGAGTCAGCAGCGCAGCGTCGCGCAGCTCGACCGCATAGCAGGGGCCACGGGGCAGTCGATCCAGGAACTCGCCCAGTCGCGCCATCCAGGCAGCGCTCTCGCGCAGGTACTGCGCCGGCAGCGGCGATATCTGAAAAACCAATACGCCCGCCCTCCCGCCCAGACCCTCGGTACAAGGGACGACGAACTCGGCGCGGGCGACCTCAGCATCCAGGTGATGCGGGTTCAGCTGAACACCGCGTCCCTTCTCGTCGCGAATCAGCGCCCCGGTCACCCGGTCAGGTGCTTTGATCAAAAAACGAAAATCGGCTGGAACCTGAGCCGCATACTGCGCAAACTGCGTCTGGCTGACCGGCGCATAAAAGCCGCGATCAATCCCAACCGCATTGAGCAGCGGATGCTGAGCGTAAGCGGTCAGGCCTTTGCGTGACAGTGTCTGTTCACTGGCTTCGCGACCATAGACCAGGCCCGCCCAGCCGGGAAACGACCAGGATGACGTACCCAGAAGCAGCCGATTGGCAAAAGCGGCTAGCGAAGGGGTACGACAGAGTCTTGGTTCGGCCGGCTGCAGTTCACCGCGCGCCACAGACGAGATCGCAGGAGCCGACACGAACTTTCGCTTTCAGTAAGCTGGCGCTGGGCCAGTACTCGAAGCGCCGGCTCAGCGACCGAATCGCCGGCCCAGCGACTCGCGAAACTTGGCCACCTTGGGTGCCACCACCCACCGGCAGTAACCCTGGTAGGGGTTACGCTCGAAGTAGCGTTGATGGTAGTCCTCAGCGGGGTAATAGTTAGCCAGCGGCACCACTTCGGTGACGATCGCGCCGTCGAATACGCCGTCACGTGTGAACTGGGCGATGAGATTTCGCGCTGTTTCGGCCTGAGCGTCGTTAAACACGTAGATGCCTGACCGATACTGGGTACCCATGTCATTACCCTGACGGTTCAGGGTGGTGGGGTCATGCGTCGCAAAAAAGATCTGAAGAATGTCGCGATAAGCGATCAGCGTCGGGTCAAACTCAACACGCACAACCTCAGCATGCCCGGTGTCCCCAGAACAAACCGCCTCGTAGCTGGGATTGGCCACATGGCCGTTGCAGTAGCCGGATTGCACCGACACCACGCCGCGCACCTCAAGAAAAACCGCTTCGGTGCACCAGAAGCATCCTCCACCCAGAACCGCTGTCTCTGTCATTGCGCGCCTCGCCAATAAAACGGTTTACCCAGCCGCGCAACGACGTGGGATCAGTTCTCGCGCGGCTCGCGCGCTGCCTGAGACAGGCGGCGCGCCGCATCTTCACGCGCACGCTTGAGCGTGGTGTGCAACTGCGATGCGCCGGTATGGTACTGAACCGGCCAGCCGATGCCACGAAAGTCCTGGTCGGCCGCAGCCCTGAGCGTGAAATAGGGATCGGCCAGGTGCGGCCTGGCCAGCGCCACCAGATCAGCGCGCCCTGAAATCAGCAGGGTGTTCACCTGATCAGCGCTGGTGACGGCCCCCACTGCCATGGTGGGCATGCCCACCTCCAGACGGATCTGCTCGGAAAACACTGCCTGGTACATGCGTCCGTACACAGGGCGTGAAGACGGATCAGTCTGGCCAGTGGAGACGTCCATCAAATCGCAACCGGCAGCTTTGAGGGCACGCGCCACCTGGACCGAATCGGCGGCCGTCTGCCCGCCTGGTATCCAGTCGGTGGCCGAGAGGCGAACGCTGATCGGTCGACCCGCCGGCCAGACCGCACGAACCGCTTCGAAGACCTCCATGGGAAAGCGCATACGCCTGACCAATGACCCACCATAAGCATCTTTGCGTCGATTGGTGATGGGTGACAGGAAACTGGCCAGCAGATAGCCGTGCGCCATATGCAATTCGAGCATGTCAAAGTCGGCATCCAGCGACAGGCGGGCTGACTGCACGAACTGCGCGATAAGCTCGTCCATGTCGGCACGGCTCATCTCGCGCGGCACCTGATTCACGCCTTCGCGGTAGGGTACAGGCGATGGCGCAATGAGGGGCCAGTTGCGATGGGTATCGGCCAGCGGCGTATCCATCTGCTCCCAGCCCACCTGAGTTGAACCCTTGCGCCCGGCATGCCCCAGCTGAATGCACAGCTTGGACGGCGTGTTGGCGTGAACAAAATCAGCGATTCGGCGGAAAGCAGCAGCCTGCTCGTCATTCCACAGACCGGGGCAACCTGGGGTGATGCGGCCCTCGGCTGAGACACAAGTCATCTCAACAAACACCAGACCCGCGCCGCCCAACGCGCGCGAGCCGTAGTGAACCAGATGCCAGTCGTTGGGCACACCGTCGACGGCGGAGTACTGCGCCATGGGCGATACCACCACGCGGTTGGGCAGCCACAGATCGCGCAGACGCAAGGGCGCGAACATCGGTGGCGCCTTGATCCAGTCGGGCTGATCAGTGACCTTGCCTGTGATGGGGTCAACGCCCTGCGCCGCAAGCCCCATACGGGCCGCTTCCTGACGATTCCACCAGCGCGTGGCGTCATCGACCAGCGCCCCATCGCGCATACGCAGATTGTCGTACGTGATCTGCTTGCTGCGCGTGAGCAAGGATACGTTGAACTGCACCGGGTCCATCTGCCAGAAACGCCGGACATTTTCGAACCACACCAGCGAGACATTGGCTGAGTGCTGAATACGTCCCACCTCATCACGACGCGCATCTTCATAGCCGGCCAGCGCCCCTTCCAGCGCAGCCGCATCCGCAGTCTCAGCGCCCTCGCCCAGGTGTTTCACCAGCGCCGAATGCAGCGTGATGGCATCTTCCAGGGCAAGCTTGGTACCCGAACCAATGGAATAGTGCGCCGTGTGCGCGGCATCGCCCAGCAGCACGTAGTGGGTCGCACCATGACGATGGCGCCAGGTGGCACAGTTGATAGTGGGAAACTGCCGCCAGTGCGAGCGATTGGCCAGCACCCGGGCGCCCTTGAGATCGTCGGCGAAGATCTTTTCAACCAGATCGACTGTGGCCTGCTCGTCGGTCACGCCGACGCCCGAACGCGTCCAGGCCTCATCGGTG
Source organism: Burkholderiaceae bacterium (assembly GCA_044359405.1). Classification (GTDB taxonomy): domain Bacteria; phylum Pseudomonadota; class Gammaproteobacteria; order Burkholderiales; family Burkholderiaceae_E; genus SYIM01. The sequence goes on from JBIKMC010000015.1 coordinate 23,110, forward strand.
GTTTCTATGACGATGGTCGATTCACCCTCGGTGTACTGATACGCATGCATGTTCCAGATGCCACCGGCATGCTCGCGAAAGCTGTAGTAAAAGCCCGGCAGGCTCATTTTTGCGCCCAGCCATACAAAGCGGTTGGTGCGCAGATCAACCGAGGGCGCGAAGTGCGCTTTCCAGGTTTCGCGAACGTAGCTGTTGATGCCGTCTGATGCGATCACCAGATCGGCACCGGCATGCGCATCAATGCCACCATCCTCAGTGGCGTAGCGCACCGGAATGTTCAGTTCAGCCGCGCGCGCCTGCAAAATGTTGAGCAGGGTCAGCCGCCGGATACCCGAAAACCCGTGCCCGGATGACTTCAGCACATGACCTTTGTACTGAACGTAGATATCGTCCCAATAGGCAAAGTTGGCGGCGATGTCGCGGTGGGTAGGCTCGTCGGCCGCGCGCAGATTGCCCAGCGTTTCATCGGATAGAACGATGCCAAAGCCGAAGGTGTCATCGGGCTTGTTGCGCTCAACCACCCGGATGTCGGCACGCGGAAAGGATTTTTTGAGCAGAATCGCCGAGTAAAGGCCTGCCGGCCCGGCACCGATCACATCAATACGCATGATTACCCCTGGGTACGCGACCCGACCTTGATCTAAACGGCCAGTATGGTCTGGCCCGGTTGCCTGGTATTTGCTTTAAGTCTAAAGTAATTTATATGGACCCGGAGAACAAGAACGCCACGCAGCCTGGCGTTGAAGGCGCTCGCCTGGATTTTTCCAAGGCGATGAGCTATGGCGACTACCTGCACCTGGATGACATCCTGGGCGCGCAACAGCCACGCTCGCCCGACCACAACGAGATGCTGTTCATCATCCAGCATCAGACCAGCGAGCTGTGGATGAAGCTGGTGCTGCATGAACTGGCCGCGGCCTGTGAGTGCATGCGCGCTGATGAGCTGTCGCCCGCCTTCAAAATGCTGGCCCGCGTGTCACGCATCATGGAGCAGCTGGTGCATGCCTGGGACGTGCTGACCACGCTCACACCGTCTGAATACACCGCCATGCGGCCTCACCTGGGCTCGTCTTCAGGCTTTCAGTCCTACCAGTACCGGCAGATCGAATTCATGCTGGGAAATCGTAACCCGGTCATGCTCAGGCCGCACGCGCATCGTCCCGATCTGTACGCACGCGTGGCTGAGACCATGAATTCGCCGTCGATCTACGATGAGGCGATCCGCCTGCTGGCCCGGCGCGGCTTTGATATTCCGGCGGCAGAGCTTGAGCGCGCATGGGCTGAACACCGGCCGTTTTCAACAGCGCTTGAGGCGGCCTGGCTGGTGGTGTATCGCGCGCCGCGCGAGCACTGGGATCTGTATCAACTGGCCGAAGAGCTCATCGATCTCGAAGACGCCTTCAGGCAATGGCGCTTCCGTCACGTGACCACCGTCGAGCGGGTGATCGGTTTCAAACCGGGCACGGGTGGCACATCGGGGGTGAGCTATTTACGCAAGATGCTCGACGTCGTCCTGTTTCCCGAACTGTGGAAGGTACGAACCGATTTGTAGAGCCCTGCTCAGACTTTCCTTGACCGCCCTTTCAACTGCTATTGATCAGACCCTAACCCTATGAAGACTCTGCAACCGCCCGACTGGGCTCGCCCCAAGGGATATGCGAACGGCATCGCCGCCCGAGGCACACTCGTGAGCGTGGCTGGCCAGATCGGCTGGAATGCGCAGTGCCAGTTTGAAACCGATGACTTCGCAGGTCAGGCGCGTCAGGCGCTGGCCAACATCATGGCCGTTTTGGCGCAGGCCGATGCCGGTCCGCAGCATATTGTGCGCATGACCTGGTATGTCACCAGTCGCGATGAATACCTGTCGGCCGGCAAGGCGCTGGGCTCGGCCTATCGCGAGCTGATGACTGGCCCCGACGGCCGTGTCTGCTACCCGGCCATGACCGCCGTACAAGTCGTCGCGCTGATGGAAGAGCGGGCAAAAGTGGAAATCGAAGTCACCGCCGTGGTGCCCTGAACCGCTCCGCCCAAACCGCTACCCAAACCGCCACGCATCGCGGCGCGGACCGTCCGCTCCGGACTGCAAGCCCCTGCGCAGCGAAGGTGCAGCGGCGAATCCGGTCAGGCCGAGTCGTAAAATCCGGTATCTGCATGTTTTAAAAACCAGGAAATCTCATGGCCAATTCCAATTCCCAGGCTCGCTTCAGCTGGCAAGACCCCTTGTTGCTTGATGCGCAGCTCACCGATGATGAACGCATGGTGCGCGATGCGGCCGCCGCCTATTGCCAGGACAAGCTGGCCACCCGGGTATTGGAAGCCTTCCGCGAGGAAAGCACCGACCCCGCCATTTTTCGCGAGATGGGTGAAATCGGCCTGCTGGGTCCTACGATCCCGGCCGAATATGGCGGCCCTGGGCTCAACTATGTCTCTTATGGCCTGATCGCCCGCGAAGTCGAACGGGTCGACTCGGGTTATCGCTCCATGATGAGCGTGCAGAGTTCGCTGGTCATGCTGCCCATCTTCGAATTCGGCACCGAGGCGCAGCGCCGCAAGTATCTGCCCAAACTCGCCTCGGGTGAATGGATCGGCTGCTTCGGACTGACTGAGCCCAATCACGGCTCCGATCCGGCCTCCATGGACACCCGCGCCAAAGCTGTCCCAGGTGGCTGGGAAATCACCGGCTCCAAGATGTGGATCTCCAATAGTCCGTTTGCCGACGTGTTCGTGGTTTGGGCCAAGTGCCAGGGTGGCGACTTCGACGGACGCATCAAGGGCTTTGTGCTCGAGAAAGGCATGAAAGGACTGTCAGCCCCAAAAATCAAGGGCAAGGTCGGTCTGCGGGCTTCTATCACCGGCGAAATCGTGATGGATCGTGTGGCCGTCGACGAGTCCGCGCTGCTGCCCGGCGTGGAGGGCCTGCGCGGCCCCTTCACCTGCCTCAATAGCGCCCGCTACGGCATCGCCTGGGGCGCGCTGGGCGCGGCAGAAGACTGCTGGATGCGAGCACGGCAATACGTGCTGGACCGAAAGCAGTTTGGTCGTCCGCTGGCGGCCAATCAGCTCATCCAGAAAAAACTGGCCGACATGCAGACTGAAATCACCCTGGGTCTTCAGGGATGTCTGCGTCTGGGTCGCATGAAGGACGAAGGCACCGCGGCCGTTGAAATCACCTCCATCATGAAGCGCAACTCGTGCGGCAAGTCGCTCGACATCGCGCGCGTGGCTCGCGACATGATGGGTGGCAACGGCATCAGCGATGAGTTCGGGGTGGCGCGCCACCTGGTCAACCTTGAGGTGGTCAATACCTACGAGGGCACGCACGACATCCACGCACTGATACTGGGCCGCGCTCAGACCGGAATTCAGGCTTTCTTCTGATCACACATCCGTAACCGGTTCGGTCAGGCCCCTGACCGAATCGTGCCTGTGCGCTGCCCGGGCGCGGGCATGTTGACCGCAGGAGCGGTGTAGGCCTGTAGGCCGCCCGGGC
>JBIKMC010000447.1:0-8066 GCA_044359405.1 Burkholderiaceae bacterium
TGAAGATGCCACGCTCACTTTGTCGACGGGAACGGGCGCAGATGCACTGCAGCTGCGCTTTGCCGATATCTCAGGCAGCGTGCTGGCGGCTGATGATGGTACGGCGGGCCTTCTGCGTGCCGGGTCGGTATCGCTGACCGACGGCAACGGTGCTGCCCTTTCATCGATGTCTTTTGCCGACGTCAAAAGCGTACAGGTCGGTTTCAACAACACCGGCCGCGCGGTCACGGCCAGCATCGGCAGTCGCTATTTTGACTTCTCTGAAGAGGTGCATCACGACTTCTTCGCCGTCAACGCCGAGCTTGATCTCAACCTCAGCTTTGGCGGGACAGCCTTCAAGTTGGCCGGTAACTTCGGCATTGCTCGTCAACCCATGGTGCTGCTGCAGGGGCAGCCCGCGCAGCAGGCCTTTGTCGTCACGCTGCAAGAGGGTGAAACCGCCCTCACCGTGGGTGCAGGCGGCACTGAAATACGCTTAGGCATTGGCGGTCTTGAGGGTGCGCTGATTCTTGCGCGACTTAACGGCAGCTTCGGGGCTGTGGGTAACCTCAAGGTGGGTGAGTTGCAACTGACCCGGGGCGATGGCAGTGAGCTTATCCCGGGCTTTACTGCACTGCCTGTGAATCTGCCGTTCAACTTCAACACCTTCAATGATCCGCCCAGCGGACAGAGCTTCACGCTGTCGCTGCCCGACTTCAATTTTTCGCTGCCATCGTTTCCGCATCTTGACCTGAGCATGCCGGGGCTGCCGAGTTTCGATCTGCCCAATTTGTCGTTCTCGCTGCCCAATATTGATCTGTCTCGACTGAGTTTTCCGTCGCTTGGCCTGGCCCTGCCTACGCTGGGCTTTTCAATCCCAGGCATTGATTTCAAACTGCCTAACCTGAGCCTTTCCTCACTGGCATCTGACAGTTCAGGTAAGGGCATCAATTGGCCCAGCTTCACGCTGCCGCAGTTCGTCTTCGCTTTCTCGCGACTGAATCTGCCTGGACTGGCGCCCGACTTCTCCAAACTGCTTGAGCGTTTCGACTTCGGCTGGCCCGAGGTCACATTGCCCAATCTCAATGCGGCGCTGGGCACGGGTCGCACCACCGACTGGTTGAACCTCAGTCTGAGCAATTTACTGAGCGAACTGCGCGGCCTCAACCTGCCGGGTATCAGCATCACCTTGCCCGGTAGTTTCCCGGCTGGTATCGGTGGACTCAAGCTGTCGCAGTTGGATGGGGCGTTTCCGGACATCAAACTTGACTGGACAGCCCTCAAGCTGCCCGAGCTGTTACTGAGTCTGCCGCGACTCAACATCGCGGGTCTTGCCATTGATTTCAACTGGGCCACGTTATTGCCTGCGTGGCCTGATGTCAGCTTCGCCAATCTCAAGAACTGGCTGTCAAGTAACGGCAGCGCATCGGCGCACGGCAAGACCATCGACTGGTCAAAACTCACTCTGCCTGAAATTGTTTTCAACCTGTCCGAGCTCAATTTGCCCGGCTTTGATCTCGGCCTGATGGGTCTGAAGCTGCCCACGTCGGGGCTGCTATCCAGTCTAGGTTCGTTGCTCGACTTCAAGTTAGGTCTGCCAGACTTCAGCCTGGGTAGCTTGAGTGGTGGTGGCATCAACAATTGGGGCAACCTGTCACTGCCCGATTTCGTCTTCTCGCTGCCCAAGCTCAACATTCCCGGGTTCGATATAAGCCCCTCCAAGTTGCTGTCGGCTAACGGCATCAACTGGCCCGATCTCAGCCTGCCTTCTTTCATCGGTGCCACGGGCGTGCCGGGTGCGGGCATTAACTGGGGCAACCTTGCTCTGCCCGATTTGCTCAATGCGCTTAAAAATCTCAATCTGCCCGGTCTGAGTTTTTCTCTGCCGTCGGCGGGAAGCTGGGCCCCTGATCTTGCGTCCTTGAAGCTGGCAGGGTTTGCAGCCAAGTTTCCTGATATCAAGCTTGATTGGTCCAACCTCACCCTGCCTGAGCTGCTGTTCGCACTGCCACGCCTGAACCTATCGGGCGTTGGCATTACATTTGACTGGTCGACTCTGCTGCCCTCTTGGCCCAATGTCAGCCTGAGCGGGCTCACGAGCTGGTTTGCGGGCGCCGGCAGTTCGCACAGTTCGGCAGGCAGCGATGGCGCAAAAATTGACTGGCCCAGCCTCAGCCTGCCTGAGCTGGTGTTCCGCTTAGGCGATCTCAAACTTCCGGGGCTTGATCTGAGCCTGCTGGGCCTCCAGTTGCCGCAGCTGCCGTTCCTGCAGAGTGCCTTGGACGCCTTGCCCTTCAAGATCGATTTTGCGCGCAAGGGCTTCAGCATCTCCGGGGCCGTTGATCTGGCCTTCGGCGACAGCTTGGTGCTCAGCGGCAACTTCGGTTTCGATCGCGATGGTGTCAAGCAGCAGATTGTGCTCATTGGCGACGATGCCACGGCAAGCCTCGGCGCGGGCGACTTCAAGTTGGGCGTGAGCGCTGCTGATATTGGCGTTGTCTTCACCAGTAACGGTACTGCCTTGCAGGCGCAGGGTGCATTATTGGCTGACCTCGGCGGCTACGTCACGCTCAGCGCCGATGAGGCCCGTGTCTTTTACAACAGCACGGGTGCCGCCTGGTCTAACCAGACGGTCTCGGCTGGCTCGCTCAACTTCACCTTCGACACGCTGGAGGCTACCGATTTACGAGGTGCCACGGTCACGGGTGGCACGCTCAGCATCGCTGATTTTATCAAGGTCACCGGCAATTTCTCAGCGAGTGCTGCAACGGCTGATTTCACGCTGTCTGACGCCAGTGCGCTTGATGATGCGCGTTTATTGCGTATCGGTGGCTCGGGCCTTTCCGCCTTCGCCGGTATGGGCTCCAGCAGCCAGCGTACTGGTCTTGCCATCAGCGACCTGGCGTTTGGTCTGGTGCTGGTCTCTGAAGTCTTGCCCAACAACGGGGCTGGTCGCAGCTGGACGGTGTTTCGCGGTAACGCGGGTTCAATCAGCGTTGAAGGGGCTCCGGGCCTCACGTTGGCCGGTAACAATCTCATGGTTGAGCTGGTCCGCGCCGCCAGCGACGGCAAGCTCATTGACTTCAAGTCCAGCCCGGTTACCTTGAGCCTGGGCGGTGGCAACAGCATCACCATCGACTACGAAGCCGCCGCCGGCGAGTTGACTCGCGTTGCCGGGACGCTGGCTCTCGAGGTCGCAGGGTTCGTTTCCATTGCCGGCAGCTTCGCCATTGAGAAGTCTCAGGCCAATGTAACCCTGTCCAGCGGGCAAGACCTTGCGGTGAACTTATTGCGCATCGGCGCGAAAGAGGTCACTGCCTTCGCGGGTCTTAATGGCGCAAGCCCCGATGCATTGGGTTTCAACCTGGCTGACATGAGCTTCGGTCTGGCGCTGATGAGCGATACGACCAATGAAGCTCGCAAGTGGATGGCCCTGCAGGGCAGCATCGGCCAGGCCGCCTTCGTGGGCGTTGACGGATTGACGGTCGATGTATCCACCCTAAACCTTGCGATTAATCGCAACCTGTCCACACAGGGCACGGCGCTAGCGCAGCCTGATGCCAAGGACGAAACCGTCCTCGCGCTCAGGACCAGCATGACGGCCGGAACCCTGCTGCTGGCCTTTGGCGGGCAGCAGGTGGCGATGACGCTGGCCGCCAATCGCACGGCCGACTCCACCCGCAACGAACTGCGTCGCAAAATTGAGGCGCTTCTGATTGCTGCCGGGCGCAGCAATGCCCAGGGTGGGCTTGAAGGTGAAATCACGGTCACGGGTGATGAGACCGAAGGTTTCACCATCCGCTTTGGCGGCGCGCTGGCAGGCACTGATTTTTCAACACTGACCGTCAATGCGGAAGCAGCCAGTGTGGCGGGCGGCTTGGTTGAAGTGCGGGCGGGTGCTGCCGCGGTCAACAATGTTACCTACGGCACGGGTACCCAGAACACGCGTCTGGGCTTGAGCCTGACTGCCGGCGTTGGAACGCTTCGATTCAGCCTGGATGGTGATACCGGCGATGCCGTGCTCGCGTCGGGGGCAAGCGATGCCACCATCATCGCCGCGGTTCGCGACGCGCTTGAAAGTCTGAGTTCGATCGGAGCGGGTAACGTCACGGTCAGCGGCACGCGGGCGGCAGGCTTCACCCTTGAATTCAACGGGGCGCTGGCGGGTAAAGACGTCAGCCGTATTGGGCTTAACTTCGTGCCGGCATCGGCGACCGGCAGTGTGGCGATCACGGTCGAAGGTGGAGTCTTCCCAACCGGGCAGACAACGGTGGTCGGTACTGATGTCCGCGAAGTTCAGAAGATTAAGTTCGCGGGTGCGGTCAACAACACTAGCGTGCGCTACCGTCTGCAGGCGGGCAGTACCGTTAGCAGCCTGACGGATTTCTCGCGCAGCAGTCCTACCCAAAACGTCAAGCCACTACAGGCGGCGATTGATCAACTGTACGGTGCCGGCAAGGCGACGGTCAGCTTCGACCAGTCCGCGACGGCCGCCGCACCTGAATACTTTGTTCGATTCTCGGCGCCCCTGGCCTACACCGATGTACCGCTTATTCAGGTCCATACCGAGACGGGTGTGGATGTCACGGTAGTGGGTGTGCAGAACGGCTCTCGCGCCACGGTTACACCGGTCACTACCCAGCAGGCCACGGTTCAAGAGCTGAGGCTCTCCACAGCCGAGGCTCGCAGTTTCCGACTAGCGCTCGATCACGGCGGTACCACGCTTCGAACCGGGGTGATCAGTTCAAGCGCAACGGCGGCCCAGGTTCAGACGGCACTCAATACTGCGCTGTCATCGATTGCCGGCGCTCAGGCCACTGTTACGGCCATTACCGGAGGCTGGCGAGTCAGCTTTGGCGGTACCCTGCAGGGCGTATCGGTCAAGGTGATGCGCATTGAGCTTGAGCCCCTTCAGACCGGGGCGGAGCTTGCCGTCGCCCAGCGTGGCTACACACGCACCACGGCTCAAACAGTCACCACGGCCGCCGTCGATGAAGTGCAGCGTGTCAGTGTCAGCTCTGATGGTTCGGGCAGCTTTACGCTAAGCCTTGAGCGCAGCGGTATCACCTACACCACATCCAGCCTGGCGCTTGATGCGTCGGCAGTCGATGTGCAGACGGCTCTGGTGCAGGCATTGACAACCGGGGGCTTAACGGGTGCCTCGGTTTCGGTATCGGCAGTCGCTGCGGGTACCTATGACATCAGCTTCGGCGGCAGCCTGGGTGGTACTGACCTCGATGCGCTGACGGTCACGACGCAAAGCGGCGCGGCTAGCGCTGAACTTGTTGTCGAACAGCAGGGCGCAACGCGTAGCGTGGCGCCGCTCATCGCAAGTGTCGACGCGAATCTGGTGGTTGACTTTGCCGCCAGCGGCATGCAGATCAGCACGGGCCCTGATGCGGGCGACATCATCGCGCTGGACATGGACGGTCTTGCGGGTTCGCTCACACGGGTCAGCGGACAACTTGGGCTCGACCTCTTTGGTATGTTGCAGGTCGACGGCGGATTCGCTTTTGAAAAATCGACCGGCACGGTCAAAGATGCGCAGGGCAATAGCATTTCTGTTGATCGCCTCACCCTGGGCGCCGGCGGTGTCAATGCCTTCATAGGCGCGGGTGCCGGTAGCGCTGACCAGGCCGGGCTATCCCTCGGCGAAGTTGATTTCGCCTTGGCGCTCTTTACCGAACAGTCTCCGGCGGCGGGCAAGGTGGCGCGCCAGTGGTCCGCCCTGACGGGCCACGCGAATACGGTCGGCGTCGCGGGTCTGCCGGGCATCACGCTCACCGGCAGTGATCTTGCCATCGTCGTCAACAAGGCTGCGGTCGATGGATCGGTGCTCGACTTTGCTGGTGCAAATGCCATCGAGCTCGCGACGGCGCCGGGCGCGACGCTTGCGCTGGATGCACCGGCGGCCAGCGGCCCGCTGCTGCAGGCGAGTGGCAGTTTTACGCTGGCCGTTGAAGACTTCTTTCACGCCAGTGGTACGCTGACCGTATCGCAAGCGGACACCACGGTCACGCTGGGTGACGGTAAGTCTGTTGCAGCGCGCGGCCTGCAACTGGGCGGTTCGAATCTGGATGCCTTTGTCGGTGTTGGCGGTGGCTTTAACGATGACGGCACACTCAAAAGCGGTGCGCTGGGGCTCGCGGTTGAAGACGTCGAGTTTGGTCTGGCGCTGTTCAATGAAACCTTGCCCGCGGGTGCCACGGGTACGCCGCGCAAGTGGTCCAGTCTCGCCGCCGCTGCCGGGTCAGTCAGTCTCACGGGCGCGTCTGGTCTGACGCTGTCGGCAGACACCTTGTCCATCGATATCAATCAAGCGGCCAGCGACGGCAGTCTGGTCGATACGCTTGCGGTACCGCTTGCCATCAACACGGGTACGGTCAACTCCCCTGGCTCGATCGCATTGGCGATGGATGCTACTCAGGGTGAGCTTTTGCGCGCCAGCGGTAACGCGCAAATCGATCTGTTTGGCTTTGCGCAGGCATCGGGCGGTTTTTCGGTTGAGCGTCGTATCGGGTCGGTCACGCTCGCTGATCTGGCCTCAACCGCATCGGTGAATGAAGCGGCAACGCCGGTCAGCGCTGATCTTCTGTTGCTGGGTGCTGAAGGGCTCAGTGCCTTTGTGGGCGCTGGTGGCGTCGGGCTTCAACTGTCGTCAGTTGACCTGGGACTTGCCATGGTCAGCGAGCGGCTGAGTGCGGCCGACATCACGGCCGGAAAGACGGCGCGTCGCTGGAATTCTGCGCAGGCTGCGGTTGGCGGCGCCGAGTTGGTTGGCATCGAAGGGTTGACGCTGGGCGTTCGTGACCTCTCCCTGGGCATCAACCGGGCTGCGGCTGACGGGACCGTCATTGACTATGCCGTGCCCTCGGGCGGCGCTAATCGCGCAACAGACCTGAGCATTCGAACGGGTCCAGCCGGCAGCATTCAGCTTGCGCTCGACGGTTCGCGTGGTGTCTACACCGAAGCGCGCGGACGGCTTGCCATCGATGCCTTTGGCTTCGTTCAGCTCGAGGGCGAGTTCGCCATTGAAAAAGCCGCCGCCGCTCAGACGATCACTCTTGCGAATGGCAGCACGGCACAGGCGCAGGTTTTGCGCCTGGGTGGTCAGGGTATCAATGCGTTTGCCGGAACCAACGGTGGAACCGCCGACGCCCTGGGTCTGCAGCTTCAGGATGTTAATTTCGGTCTGGCACTGATGGGCGATACGTCCAATGCCGCACGCAGCTGGACCAGCTTGAAAGCCACTGCCGGTGCCGCGGCCTTCATCGGGGTTGAAGGGCTTACCGCGCGGGGCGAGAATCTTGAGGTGATGGTCAACCGCGCGGGCATGGCGGGTGACTCAGTGGTCGACTACAGCCTGACTGATGCCAACGATCCCAACAGTGCGCGCAAGACGGCGCTCAGTGTCCCAACCGGTGTCTCTGACAGCATCAGCTTCGATATGGATGGTGCATGGGGTAATGCCCTGCGCGCCAGCGGTGACCTCAGCCTCGATGTGTTCGGCTTCTTCCAGGCCAGCGGTGCTTTCGCACTTGAGCGTCGCACCGACAAAGTCTTCCTGAACGATGGTGTTTACACAGACGATCCAGCCACGGCGAAAGCACCGACTGAGATTGATGTTGATCTGCTCACGCTGGGCGCATCCGGTGTCGATGCGTTCGCTGGCATCAATGGAGGTACTGATGACGCGGTAGGGCTTTCGCTGCGTAGGGTCGACTTTGGCCTTGCGCTCATGACCGAGCAGCTGCCCGCAGGTACCAACCGTGCGGCGCGCGAATTCAGCACCTTGAAGGCTTCCGCTGGCGAGATTTCGTTCGTGGGCGTTGATGGGCTTGAGATGAGTGCCACCAGCCTGGACGTCGAGATCAACCGAGGTATTAAAGGTACGAATGGTGCAGCGGATGTCGTGGTCGATCATGGGCTGCGACAGCTCGACGTTCTGGCTGGTCCAGAGTCGAGCATCACGCTGGATGCGGACGGCAGCTTAGGCGAGCTGACCAGGGCCAGTGGAGAGCTGGCGATTGATGTGTTTGGCTTCGCGCAACTGTCGGGTTTCGTGGCCCTGGAGAGGAGCAGCGCCA
>JBIKMC010000016.1:0-26387 GCA_044359405.1 Burkholderiaceae bacterium
GGGTATGAGCCGAAACACGAGCCGCGCCCGGTGGTAAAGAAGATCAGGTTGGCACCACCCGCAATCTGCCCTGTCGCGGATACCGGATCGTAGCCGGGGGTATCCATGAACACAAAGCCCTTCTCACGCACCGGCTCCGCGTAGCGGTAAACCTGCATGAGTCCGCTTGAGCCGCTTTTCTTGGCACCCCCCAGACTTTTCTCCAGAATATTCGCGAGGCCGCCTGAGTGATTACCGGGCGAGACGTTGCCGTTGATCTGCGTATCGCGTCCGCGGTTGTACTCGAGCCACCAGTTCATGCGCTCAACCAGTTTCTCGCCCACTTCGCGGGACCGCGCGCGTGCGGTGAGGGTGTGCTCAACGCCATAGATTTCCGGAGTCTCTGAAAGGATCGCGGTGCCGCCATGGCGCACCAGAATGTCAACCGCTTTACCCAGCGCGGGATTGGCCGACAGGCCTGAGAAGCCATCGGAGCCGCCGCACTGTAGGCCCACCATGATGTGTTCGGCGCTGGCCGGCGCCCGCTTGAACTGATTAGCGTGCTCGAGCATCTCCTTGACATGGGCAATGCCCAGATCAATCGCCGCCTGCGTGCCACCCGCCTCCTGCATGGTGATGGTGCGCAGCATCTTGCCTGCGCTGAGGCCCTGCTCTTCGAAGAAGCGGGCCAGGTTGTTGCGTTCGCAGCCCAGCGAAACCACGATGGCACCGGCGATATTGGGGTGGCGGATCGTGCCAGCCAGTGTGCGCCTGAGCAACTCCATGGGCTCGCCGCTCATTTCCATGCCGCAACCCTGATCATGCACAAACGCCACCACACCATCCACATTGGGATAGGGATCGAGGGCACCATTCTTGAAATGCGCAGCGATACGCCGCGCGACCGTCGCCGAGCAGTTCACGGTTATGAACACCCCGATGTAGTTGCGGGTGCCCACGGAGCCGTCAGCCCGGTGGTAGCCCATGAAGCTGGCGCGTTCGTTGGGCGGCAGGTAGTGAGTGGGCCGGTAGTCGCGACCAAACGCATAGTCTTTTTCGACCGCGTCGAAGCGCATGTTGTGGCTGTGCACCCAGCTGCCCGCTTCGATGTCGGTAGCCGCATAGCCGATGACGGTGTTGTACTTGAGAACGGCCTCGCCCGCGCGCAGCGGTCGGGCGGCGATCTTGTGTCCCATCGCGACGGGCTGCAGCGTGGCCGCGCCCAGTTCGGCAATCGGCGTTCCCTGTGGCATTTCGACCCGGGCAATCAGAACATTGTCAGCAGGGTCGAGGCGGATGACATGCGATATAGCGGTACTCATGCGGGTGTTGTCCGATCAGTCAATGGTTGCCCCGGATTCCTTCACGATGCGGGCCCATAGCACCAGTTCATCCCTGAGCAGCCGGGCAAGCTCCTCGGGAGTACTGGGCGCAGCCTCGGCACCCTGTGATGCCAGACGCTCCTGAAGATCGGGTGCGGCCAGCACCTTGGTGGATTCGGCCACAATGCGCGCGATCACGGGTTGTGGCGTACCAGCCGGTGCGAACAGACCGTACCAAGAATTGGCAAACAGGCCCGGCAGCGTCTCGGCCATGGTGGGGTATTCAGGGGCGAGGCGAGTGCGCTTCTCGGTCGCGACCGCGAGCACCTTGAGCTTGCCGCTCTTGACGAAGGGAATGACGCCCGGAAAGCTTCCGAAGGTAACCGGCACCTGACCCGATACCACGTCGGTCGCCGCCGCTGCCGCGCCGCGGTAGGGGATATGCACCATATGGACGCCGGCCGCACTGTTCAGCATGACTCCGAGCAGGTGATTGAGGGTGCCGTTACCAGCCGATGCGTAGTCAACCTTGCCGGGCCGTGCCTTGGCCATGTCGATCAGATCTTTGAGGGAGTTGGCCGAAAACCCGGGGTTGGCGACCAGCAGGTAGGGTGCTGTGGCCACCGTCATGATGGGTTCGAAATCTTTGATCGGATCGAATCCAGGATTGCGATAGAGGGCCGGGTTGATGGTCTGTGCGCTTTGCGCTGTCAGCATCAGGGTGTAGCCATCTTTGGGCGCGCGGGCAACCAGCGTAGTGCCGACATTACCCCCAGCACCCGGGCGGTTCTCGATGACCACCGGCTGTCCGAAGGCTGCGCCCAGGCGCTGCGCGAATGCGCGCGCTACCGTGTCATTGGCGCCACCGGCGGCCTGCGGAACGATGAGCGTGATGGGTTTGCTGGGGTAGATGTCTTGCGCTGATGCGGGCTGGGTCGTCAGCATGCAGCAGGCCATCGCGGCCAGAGCGAGTCTAAGCATCGCAGTCCTCCTCGTGAATCGTTGAGCGAATGATACGCAAAGCGGGCCAAGGCAGGCGGCCTGGAGGAAGATCTGGGTTATTTCAATACTCTCGGCAGCCAAAGTGACAGGTCGGGCCAATAGGTAATGAGCAGGAGTGCGAAAATCAGCGGAATGTAGAAGGGAAGGATGGCACGCGCCACGGCGGCAAAGCTTACTTGCGCGATGTGCTGCACGATGAACAACAGCACACCAAAAGGTGGCGTGGTGGCCCCGATCAACAGATTCAGGATGATGATCAGACCGAAGTGAATGGGGTCAATCTGCAGCATCATGATGAGCGGCAGAAAGGTGGGTACCGCGATCAGCAGAATGGCGGTGGTCTCCATGATGCATCCCACCGCCAGCAGCAGCAGATTGATCAGACCCAGAATCACCCACTTGTTGGAGGTAAGGTCAAGTAGCCAGGCGGCGAGATTGGCTGGCACGTTATTGACGGCAATGGCCCAGCCGAAGGGCACGGCAGCCGCCATGATGAAAACCAGCACGCCGGTGGTTACGAAAGTTTCCTGAATGCAGTGGGCCAGGCGTTTCCAGGTCAGTTCGCGATAGGCGAAGCCCAGGATAGTGGCGTAGACCACGGTGACTGCACCGAGCTCGGTGGGGGTTGCAACGCCGGTGAGCAGGCCCACCATCAGTATGATGGGAGCCATCAGGGCTGGCAGCGCCCGTACAAAGGTGCGCGGCATGGTACCGGGCGGCGGTTTGGGCTCGACCGGCGCGTGGACTCGACCGGTGGCCACCAAGATCCAGACCATGGCCATCAGCATGAACCCGATCACCATGCCGGGAATGATTCCGGCCAGGAACAGATCACCGATCGAGACCTGTGCCAGCACCCCGTACAGCACCATGATGACCGATGGTGGAATGATGGGCCCCACAATCGCCGAAGCCGCTGACACTGCTGCGGCAAAAGCCGGGTCGAACCCGCGCTTTTTCATCTCGCGGATCTCGACCGTTCCAAGGCCGGCAGCATCGGCTTGCGCAACCCCCGACATGCCGGCAAACACCAGGCTTGCCAAGATATTTACCTGAGCAAGCCCGCCTCGGATATGACCCACCACCGAGGTGGTGAACTCGAAGATGCGGTTCGCAATGCCGCCGGAATTGAGAAGATTACCGGCCAGTACAAACAGCGGAATGGCCAACAGCGGAAAGCTGTCGATGCCCGAACTCATGCGTTGAACCACCAGTGACATCGGCACCGGTGAAAAGAAGAGCAGCCATCCCAGGGCTGCTGCGACCAGACAGAACGCGATTGGCAGCTCTATCGCGATCAGCCCGAACATGATTAGAAACAGCGGTAGAACTTCCATGGCCTGGACTCTCGGATCAAGTGCTTGATCGGCTTTGTTTCAAGATTAACTGCCGCGCTGGCTTGCTCGAAGCTGCGCCTCATGCGCGGCACGCTGTTCCGACTCGAGCTCAGCCTGTGCTTCGGCTTCCCGATCGGCTTGTTCGCGGGTTGCCCGCGCCAATTCAGCGTCTGCAGGCCGACCGGTCATCAGGCTGATCAGTTCGGACAGAAGCAGCTGCGCACCGGTGAACGCGATCGAGGCCATGCAGTAAAAAAGCGGCACCGAGTAAAAAAGATGGCGTGGCAGGTCGACGGGCAGTGAAATCGTGCGACTGCGCGACTCTACCTCCATGATGTCCCAGGCCTGAAAGGCTACTGTAGAGGCGATCACGCACACCAGCAGCCAGCTGACGGCACGCCAGAGTGATCGGCCGCGTACCCCTAGCCGGGACACGAAGGTTTCGATGCGGATGTGTCTGAGCTGCTTCATGCCCAGCGACGCACCGATGAAGACAGACCACAGAAAACAGTACCCGGCCAGTTCCTCAACCCAGACCAGCGGCTGGCCAAACACATAACGTGTGAACACCTGAATGGTGATGGACACGACGATGGTAATGATCAGGGCGATGCCGAGCGCGCGCTCAAGGCGCCCCAGCGCTTCAAGCAGCTGCCACCAGCGGGTGAGCAGAGCATTCATGGAGACTTGATCCGGCTTCGAAGCTGCCCTTGACCGGCAGCGACGCCGCCCGGGTTTAAGGCCCGGGCGGGTTCAGGTTGAAGAGGGCGAGTGGGGGGTGCCGACTTATTGGATAGCCCGGATTCGCTGGTACAGCCCCACTGACCAGGCACCGTCCTTTTCCATGCCATCTGCGGCCGAGACGGCCTTATCGGCAAAGGGCGCTGTATTGAGCTTGATGACCTTGGCACCTTCCGCAGCCATCTTGGCAACCACCTCGTCAGTTTCTGCTTCCGCCTGTTTGCGCCCCCAGGCGATCGATTCGCGAGCGGCGTCGATCATGATCTTTTGTACATCCGCCGGAAGCGACTGGAAGGTCTTTTCATTGATGGTGATGTGCTGAGACGACATGATGTGGTCGGTGCGCATGACGTTGGTGGCCGCCTGGTGAAACTTCTGCGCATAGGCCGAACCGATCGGGCCTTCAGCCGCGTCGATCACACCCGTCTTGAGGCCCAGAAACACCTCAGCCCATGCCACACGGGCTGGCTTGGTGCCCATGGTCTGCCACAGGTTGAGATAGGTCTTGATCTCGGGCACGCGCATCTTCACGTCTTTGAGGTCGTCGGGCACGTTGACCGGCTTCTTGGCGAAGAGCACGCGCGGTTGGGTGGGTGCCGCTGCCAGGATGCGCAGGCCCTGCTTGGTACGCAGTTCTTCGGCCATGGAGGCAAAGGTGGGCGACTCGAGAAATTTCTGGAAATGATCGTTGTCGCGGAAGGTGAAGCCCCAGGCGAGCACGGAGAAATCCTTGACCCAGTTGGCGTACCAGTCGAGCACGTCGCCGTAGATGGCAACCGAACCCTTCATCATCTGCTCAATGACCTGCACGTCACTGCCCAGCTGCTCGCCCTGGATGAAGTTGATCTTGACCTTTCCCGCAGCCCGCTCGTTGACCAGTTTGGTGAACATGGCGTTGGTGCGGTCGATGACCGTGCCAACGGCGTCAGAACCGCCCAGTACCAGAGTCGGCTGGGCGGCGGCTAGCGGCGCGAGCGTGAAGCTGGCGGTGATCGCCAGTGCGCTGATCAGGGTTTTCATGGTGTGTCTCCTCGGGATTGAGTTCTTGTGGTCAGTCGGTCTTAGCGTACAACGTCGAAGTACCGTTTGCCCAGATTCTTCTGTGCCTGATACAGCGACGAGGCATCGGGTGGTCGAGGCAGCGGCATGCGCAGCGGCACGGCGGTCATGCGGGGTTGAAAGGTATTGTCACCGCACAGCAGGCGGCTGCTGAACTCTTCAAAATCTTTGTAGGCGGCAAAGCCGCCAGCCAGTGGCCAGGCGTCGCCGGCGGCGACTTCATACAGCAAAAAGTTGCGCGAGCGCCCCGACGTGTTGAGTGCCGAGCCGTGCACCAGGCGTGCGTGGTGCAGCGTGATTGAACCCGCCGGCCCGGTCAGTGGCACCGCCGAGTTCAGATCGATGCCGGCCGCCTCGGTATCGATTGCGCCGCAGAAAACACCGTTTCCGATGTGATCGTGGACAGGCCCGCGATGCGAGCCTGGCAGCACCATCATAGGTCCATTGTCGGGCGTGAAGTCATCAAGCATCACCCCCAGCGCGAGCACATCGTCATTGGTGTACGGATAAAAGGCCCAGTCCTGATGCCATTCAACTGCGGCTCCGTAGCCCGCCGACTTCAGATTGAGCTTGACGTTCTGTAGCCGCAACGACGGACCGAGCAGGGCGCGCATGGGCTCGAGCAGGCTTTCGTCTTGAATGATGTCGGCAAAAGCACGGTGATGCCGGTGCGGGGCTTTCAGGCGCCGCACGCGGGGCGATTGCGGCGTGTGCGTGTCCTCCAGATCGTAGAGGGCATCGTTCTGTTCGACTTGGCTGGCACCGGCCAGTAGTTCGTCGACACCCTGACGCAGGCTCACCAGCTGTGCGCCGCTGAGCTGCCGCTCGAGCACGAGATAGCCATGTTCGCGATAGAAGTCGACCTGGGTGGAGCTGAGGGCCATGGGAATCCTGAGATCAAGAGACAAGGAACGGCTGAGGCAGTCAAAACCCGTATCACGAGCCCATCAGGCTGCAGCGACAGGAGCAACGGTATCGATACCATCGGTTGCCGTCAAGGTCCCGCATTGAAAATTCCCAGTGGGCCGGCTTGAGACGCACGGAGCGATTCGCTCTTGCCATAGTTCAGAATGGCGGACGGGGTGCGCCCCGCGAGGCCCGCCCGAAATTCTTGCCGGAGACTTGTATGACCCAGCCTGATCACCCGACCGCAGATACCGATGAGTTCGAGTTGTACGACCTCAGAGTAGAGGTGGTGGAGTCTGAAAAGCCCTTTGTGATGCATGTGAAGAAGGGTGATTACTTTGATGTCATCGGTGGTCGCGTCGTTCTGCCGCCTGATAACCCGAGCTTCTCTCTTTATGGCCTGCTAGCCGTGCTTCCTTTCATTCCGGCCAAGCAGCGGCCGACCCATCCCAATGACTGGATGACGTCTGACTGCCTGATTGCCAGTACCGATCCGGCCTGCGGTGCCCGTTTTCGCATTACCCGGCTGGGTAAACGCAGCCTGCATCACGGCGATTTCAGCGTGGTGCCGCTGGGCGAGACCAACTGAACCTTGAATACAGAACCATGAGCCTTTCACCCGCCGCGCCACGCCGCAAACTTCACACCCGAACCATCGTCTGCGAAGGTTATCTGCGCGATGACGGTCTGTACGACATCGAGGCCAGCATTCTCGACACCAAGTCTTACGATTACACCGAAGCCTACCGGGGCGAGCGGCCCGCGGGCAGCCCCCTGCATGACATGCGTGTACGCATCACTATCGATGACGCCATGCGGGTTCATGACATTGACGTCGATATGCCGGCAACGCCTTATCCGACCTGCAGCCAGGCCGTGCCGAATTTTCGTGCGCTGGTGGGGGTGCACATCGGCCCGGGCTGGCGCAAGGCGGTGCAGAGCGCGGCGGGGGGCGCGCGGGGATGTACGCATGTACGCGAGCTGCTATTTCCGATGGCCACAGTGGCCTATCAGACGCTCACCGGCTGGCGCTACTTCGGCAAGGACGATAAGAAGCAGACGGTCAGCCAGCGTGATGGCAAGCCGTATTTCATTGACGGCTGTATTGCCTGGGCCAGCGACGGCGAAGTGGTTGCGCGCTTACACCCGGAATTTTCAAGCCCAGGTGCGAAGGCCACGGGCTCATCCGACCAGGATTGAAGGAACCCGCCTATCGGCCGCAGCGCCGATATTTCTGGCGGCGCTCGCCGATCGTCGAAGGCTGAATCGACGCCGCAGGTCAGTCCTTAGCCATCGTGTAGCGAAAGTCGCAGTGCGTGGCGCCTTTCATGATGGTCTGGGTTCGCTTGAGTTGAATCTTGGGGTTGTAGCCCTTGCAGAACTCGCCATCGCGGTTGCACGACAGCAGGTCGCCGATATCGCCCAGACCCATCTCGCGGTAGGTTTCTGCATAACGACAGCGAGTAATGTTGAATGAGAGTTTGTCGGGCGACTGCTCCAGCCATTCGATACGCAGGGCGTCTTCCTTCTGCCACAGCGGCGTAATCGAGGCGAGGTCGCTCAGATCGGGAGGGTTCTCGCCCTTTTCATTGCCCGGTTTCGCAGCCGCGAATTCGGCGCCGGCCGAGTGTGCCAGCGCGATAATGGCCTTGGCGAGAATCGCGCGAGCGCGCTCGGTGCCCAGCTCGGCCTCCAGAGTCTTGAGCATCTGCCCGGCAAAGCGCGCCTCAATGCGTCGTTGATCGAGAATACTGACGTCGGCCATGGTGAGTCTCCTGCCTGAGCAGTTTGAAATTGAATTTAATGGCCACCGCCACCCAGGTAAGCATCGCGTACCCGGCTGTCCTCGCGCAGCTGGGCGGCTGGCCCCGACAGCACAATACGCCCGCCTTCCATCACATGCGCGTAGTCGGCCACCTTGAGCGCGCCGCGCACGTTCTGCTCGACGAGCAAAATAGAGGTGCCCGATTCGCGGATGCTGGAGATGAGACCAAAGATCTGCGCGACGATTTTAGGTGCCAGGCCCAGGGAGGGCTCATCGAGCAGCAGCAGCTTTGGACGGCTCATCAGGGCGCGACCGATGCAGAGCATCTGCTGCTCACCGCCCGATAGCTGCCCAGCCTGTTGGTTAATGCGTTCTGCCAGAATCGGAAAGCGTGCCAGCACATCGGAATAAATCCGATCGAAGGTCTCGCCAGACAGGCTACCCCCACCCAGCAGCAGGTTTTCGCGCACACTCATATTGGAGAAAATCTGTCGACCTTCAGGGGCCTGTGCCAGGCCAAGCGCGACGATCTGATGAGGCTTGAGCGCGGAGATCAGCTGGCCTTCGAAATGGATCTGTCCGGCCGTGGCTTTGTAGATGCCCGAAATGGCCCTCATCAGCGTGGTCTTGCCAACGCCATTAGCACCCAGAACAGTGATCACGCTACGCTCGGGCACTGAAAGGCTGACATCGTTGAGAATCTGCTGAATGCCCATGCGAACGCTCAGACCCTGCACCTGCAGCAGCGGCTGACCGGATGGATTGTTCACAGAGGGCTCGAGCGCGCTCATGTCTCGCCCGTTCCGAGGTAGGCGTCAAGGACGGCGGGGTCGCGCTGCACAGAGGCCGGATCGGCGTCAGCGATTTTGCGGCCGAAAGCCAGCACCATCACCCGGGTGCATATCTTCATGACCAGACCCATATCGTGCTCGACCAGGATGATGGTGAGACCTTCATCGCGCAGACGCTGAATGAAGCGGGCTAACTCGCCGGTTTCAGCATCATTCAGACCAGCCGCCGGCTCGTCGAGAATGAGCAGCTTCGGACGGCTGGCCAGTGCACGCGCAATCTCGAGCATTTTGCGTTTGCCGTACGACAGGTTGGCGGCGAGCTCGTCGGAAAACTGCGAAAGGCCCACCTTGTCGAGCATCTGCACCGACACTTCGCTGATGTCGCGCGCGCGACGCTTGCCCGCTGGCGAGAACGCGTCGAGCAGACTGTTGCGACCGATGGCCCCGACTGACACGTTGTCGAACACGGTCATATTGGGAAAGATGCGCAGGTTCTGGAAGGTGCGGCCTATGCCCAGGCGTGCCACCTCAAAGGGGCGCAAACCGGTGATGACCCGTCCTTCAAAGCGCACCTGTCCAGCCGATGGCGGGGTTACGCCCGAGATCAGGTTGAATAGCGTGGTCTTGCCCGCGCCGTTGGGGCCAATCAGGCCCACCAGATCACCGCGTCTGACTTCGCCGGAGACCTTGTCGACGGCGACCAGGCCACCGAAGCGGCGGGTCAGGCCATCAAGTTCAAGAATGGGTTTACGATCGTCCATGCTTTACCAGCTGGTGCGCGCTGAGCCCGCGCTGTCCGCACGTCTGATTTGACGACGGATGAGGTCAAGCGCCGAGACCTCGCCCACCAGCCCCTTGGGCAGAAAGAGAATGCTCAGAAACAGGACCACACCGACGACGATCATGCGGTAGCTGCCCAGGTCTCTTAGCATCTCGGGCAGTACCGACAGCAGCACTGCACCGATCACCGAACCATAGATGCTGCCAAGCCCGCCCACCACGACCATCGACAGAATGAGAATGGACTCGCCGAAACGGAAACTGTCCGGGCTGATATAGCCTGTGGTGTGGGCAAACAGCGCACCTGCGACGCCTGCGAAGAAGCAGGCCACGCCGAAGCTTTCAAGCTTGAGTCGAGCCACGTCGATGCCCATGGCGTCGGCGCAGGCGTCGTCTTCGCGCATGGCACGCAGGCTGTTGCCGTAATAAGAATGCGCAATGCGATGCATGACCCATAGCGACAGCAACATCAGCAGCGCGACGAAAGTCATGCTGGCCACCGTGCCCTTGAGTCCGAACAATTCAACGGGTGGGATACTGCGAATGCCCATAGGGCCGCGTGTGAAGCCCACCCAGTTGAGCAGGGTGACGTAAATCATTTCGCCGATGCCCAAGGTGGCTACTGCAAAGTAAATGCTGGTCAGTCGCATGGTGGGGATGGCCACCAGGGCTCCGACCAGGGCCGTGACGAGACCCGCTACGGGTATCGTGAACCAGAATGACCAGCCCCACTGCGTTGATAGCAGTGCCGCCGCATAGGCGCCCACGCCGAAAAACGCGGCATGACCCAGGCTGAGCAGCCCCGCTGAGCCCGTGATGAGGTTCATGCTGGCCGACAGAATCACGAAAATCATCGTGATGATGGCCACCTGGTTGAAATAGCTTGAGCGATAGGCCACCAGCCCGGCCAGAACCAGCACCAGAGCCAGAATGAGTAGCTTATTGAGGTGGGTCTTCACATCTTCTCGCGCTTGAAGCCGAACAGGCCCGACGGGAAGAACCACAGCGTTAGCAGAAGAAACGCGTAGGACACCAGGGCCTTCCAGCCGTCGGAGAAAAATTGCGTGGCCACCGATTCGGACACGCCCAGGATCAGCGCGCAGACGACGGCCCCCGGAATGCTCGACAGCCCTCCCATGACCATGGCCACGAAGGCCTTCACGCCGGGCTCAAAACCCATGTGAGGGAAGATAGCGCCCTGGTACAGACCGACCATGATTCCGGCCACAGCGCCCAGCATGGAGCCCACGATGAAGGTGGCGATGATGGTGCGATCGGTGTTGATGCCTACGTATTGGGCCCCCAGCACATTGTTGGACACTGCGCGAATCGATAAGCCGGTGCGGGTGCGGTAAAGCACGTACTGCAGGGCTGCCAGCATGACCGCCGACAAGCCGAAGATGATGAGATTGCCGTCGGTAATGCTGATAGGTCCAATCTGTATGGGACTTTGCAGCAGGTACGACTGTTCAATGGTCTGCATTTCGCCGGAAAAGCGCAGCTCGAGCGCCTCGCGCACGATGATGGAGACGGCCAACGATGACAGCAGGGTGGCCTCGCGCATGGCCTTGGACTTGAGCGAGGCCTCATCCTGAAAGCGCCGGAAGGGCTTGAAGGCGAGGCGCTCAAGAATGTAGCCAAACAGACCACCGGACATTAGCACCAACAGCAGCACCAGCCATAAGGGAGGCTGTAAAAAGGTGATGAGCAGCAGGCCCACGAAGGCGCCCAGCGTGTAGATCTCACCATGAGCGAAGTTGACCACGTTGAGCACGCCGAAGATCAGCGTAAAACCAATCGCCATCAGGGCATAAACCAACCCAATGGACAGGCCATTGACGATTTGCTGGAGAAGGACAGCAGGATCCATGTCAGGCTTTCGGCGCAGCACACACCGAGTGAGATCCGACAGATCTCACTCGGTGTGCGAGTGAATCGGCCAGTGTCTTAGCGCACGATCTGGAACTTGCCGCCCGTGATCTGCAGTTTGGCGAGCTGCTTGTCGGGCTCGCGCGTGCTCGGATCGAAGGTGGTTTCACCGGTCACGCCTGGGAATTTAGACGTGGCCGCCAGAGCGTCACGAACCTGCGCTCGGTTGGCATTGGGGCCTGCCTTTTTAAGCGCCTCAAACATGATGCCGACCGCATCGAAGGCCTGGGCTGCGAACATGCTGGGCTCAGAGTTATAGCGCTTCTTATACTCACCAACGTAGTCTTGCACCCTGGGGTCAGGATTGTCGACTACAAAGGCGGTGGACAGCTTCACACCCTCAGCGGTGGGGCCCGCCAGCTCAAGCAGTTTTTGAGCGTAGAAAGGACCTGCCGAATACATCTTGGTGTTGATGTTGAGCTGCTTGGCCTGCTGCAGAATCAGTGCGCCCTCTTCATAGAACATGGCAAAGTAAATCGCCTCGGGCTTGGCCTGAGCAACTTTGGTAAGAATGGCTTTGAAGTCGCGCGCGCCCGGATTGAAGAGCTCAACTGAAGTGACCTTACCGCCACCCGCCTCAAATGCCTTCCGAAACTCGCCCGTGGCGGACAAACCCCAGTCGTTTTGCAGACCGATGAGCGCAACCGATTTGATGCCATCCTGCAGCATCCAGCGTGCCATGAACGGGCCTTCAACGGCCTGGGTCACGATATTGCGGAACTGCCACTTGGAAACCTTGAGGAAGTCGGGGTGCGAAGCCGTCTGCGACAGCTGCGCCATGCCTTCGCGTCCGTAGACTTCGCCGGCTGCCATGGAAGGGCCGCTGGCGAAATCGCCCAGCACAGCCAGAATGCGCTTGTCATCCACGAACTTGCGCGCGATGTTCACTGCTTCTTTGGGGTCGGATTTGGAGTCCTCAAACACGATCTGCACCTTGCGACCGCCGATACCACCCGCCGCGTTGAGACGATCGACCTGAATGAGCGCCGAGTTCTTGAACACCTCGCCGTACTGCGACTGTGAGCCGGTCAAGGGCAATTGGTAACCAATAAACATGTCTTGGGCGAGGGCAGGCGCGGATGCCGCGAGGGCAAGGGCGGCCAGCGAGGCGCGCAAACGGGTGAGCATCGTGATCCTCCTGAGGTGCTAGACGAATCTGTCAGTTTAAGCTGCGAATTCCGTTGTTTGAACGAAGCAATTGCAATCAGCTGTGAACCGGGCGCTATCAAGTCGACGGCACCCATTGGGTTCGGCCGCGCTTGACGCTGAAGACTATCCGGCCTGATGCCGAACGGTCCAGTTCGAGCTTACCCCGATACGCCCTTTTTTGTATAGAGTCTGTCGCGATCGTCAGGAGAACGACTTGAACGTAAGCACAGACCTCGACCGTTTCGCTCACACCTATGCGCAGGCCCGTGCGCGCTTTCAATGGGCGGCCTCGCAGGCCGGCGCCGTGCTGCATGTCTACACGCATCCGGCGGCTTATGGACCGGATGGGGGCACCCTGTCCATTGATGTGGCGGTGTTTGGCCGACCCGATGCCAAGCGCGCGCTGCTGATTCTGTCGGGGACGCACGGCGGCGAGGGTTACACGGGAAGCGCCGCGCAGATCGAGTTCATTCAGACCGGTTCGTTATCGCAGCTGTCCGCCGACATCCGCGTCGTGATGGTGCACGGAATCAATCCCTACGGATTTGCCCATTGGACGCGTACCACTGAAAACAATGTCGACCTCAATCGTAATTTCATCGACTTCTCGGGGGCTCCGCCGCGTAATCCGGCCTATATGGAGGTGCACCCACTGCTTTGTCCGGCGCAGTGGGACGCCACCACCCTGGCCCAGACGCAGACGCAGCTTGACGACTGGATTGCACGGCACGGCAAAGAGGCCTGGACGCAGACCATCATGAAGGGCCAGTATGAAGAGTCTACCGGGCTCAACTACGGTGGACGTGCGCCTGAATGGTCGCATCTCACCCTGCAGACCATCTGCAACCGGCATCTCGCCGGCATCGACCGCCTCGCCTTCATTGACTGGCATACGGGTCTGGGCGAGCGCGGCCAGCCCTTTTTTCTGTGCTTCAACGAGCACCGCGATGCCCTTTGGGAACAGGCCTGCCGCTGGTGGGGGCGCGATCGTGTTGAAACCACCGCGGGCTTTGAAGGTGCCTCGCGTCCCAAGTACACCGGGCTGATCTTTCACGGTGTACAGCGGTTTGTGGCGCCGGCACCCATGGCGGGTGCAGTCATCGAATTTGGCACGCTGCCGGTCAAGGAGTCGTTTGACGCGGTGCGACTTGATCGGTGGCTTAAGTTTGGCAATACCTCCGACCATGCCGGTAAGCTGGCTCAAATGCGCCTGTCGGTACGCGAGGCTTTCACGCCGTCAGAGCTCGCCTGGCGCACCAGCGTTTTGGCGCACGCCCGCACGATTCAGGAGCAGGCGCTTAGCGGTCTGGCCAGCTGGTAGGCTTACCCTACGCGACAGGCCAGCGTGCCGGGTTCGTTATGGGCGATGGCCAGTTGCTCTTTAGCGGGCCCCACGCGCGCTCTGTCGGGCAAGGTCACGCCGTTTTTTACCGCCAGCACCTCGGCCATGATGCTCACTGCGATCTCGGGCGGGGTTTTACTGCCAATAAACAGACCGACCGGTCCGCGTAAGTGCGCCAGGCTTTCGGGTGTCTGGTCAAAGTGTTCAATCATGCGGGCGCGACGGGCCTCATGGTTGCGCCTTGAGCCAATGGCGCCCACATAAAACGCGTCGCTGGCCAGGGCCTCAAGCAGGGCCAGGTCGTCCAACTTGGGGTCATGGGTGAGGGCGATGACGGCGGTGCGCCGATCAGGTTTCATTTCCCGCACCACGTCGTCGGGCATGCCGGTGACCAGTTGGGCCTGGCTTACCGACCAGTGACCCCGGTATTCCTCGCGCGGGTCACACGCGGTCACGGCAAAGCCGCAAAACAGCGCCATGGTGGCCAGGCACTCGGATAGCTGACCAGCGCCGATCAGCAGCATTCGGAACTCCGGGCCGAAGCTGTTGCGCAGCCAGACACCGTCATCGATCAGTGTTGCGGGCTCGGCGATGGAGTGTATGAGGACACGCCCGGTCGCGATTTCGGTGTCGCGACGCACCAGTCCGCCTTGTTCGAGCTGGCCAACCAATTGGTCAAGGGCTACCACGTCGGGGTTGAATTCAAGCAGCAACTCAAGGGTGCCGCCACAGGGTAGCCCGAATCGGTGAGCCTCATCGGCAGTGACGCCATACCGTCTCCGTTCAGGGGGGCCGTCGGCAATCGCCTGGACCCTGGCTGCGGCGCCGCGATCGGCATGCATCGGTCGAAAGCGTGCAATGAGATCGTCTTCAATGCAGCCGCCGGATACCGAGCCGACGACGCTGCCGGCCTCGTTCAGGGCCATGATCGAGCCGACGGGTCTTGGCGATGAGCCCCAGGTTCGGATGACCGTGGCCAGCACGGCGCATTGGCCGGCACGCCGCCAGCGCAGCAGCTCCCGCAGTACGGACACGTCCAGATTTTCCATGGTGACAGGACTCCTGAAACGACGGCAAAGGACAGCCCCCGTCAGGGCGATCGTTGATGAATCAGGCCGGCTAGCGCCCGAGCCAGGTCTTCGAGCCGACTGAGATTGTGGATGGCGAGCATCGCATGGGCGTGCCGATGCAGCACCGATGCACCGCTTGCCAAAGGGGCATAGCCCTCGAAACGCAGCAGCGGATTAAGCCACAGGAGCGTTCGACAACGCCGGCCAAGCCACACCAGCATTTCCTCGAGCTGTTGCGGGTCGCCGGTATCAAGGCCGTCACTGATAAGCACCACCACCGTGCGTCGGCCTACGAACTGCCGCGCATGATGTCTACGCACAGCGGCCAACGATTCGCCCAGGCGCGTGCCGCCTGCGAAATCACGAATGGCGAGCGCGGCGGCTGCGAGCATGGCATCAGTATCGCGCAGCCTGAAGGCGGGATTGAGATCGCTCAGACCGGTGCCAAAGGCGAATACGCAGCGGCGGCTACCCTGAGTTGCCCGATGCAGGAAGGCAAGCATCAGACGTGCATAGCGCTCCATTGAGCCCGAGATGTCGACCAGCATGAAAATCGGCAGAGTTTGCGTGCGACGACGACGACGGGGTAGCCGCACAACTTCACCCTCTCGACTTGAGGCCTCGCGCACGAGCCGACCCCAGTGCAGGGTGGTGCCGCGGTCAGCGGCAACCGTGCGTCGACCGGTAACCCTTGGCAGCTGCAGGGCAATGTCGCCTGCCAGTTGCTGCACCACTCGATATTCGCTCGAACTGAGGCTGGCGAAATCAGCCTGACGAAGCCGCGCTAGGGCGCTTGCACTCATAGCCGCGTCAAATTCGAGATCGGATTGGCGTAGCGGTGGCGCCGTGTCCTGGGCCGGTGGTGCCAGTGATTCCTGCACGCGCGCGCGTGCCTTGGCAGGGCGTGCCTCGGGCGCTTGGGACAGCATCTGCGCCAGCCATTGCTGCGTAAGTTGCGGATCGCGAAACCAGGCGTCAAACAGTTCTTCGAAGATCGGCAGATCCTGCTGACGGCTGATCAGCACCGCGCGCAGCGCGCTCCTGACGTCATCGCGGCTGGCCAGCCCGACGATGTCAATAGCCTGCAGGGCCAGTGCGATCAGACTGCTATCGGTCGGCACGCCCGCCCTGCGCAGGGTGCGCCCAAAGCCGAGCAGATTGTCCGGCAGTTTTCCGCTGCGGGCGTCGCCGATACGCATGCGGATCAGGTAGACGGGCTAGCCAGCAGGCGATCAATCAGGGGCGTAAGAGCGGCGATGTCCTCGCGCTGCTTCAAGAGAACGCCTGCGGTGTTTCGCACCACTTCAGGGTCAAGCTGCAGCGTGTCCAGCGCGACCAGCGCCCTGACCCAGTCGACCGATTCGGCGATTCCCGGCGCACGCTGGAAGGCATCGGCAAAGGGCGGCGCACGCAGCTGTCCGACGAAATCGGCCACCCTCGCACTGAGTGCCGCACCGGCTTCGGGAACACGGTCGCGAATGATGGCGAGTTCGCGCTCACGGTCGGGGTAGTCAAGCCATTGATAAAGACAGCGACGTTTGACCGCGTCATTAAGGTCGCGCGTGCGGTTGCTGGTTAGCAGTGTGATGGGCGGATGTGCAGCCGAGATGGTGCCCAGCTCGGGAATGCTGACCTGGTACTCGCCCAGATACTCCAGCAGAAATGCCTCGAAGGGTTCATCGGCGCGATCGAGCTCATCAATCAGTAAGACCGCCCCTGGCGATGGCGCCTGCAGCGCTTGCAGCAGAGGCCGTCGAATCAGGTAGCGCGGCTGATATACCTCGCGTTCGATTTCATCCGTGCTGGTCCGATCTCCTGCAGCCCTCATGTGCAGCAATTGCGCCGTGTAGTTCCACTCATAAAGTGCCTCACGCTGCTCCATGCCGTCATAGCATTGCAGGCGGATCAGGGGGCGGCCCAGCACGCGCGCAAGCGCCTTGGCGAGTTCGGTCTTGCCCACGCCGGGCTCGCCCTCTAACAGCAGAGGCCGCCCCAGTCGCAGCGAAAGCAATACGGCCGTGCATAAGGGGCGAGGGGCGAAATAGCCGACATCCCTGAGGGCGTCGGCGACGGTGTCGATGCTGGTGAGTGGGTGAGTGGGGGGCATTAATGACTGCTCGGGGTTGATTGGATCTGCTGCCCGGGAAGTCTCCCCCTGGGCGCGGCCCCTTGATTATCGCTCGACCACGGATCTTGATGCGGCGATAAGTCGGGTGCATGGTCTAATCGCTTCATGTCCATAGACCCCACCGGCTCCGACATGGCGCGCCTGGCCATCCTGCCCTTTCAGGTCTTGCAGGCGCACGGTCTGCCCAATGCCTACGAACGCTCGTTCAAGATGACGAACGGGCGCTTGCTCGCCAATCGCTATCTGTTGGGTGTGCCAGGCGAGCGCCCTTCTCGGGCCACCGCTGCGTCCATTGCCCGGGCACTGGGTATGCCGGAGAGCTTGCGCGAACCGTTTTTAGACGAGCTCGAAGATGCCGACGGAATTCTGCTGGGCTTTGAGGCAGGCACTGAAGCGGCCACGCTGAAGCTTTATCTTGAGTATCGGCCGGCTGATGATCAACCTGCGTCTGGACCGGCGTCCGTATTGATGCACAGCACTGGGGTCAGCACTGAGGCCAGCACTGAGGGGCGATTGCTGCACAAGGGCTTCAAGTGGTGTGTGGGCTCTGATGTGCAAGCTCGAGTCACGCTGTATCGCGAGCGGGAAATTACCAAAGCGCAGGATGTTGTGCGGCATTTTGCGCACCTGGGGCTGCATCCGGCCACGCTTGACGTATTGCGTGCAGCCTTATTGCAGAACTCTCATCAATACCCGGTGAGTGGGCTGCGCCTGAGCGAAGTCAGCGATAACACCACCCCGCGTTTAGGCCTGGATCTGAATGTCTATGCGGCGGGGCTTTCGGTCGCGAGCATCGAGCCCGCGTTGCGAGGCGCTGCACAGGATCTGAACATTGAGATGGCCGCGTTTGACCGTCTGATGCAGCTTGCGCGCCCCGCACTGCTGGGCCATCTGGCCGCCGGCCTGGACGCCGACGGTCGCGACTATCTCAGTGTTTATTTCGAGCCGTGACCAGTATCTGGTAAAGCTCGTCTTTCAACACCACCCGCTGCATCTTGAGCTTGTCGAGTTCAAGATCTGACAGGTGCTCAAGGCCCTGCTCAATGCGGATAACCGACCGATCAAGGGCTTCGTACTCATCGAACAATCGACGGAAGTGAGCGTCAGATTGCTTGAGGTCGTGAATGGTCTGGCGGTGCTCCGGAAAGTCGGCGGCGAGCGGGTGATTATCGACATGGGTCATCTCAAGTCCTCCTGAGTGCCCAGTCTAGTCAAGACTGCCCAGACACGATTTGAGCCAGGTCAGTGAGACAGCATCACTTTGCGTATGAGGTCGACCTGCCGGTGCACGCCCGCCTTCTGGAAGATACAGCTCAGCTGGGTCTTGGCGGTTTCACGGCCAACGCCCAGCTCTTTGGCCGCATTGGTGAGCGATGGGGGTGATCCGCTGCACAGAGCTACCAGCAGACGAGTTTCCGCACCGGTGAGTCCCAGGCGCGCCGCCGCGCGTTGAGCCCGCCAGGCAGGTGCTTCTTCGCCGTGCGCTACCAGCAGATATAAATCGCCGCCGATACCGGGCACTGCATCGTGATGGATCTGCGTGATGGTGTGTCCGATCAGTTCACGCCCATCACTGAGACAAAGGCGCTGTGTCTGATCACGCTCGCGCAATCGCACAACAAGCGCGCGGCCGGCGCCCTGATCGATACTCAGCAGTGAATCGCCGTCGCCTGACTGCAGTAGCACTTCGCCCCGATCGTCGACCAGACAGAACGAATTGCCAGGGGCGACGCCCTCGAAACCCAGCAGTCGAGTTATCAAACTGGCACGGACCTGGGTTTGCGCCAGCAGCACCGACTGAGCCAGGTGGGGTAGCAGCTGTTCATAGCGACGCACATCGGTCGGACGGAATGCGCCCTCGCGGCGCGAACGAAAAAGCCGCACCGCCACCGCACGCCCATCATGCTCATGAACAAACCCGCCCATGGCATGTTCGGTGCCCAGACTGCTGTATATCTGCCGGTAGGCATCGCTGGCCACATAAGCCGCGTAGTCGGACAGCATGGTGTCGGTGCGAACGCAGCCGACCGGCTGTGACAGCAGGTCGCGCAGGCGCAGGTCAGCGCGCCGTAAAGCATCGGTGCGCGCAAATCGATAAACCTCGCCCAGTCGGGCCCGGGCACGCTCTGATAGACCGTGCTCCAGACAGAACTGCAGGCGGTCAGTGTGACGCTCGTGCACCATCATGAGCGCACTACTGGCTGAGCAGTGCGCGGCCAGCAGCCCCAGGGCCTGTTGCCAGGACTCCCGCTGGGTACCGGCTCGGTATACGCCGCTGACGACCTCGCTGAAACTCATGATCTTCGCTTCAGGGATGCAATTAGGGAAACGCACATCCCCTGAACGGGGGATGCGCAGGCCGAGAATCTCTCTTAACTTGACGAGCGTCAACCCCCGCAAGACGGTGGACGGGTGACCCATACCTCTGGAAGGAGACCAGCAATGATTCGTGGAACTAGAATTTTGAGGGGCCTGGCGGCTGCAGCCGTGCTGCTCGCCGGTGTGGCGGTCGGCGGCGAAGCGAGCGCTCAGGCGATCAAGTGGCGCTGCCAGACCCTGTGGGCGGCCAATTCCATCAATATGAAGATTTTTTCCGCCTGGGCGGATCGGGTTCGTGCGATGAGTGGCGGGCGGCTTGACATCGAAGCGCTGCCCGACGCGACCGTGGTGAAGGCGCCCGAGATGTACAACGCGGTACGCAATGGAGTGCTGGATTGCCAGAACGGTGGGGGCACCTGGAGCGCTAATCTGGACGTGGCCTTCAGCCTGTTCGGCGACATGGCGGGTGCCTATGAGCGGCCCGAACAGATGCAGATCTGGTACGAGTATCGGGGTGGCAAAGAGATTGCCCGCGAGCTCTACGGAAAGTACAACACCATGCACGTGGGTCTTGTTTGGCACGGCGTTGAATCGATTCCCCTGAAAAAACCCGTGCGGAACATCGCCGATCTTAAAGGCCTGAAAATGCGCTCGCCCCCGGGGCCGGTCAGCGCCATTCTTTCGAAGTTTGGCGGCGCGCCGGTGACCATGAACGGGTCAGAGGTGTATTCGGCGCTTGAGCGCGGCGTGCTCGACGCCACCGACTGGGGCACCCTGTCGATGAACGACGATCTGGGCTTTCACAAGATCGCACCTTATGCGATCTACCCGGGCTTTCACTCCATGCCTGCGACCGATATCGTCGTGAATATGGCCAAGTGGAATGCGCTACCGGCCGATCTCAAGGCGTTGGTTGAGGTATCGGTCAGGGACTTCGCGCGCGACATGGCGCAGCAGCTCGTGCTGGCTGACGAAAAGGTCGCCAAAGAGGCCAGCAAGAAAGGCCTTGAGCTCATCAACTGGAGTGCTGAAGATCGTAAGAAGTTCCGCGTTGCTGCCGTTGAGGCCTGGGAAGAGCTCGCTCAGAAAACGCCGCTGGCACGCAAGGTGGTCGACAGTCAGGTGAACTTCCTGAAAGAGCTGCGTCTGCTCGACTGATATACCGGTACACCCCGCCCGGCTGCAGCCGACGGGTGGGGGTCATCGGATCAACCATCACCCGAACCTTATGCGTCGCTTGTCTTGTTCGCTGGGCTCAGCCGTATCCTGGGTGTTTCTTGCGGTCGTGCTGGTCACCCTGTACGAAGTTGTCGCCCGCTACGGGTTTGGCAGGCCCACCAGCTGGGCACAGGAGATCACCATCATCCTGTGCTCGGTAGCGTTCGCCGTGGGCGGTGCTCATGTTCAGGCACTTGATGAACATATCCGGGTGACGGTGCTGTCAGAGCGTGCCGCTCCTGCCCTGATGACGGTACTCGATATTTTGGGGCGCGTGCTGGGCATCATCTTCCTCGCCGGGGTGGTGTACGGCGGGTGGCGCGATGCCTGGGAGGCCCTGTCCCAGTGGCAGACCACGCAGAGTGCCTTTAACTCGCCCATGCCCGCCATCGTGAAACCGACGGTGATCGTGGTGTGCCTGATGATGGCGCTGATATTGGTCGGCGATATCGTTCGACGCGTAAGGGGCCAGCGCTGATGGATATTGGCACCTTAAGCCTTTTGATTGCGCTGGCCATTGTCGTGCTGATGATGCTGGGCGTGCCGCTCGCCTTTGTCACAGGTGCGATCGCCGTGGTGGTGGCGCTGACCATGTTTGGCGCCAATGGTCTTACGGTCGTGGCCAGTCAGGTGTTCTCGCTGGTCAACGAGTATCTTTTTCTGTCGGTGCCCATGTTTTTGATGATGGCCAGCTTTCTTGAGAAATCAGGGGTTGCCCATGATCTTTACGAAGCCATGAATGCCATTGGCCGGCGGGTGCGCGGTGGTGTTGCGCTGCAGACCCTGGTGGTTTCGGTCATTCTGGCGACGACCACCGGTGTGGTGGGCGGTGAAGTCATTTTGCTGGGCGTGATCGCCCTGCCGCAGATGCTTCGCCTGGGCTATGACCGCAGGCTGGCGATTGGCACCATCTGTGCGGGTGGTGCGCTGGGTGCCATGATTCCCCCCTCCATCGTGCTGATCGTTTACGGCATCACGGCCAGTGTGTCGATCGGGGATCTCTTCGCGGCTGCCTTCACGCCCGGGCTGCTGCTGGCGGGTCTTTATGCGCTTTACATCATTGTCCGAGTGAATCTGAATCCGGCGCTGGCACCATTGCCACCCCCGCTCGAGCATGGGGCTGCGAGCGCCTCGCAAGAACTGCGTAAGGTGGTCTGGCCCCTGCTGCTGATCGTGAGCGTACTGGGCAGTATTTACGCCGGCATTGCCTCCATTACGGAAGCCTCAGGCGTGGGGGCTGCGGGCGCCATGCTGTGCGCGTGGGCGCGTGGAAGTCTCAGCTGGAGGGTCATGCACGATGTACTGAAGCAGAC
Organism: Burkholderiaceae bacterium; assembly: GCA_044359405.1. Taxonomy (GTDB): domain Bacteria; phylum Pseudomonadota; class Gammaproteobacteria; order Burkholderiales; family Burkholderiaceae_E; genus SYIM01. Next base: position 22,151 of record JBIKMC010000016.1, read on the forward strand.
CCTGCGCACCAGCGCCATGGTGCTCTGGCTGACCTTCGGCGCTGCAGCGCTGATCGGCGTTTACGGGTTGGTGGGCGGAACGCGATTCGCCTCGAGCGTGCTTGGTGGCCTCGATCTTGCGCCCATGGCCATGATCGCTTTCATGCTGGGCGTGATCTTCATGCTTGGCATGGTGATGGACTGGATTGGTATCTGTCTGTTGACCATGCCTATCTTTATTCCCGTGGTGAAGACCATGGGCTTTGATCTGGTTTGGTTCGGCGTGCTGTTCTGTCTGGTGGTACAGACCGCCTATCTCAGCCCGCCGTTTGGACCGGCGGCGTTCTTTCTCAAAAGCGTCGCGCCTGACGATATCAGTCTGCAGGAAATCTTCAGCGCCATGTGGCCCTTCATTGGCCTGCAACTAGTGGCGATCTGCCTGGTACTGCTGATGCCCGGCATCGCCCTGTGGCCTATCTAGCCAAACCTCGACAGGAGAACTCCCCCCATGAACGTGACCCAGCAGCAACGTGACGAATACCGTGACCGCGGCTATGTGCTGATTCCGAATCTGCTCGACTCGACCGAGCTTTCAGTGCTGGACAAAGCGGTTGAACAGATGCACCGCTATGACGGACCGGAGGTGAGGCGTGAAAAAGACGGTACACCTCATGTGATCTACGGCATGCATCTGATTAACGATCGTCTGCGTGCGTTAAGCCGTCATCCCAAGCTGGTGGCCATTGCCGAGGATCTGCTGGGCGGGTCCTTTTACGTGCATCAGTCGCGCGTGAACAGCAAGCAGATGGGCGGGGCCATCGTGGACTGGCATCAGGACTACGGGACCTACCACCGCGTAGACGGCGTGCCGCGACCGGACGGCATCATGATTTCTGTGTTTCTTGATGACATCAATAATTGCAACGCGCCGCTCATGGCCATTCCAGGCTCGCACCGTGAGGGATTGGTGAGCGAGGCTGCGATCAACGACCAGGTTGAGGACCACCAGGGCGCCGCCCGCTATCGATATGACATTTCTCGGGCGACCATGAAGCGCCTGATCGACCAGTACGGGATCGAGACGGTGACCGGAAAAGCGGGGTCGGTGCTGTTTCTGAACATGGAAGTGGTGCACGGTTCGACTGTCAACATCACGCCCATGCGCCGAGTCATTCTGTACCTCAACGTGTGCCGAACCGACAACCAGGGCACCGCGTTTGCGCGGCCTGAGTATCTGGCAGCCCGCGATTTCAGTGCCATTCAAGCCGCCGACTCGGACTGTCTGCGCCGTTATGCTCGCTGATTCATCCGATTATCGATTGTGAAAGGGAGCGCGCAATGCGTCCGAATCCGGTAAAGACACAGCTTGCTCAGGGCGGCCGAGTGTTTGGCACCATGGTGTTTGAGTTCGCAACGCCTGGGCTACCCTCTGTCCTGGCCCAGGGTGGCGCTGACTACGCGCTGTATTGCATGGAGCACACAGGATTCACCGTGGCTGACATGAAGCGGCAGTTTCAGTATTGCCGTGCCGCAGGCATCATGCCGATTGTCAGGCCACCCGACAAAAGCTATGCGACGACTGCGTTGCTGCTGGATATCGGCGCTATGGGCTTCATGTTTCAAATGGTGGGCTCAGCGCGCGAAGCACGCGAGATTGTCACGTGGACCAAATACCCGCCCCAGGGGCGCCGGGGCGCCATGTTCGGCGGGGCGCATGACGATTACGCGGGCGGGGATCTGGCGCAGAAGATGCGGGCGGCCAACGATCGAACCCTGGTCATGATGATGATCGAGACCCGCGAGGGTCTGGACAACATGGAGGAGATCATCGCGACCCCCGGTGTTGATGGCGTTCATCTCGGGCAGTTCGATCTGTCGCTGTCCTTGGGCATCCCTGGTCAGTTTGATCAGCCTGTTATTCAGAACGGCATCGATCGCATGCTGAAGGCCTGCCGCAAGCATGGCAAGTTTGCCGCCTGCATGGCCCCGACCCTTGATATCGCGCGCGAGTGGATGGGTCGCGGCTTTCGCATGGTGTCTTACAGCTATGACATCGGACTGATGGCTGACCGGCTGCGTGAAGGTCTAAGCGCCCTGCGCGCGCAAGAGGCTTCGTCTGCAAGTGCGCCCAAGCCTGCTGAAGCGTCGCAGCTGCGTGGGGCAGCCAAAGCCGTAAAAGCGGCGAAGGGCGTTAAGGCCGATCGGTCTGACAAGTCTTCCAAGGTGGCCAAGGTCGACAAGGCGGGCAAGTCCGTTAGGTCGGCCAAGACCGTTAAGGCTGCACAGTCCGGCAAACGCAGTCGCTCATGACTCGGCTTGCGCCGTGAGCGTCTGCATCAGCCCTGAAAAGGGTGCGCTAATCTGAGCCTGAGCGAGGTGGCGGCCGGCCGCTACTCGCCGTTCGCCAGCCACCCAGACTTCATCAAATGCCAGGGTGTCGCAGGCGAAGATCAGGGCGTCAATCTGATGCGCTGCCGGAATACCCAAAAGCCCCGGCTCGCGCGTGTCTAGCACCAGCAGATCGGCGCGAGCGCCTTCGCACAAGCCCCAGATGGACTGCCCTGCCGCGGTGGCACCCGCGGCCAGGCTGGACGCAAACAGCGCTTCGCCACTGGAGGTCATGCTCTGGTAGCTCTGCGCGGCGATGTTGCGTTGGCGCAGGTGCAGACGCTGACCGTATTCGAGAAGTCGCAACTCGCTAGGCCATTGCCGGCTGATATGGCTATCAGATCCAATGGCGGTCGGCACAGCGGCGGCGCGCCAGGCCCGCCAGTCAAAGATGCCATCGCCCAGGTTGGCCTCGGTGCTCGGGCACACCACAATGCCCGCGCCTGTCCCGGCGATGCTGTGCACATCAGCGGCATCAGCATGCGTGGCGTGCACCAGTTGCCAGCGACTATCGAGTTTGACGTGTTCTGCCAACCAACGGACGGGGCGCAGCCCCGAGTGCGCCAGACAGTCCTGCACCTCAGCCGTCTGCTCGGCAATATGAATATGAATCGGCGCCGGGTCATCGGCGATGAGTTGGTTCAGTTGGGTGATGGACTCCGATGAAACGGCTCGCAATGAATGAATCGCGACACCGACCGTCAAATGTCGATAGGTCAGTCGGCGAGCTTCATCACGCAGAGCAACGACTGACTTTGGGGTACCCGCGAAGCGACGCTGACGTGCGCTCAGTGCGGTCTGGCCAAACCCCGAGCGCTGGTAGAGGACGGGCAGCAGGGTAAGACCGATACCGGCGTCGCTGGCCGCCTGGGCGAGTGCCTCGCACATGGCCGTGGACCGGTTGTAGGGCTTGCCATCGGGCGCATGGTGCAGGTAGTGGAACTCACAAACCTGGGTATATCCGCCCGCGAGGAGCTCGGTATAGAGCTGCGTGGCGATGACCCGGACCTGGTCGGGCGTCAGGCGCAGGGCGAGCTCGTACATGCGCTCGCGCCATGACCAGAAATCGTCCTGTTGGCCTTGGCGCTGCTCGGTGAGACCCGCAAAGCCGCGCTGAAAGGCGTGACTGTGGGCGTTGACCATAGCTGGAAGCACTGGACCGGGAAGGCGGCGTGCGTCCGGTGGGCAGCCTACGTCCACGGCAACTCGAGCAAAGCATCCATCAGATCCGATTTCGAGCAACACACCCTCACGCCAGGCATTCTCAATCCAGGCGTGTGGAGCCCAGAGCCAGGAGGCGCTCAAGCGGGCCTCCAGTCAAGGAAGGCATTCACCAGCTGTTGCAGAAGCGGCGTCACAGCACTAGCCCTGGGCTCATGCCACTGATAGGGCGGGGTCTCCAGCATGTAGGCGCGCCAGCTCATTTCAAGTTGTACTGCGTGGATATTGCTTGCCGGTGAGCCGTAATGTCGTGTGATGTGGCCGCCCTTGAATCGGCCGTCGATGACATGGCTGTAGCTTGTCTGCGACTCGAAGACTTCCGCCACGGCCGCGCGCAGCGAGGGTGCGCAGCTGCGCCCTTCGGCTGTGCCGATATTCATGTCGGGCAACTGTCCCTCAAACAGCCATGGCAACTCGCCCTTGATGCTGTGTGCATCGAAGAGCACAGCGTGCCCGTGGATTTGGCGAATACGCTTGAGCTCGGTCGCTAGCGCGTCGTGATAGGGCTGCCACCAGCGGGCCACGCGAGCGTGAACCTCGGCATCATCCGGCGCGCTGCCGTCCCGGTACAAAGGGTCGCCTGTGAAGAAACGTGTTGGACATAGTTCGGTGTTGTTGCGACCTGCGTACATGGGCTTGTTGTCGCTGG
>JBIKMC010000395.1:0-3026 GCA_044359405.1 Burkholderiaceae bacterium
CTCAGCGACTGCGCAATTGCAGCAAGATCCCGGGTTGCGGCCAGAAAATGTCCAGGTCGCAGCGCAAGCTCACCACCGGCGCGGGTGCCGAAGTCGGCGGGCACCGAATCCGGCTCGAAAATCTTCTTCAGAAACCGTGGACGTTGCCAACGCCCCAGAGGCACTGCCAGCGTCCAGGCGAGCACCACTGTGAACCAGTCACGTCCAATGGCAAGGGCAAGAAAAGCGGGTGGAACACGGTCAGGCAGGTGCGTCAGGGGCGACAGCAGCGCCAGCCCGGCAATACGATCGCGATGCCGCAGCGCCGTACAGAGTGCGACAGCCCCACCCAGGGAGTGTCCGACCAGAATCGCTCGGCCTAACTGCAGGTGGTCGATCAGCGAGGCCACCACATCGGCCTGCATTTCAAGAGTGGGACTGACTCGACCGCGCCACGTCGAGTAACCGGAGCCCGGTCGGTCGATGGCGATAACGCGATAGTGCGGGACCAGGTGCTCGATAAGCGCATAGCTGAAATGACGCAATTGTCCGCCCAGGCCATGGATCAGGATCAATACGGGGCCGTCGGCATCTTCGGACGGGCCTTGGTCAACCAGATGAAGACGGGCAAGCGGCAGATCAACGAAGCGACCCAAGGGCGGTACGACGCACTCGGCATGCCGAGTGAGGCTGCGTGTGAGCAACATCGACGTCATCAACAACACGACAATCGACCCAAGGATCTGTTCGAGACTCAACACCAAAGACCTCCGCTCGGATCGGCGGCCAGTCAACCGCCGTCAAAACTTGATTGCCCTCGACTCGGTCACGGTATTCGGCCCGCCTGACAAGCAAAGCTATCATGGTCTGAGATCTCGATGAGGCCGATCAGGCCCCCACGCTGTACCCAATGGGCTTTCTGACAGGGACACCTTCATGGGGCTTCTCAAGAAACTGATGCCTTCTCAGGAAACCCTGCAGCGCAACCGCTGGTTGCGCTGGATCGGTCCTGCCCTCTACCACCCGCGATTGTGGCGGCTGAGCCGACGCGGCCTGGCTCTTGGCATGGCCGTAGGCGTGTTTTTTGGGTTCCTGATCCCAATAGCCCAGATCCCTTTCAGCGCTGCCGTCGCCGTCGCACTGCGCGCCAACATCCCGGCGGCGATCGCCAGCACGCTGGTCACCAATCCAATCACCTTCGGCCCCGTCTACTACCTCGCCTGGCAGGTCGGCTCGCTCATCGTTGATGAGCACGATTCACCCCCTCCCGGAATCGATCTGGCACCACCCGAGGACCTGGAACAACAACCGGACGAGAGCTGGTGGGACGCGGCCAAGCGCCGCATCGTCGGGGTTGGTAAGCCACTGATCGTTGGTCTGATGCTGTTCGCTGTGGCAGGCAGTCTCATCACCTACTTTCTGGTCTCATGGCTGTGGACACTTCGTATCAGGCTATCGCGCAGGCAACAGATCCGGACGCGCGGATCCTAACCGCACTGTTTTAGGGGTATTTTCGGTCAGAAACCCGGCCGCACCACCATGGAACGCTGATGAAGCCTGCATCTGTTCATGACTTTCTCAAACAGGTGGCCGATCGAAACCCCGGTCAACCTGAGTTCCTGCAGGCTGTCACCGAGGTCTGCGAGAGCCTGTGGCCGTTCATCCAGAACAATAGTCGCTACGAGGAACAGGGTCTGCTCAGCCGCCTGGTCGAACCGGAGCGGGTCGTCATGTTCCGCGTCTGCTGGGTCGATGACCGAGGTGAGGTGCAAGTCAATCGGGGTTATCGAATTCAGCACAGCATGGCCATCGGACCCTACAAGGGTGGCCTGCGTTTTCACCGGTCGGTCGACCTGTCGGTTCTTAAATTTCTCGCTTTCGAACAAACATTCAAGAACGCACTCACCACCCTGCCCATGGGCGGTGGTAAGGGTGGATCAGACTTTGATCCCAAGGGTAAGAGCAACGGCGAGGTCATGCGCTTTTGCCAGGCCTTCATCAGCGAGCTGTTTCGCCACGTTGGCGCCGACACCGACGTGCCGGCCGGGGACATCGGCGTCGGCGCTCGCGAGGTCGGATTCATGGCAGGCATGTACAAGAAGCTGGCCAACAGTGCGGCAAGCGTCTTCACCGGGAAGGGTCTGAGCTTTGGCGGATCGCTCATCCGCCCGGAAGCGACCGGCTATGGCACCGTGTACTTTGCCCAGGAAATGCTTCAAACGCGCGGCAAATCTTTCGAGGGGCTGCGGGTAAGTGTATCGGGCTCAGGTAACGTCGCGCAGTATGCCGTTGAGAAGGCACTGGCGCTTGGTGCTCGCGTTGTGACTGTTTCAGACTCGGGTGGCACAGTCGTTGACGAGCAGGGATTTACTGCTGAAAAGCTGGCCATTCTGATGCACATCAAGAACGAAGCCTACGGCCGGCTCAGTGACTATGCGGCCCGCACGGGCAGCCGCTTCGAAGCAGGTAAGCGCCCCTGGCATGTTCCCGTCGATATCGCCCTGCCCTGCGCCACTCAAAATGAACTCGACGCGGCGGACGCGGACACCCTCATCCGCAACGGCGTAATCTGCGTGGCGGAGGGTGCCAATATGCCGGCTACGCTCGAAGCGGCCAAGGCGTTTGAAAGAGCGGGCGTGCTGTACGCGCCTGGCAAAGCCAGTAACGCCGGCGGCGTCGCCACCTCGGGGCTTGAAATGAGTCAAAACGCGCAACGATTGTCGTGGCCGCGGGACGAGGTCGATCGCAGACTGCTTCAGATCATGCAGGGCATACACGCTGCCTGCGTGCGGCACGGCAGGCGACCCGATGGCTCGGTCAGCTACATTGACGGAGCCAACATCGCAGGCTTTGTAAAAGTGGCCGATGCAATGTTGGCTCAGGGTGTTGTCTAATTAGAGCGCGCAGGCCCCGGCGGGCAGACGCAGACGCGCGCTGAGCCCACCCGACGGGCTTGTGCCCAGCACAAGCTCGCCGTCGTAGAGCTGCGCAAGCTCCAGCACAATGGCCAGGCCAAGACCGCTCCCGGGCTTTGATTCGTCGAGACG
>JBIKMC010000264.1:0-4934 GCA_044359405.1 Burkholderiaceae bacterium
CCCCTGAGCAGCACCGCGTCTCGCTGATCGGGCGAGATTCCTGGACCATCAAGAGTTGCACGAGCTTTTCGGAAACGTGTTTTTGACGGTATTACTCGCGCACCTGAGCGTCATTGGGACGTGGCTTGTGCTGCGTCGCTCAAGCAAAATCACACCCATGTTGACAGCGTCCATCCCCGGTTCCGGTCCGAGCCCGGTTCGATACAACCACACCTGGCTCGCCGCAGCACTGCTGGTCGCGGTGCTTGGTCTGGGATACTGGCTCTGGTAGCAGCTCGAACAAATCCACACTCACCACTTAGGCGAAACCGGACTGGTGGTCGCGAGCAATCCATGTCGGGTATGCTTTGGGCGAATTCGACTAGGAGGCACTCTATGTTTTCTCACATCATGCTGGGTACCAACGACCTGAACCGCGCCAAACAGTTCTACGATGCAACCCTGGGTGCCCTGGGCATCGCGGCAGGCAATGTTGATCGCCATCGGATTTTCTGGCGAACCAAGACGGGTGTCTTCTCAATGTCGCTGCCCATCGACGGTAAACCTGCCACCATCGCAAACGGCAGCACCATCGGATTTGCCTGTAACTCGCCCGAACAGGTCCAGACCTGGCATGCCGCTGGCGTCGCCAACGGCGGCGTCAGCATCGAGGACCCCCCCGGCGTACGTCAGGGTGCGGCCGGTAAGCTATACCTGGCCTACCTGCGTGACCCCGACGGCAACAAAATCTGTGCGCTGTATCGCATGCCCGCCGAGTAAGTTGGATTAGATCCCCCTTTCACGCGGTCTGCCGGACCTTGGCTCCGGCAGACTCCATATTCATGGGGTTCACGACCTTCCCGCGGGTGACTAAAATCCTTGTAGAAGCTGCCTGGGGGGCCTGTGTCACAGATCGCGCAGATGTATCGCCTGTTGCTGGTCGAAGACAACCCCCTTTTTGCCGAGCAGATCTGCGGCGCAATCGAGCGAATGCCGCAGCGTTGGGGCGTTGATCGCGTCTCCGAAGGACAAAAAGCCCTCGACCTGCTTGCCAGAAGCGATTATCGGTTTGATCTCGCCCTGGTAGACCTCGGATTGCCCGATATCAGCGGCATCGAGGTCATTCGCGCCTGTCACCGACGCTTGCCGGAAGCACCCATTGTGGTCATCTCGGTGATGGCTGCTGAGCCGATGGTACTCAAGGCGATCGAAGCGGGTGCTCGAGGCTACATCCTCAAAAGCGAGTCCATGTCCGAAATCACTCAGGGCATCGCTCAGGTGATGGATGGCTTGTATCCGCTCAGTCCGTCGCTTGCCCGATTTTTATTCCGAAAACTGGCTGGGGAACAGGCTAGGGAGGGCAGCGCGGCAGATGCAGACTTCAAACTGACGCCTCGAGAGCTTGAGACGCTGCGTTATCTGTCCCAGGGGCTCACCTACGAGGGGGTGGCCGATAAGATGGGCGTAGCCTTGTCAACCATTCAATGGAACGTGCGCAACCTGTACCGAAAACTCAATGTTCGATCGCAGGTACAGGCCATATCCAAGGCGCGGGATCACGACCTCATCTAGATTCCGCCGCTCGCTCAGACGTAACAGCGCGCATCGACAGATTTTCCAGGCGCAGATCAACAGAGGTTCCTGTGGTCAGTGACGTGACTGACAGACGCGCGCCAATCTCCCGTGCCCTATGAGTCATATTGCTCAGGCCGCGGCCGCGCTGCGGCTCGTCGGGAATACCACCACCGTCATCACAGACGCAGACTGACAATACGTCCTGGCCTTTGTCGTAGTGGGCCGTAAGGGTGATGTGATGCGCGCTGGCGTGTCGAATGGCGTTATGAAGCGCTTCCTGCATGATGCGCAGAATCTGCAAATTGGTTCGAGAAGATATCGCCGGTACGTTCTGTAGATCAATGTGCCAGTGAAACCGAATGTCGTACCCCGCAAACCGTCGCTCGACTCGGTAGCGCAAGTCATAAATCGCTTCCTCAAGCGTGACGTCTGTCTGCCCAAGCGCGCCCACGACCAGATAAAGGTCGGCGCTCAGCTCGTGCAGATAATCCGGAAGAGCCGCCGGTGTGATGTGGCCCCGCTCAACCATCATGCGCACGCTGGCCAACTGCGACCCGAATCCGTCATGCACGTCGCGCAGCAGTTGCTCGCGCTCCTGCTGTCTGGACTGCTCGACGAGGTTTGCCTGAAGTGCAGCTCGGTCGCGCTCGGCTGCCTCGCGTGCCAATACCTGCTCAGTTTCATCGATCAGCACGCCTTCCCAGACCGTTGACCCGTCGGATCGCGCACGCGGCGCGAACTCGATCTGGACCCAGCGCGTCTGTCCATTCGCGAGGATTCGCATTCGACCGGAAAACGCCTGTCTTTCCGAGAACGCACGACTGTAGAGGCGTGTGAAACTATCTTTGTCGTCAGGATGAACCCGCGCAAGAATGTCGATGACTTTTCGATCTGGATAGGTCTCGTCCAGACCCATCAACTTGAGGAAGCGTTTGCTCACGAATGAAAAATAGGGCTCAGCACCGGGTGCCGAAATCGTGATGGTGAAAGTGCCTATCGGAATATTCTCGGTCACTTCATAGGCAATGCGTTGAGCGACCTGCTTTTCGAGCACGGCCTCCATACGCTGCGACTGCAGTAGCGCTGCTGCGAGCCGGACCATCAGCAGCAAGCCAATCGCCACCAGCATGCCCGCGTAGCTGTAGACACTGAAGTACACACCTTCGAACTGGGTTCTACCGCCCAGGCGAAGCCAGTCGAGCACACCGCCGCTGAACAGTATCAACATGATTGCCGAGCTGATCAGCTGTAGGGGATTGCGCGACTTCAATGCCCAGCGGATCGCCAGCAGCAACAGAAACGGACAGGCCACTACAAAGGGAATGTAGGCAGAAAAAGCCACCGTTCGGTTAGAGTCACTGAACCAGATGGCGATGGGTGCCAACACACTGTAAAGCACGATGACCTGAACCAGACGCCGATGATCTTTTCCGAATATGGCCAGCAGGGTCAGAAACGAGAGCGGCACGGAGACCAGCCGCGACGAAAAAATCATCCAGTTATAAACATCGATATCGATTGACGGATGACTGACGACCGCATTCAGTGAGGCTACGGCGTTGACCACGCTGGTCAGACCAAACCACAGAAACACCGACTCACGGCGCAGAATCAGTCCAACCGTCAGCGCCAACAAGCCCAGCATAGTGGAAAGCCAAGTCAAGCCTACCTGCAGATCGACAATCAGAAACTGACGCCAACTGTAATAGCTGTCGTAGAGCACGTTGGCCTGGCCCACACGCACTGCTGACAAGCCATTCATCTGGCGTGGCGTAGCGTAGATCTCGAACTCAAGCGTGTTGACACCGTCCCGTAGCACCGCGACCGGAATCCGGAAAAACTGCGGCTGGTGCAGGCATCGCAGGTCGGCAAGTGGTGCGCTACCACATTCGGCCACCAGGTCACCATTGACGTAGAGGCGCCCAGAAAGACTCAGCTTGCTTATGTAGGCGGCCTGAGGCGCCTGGGGAACACCCTGCAGATGCCAGTCGAGACGGTATCGCACGCTACCGCCCGAGTCGGGGAAATCTTGGGGATCAAGCCGATGAGGCAACGAGACCTGCCGTTCACCCGAAAGAGATGTGAGCCTGGCCTGCCCGAGCAGTTGGACCTCAGCAGGAGTTGCAAGCGCAGCAGCGAGCTGGCACTGCAGCAGCAACTGCAGCGCCAGCACCATCAACCCAGCCCATCGGACCATCGGACGCAATACGGCTCCTAATCTAGGCGGCAACGGCCTCAGCGACGGGTGCTGGTTGGCGGATGAGGTAATCAAACGCGCTCAGGGCCGCCTTGGCACCGTCGCCCGCGGCAATTACGATCTGCTTGTATGGCACCGTAGTGCAGTCGCCCGCAGCAAAAACACCGGGGATATTGGTGTGCCCGCCGGCATCCACGACGACCTCACCGAATCGGCTCAAGTCCACCGTACCGCGCAGCCACTCAGTATTGGGAACCAGACCAATCTGCACAAAAACGCCTTCCAGGGGCACCCAGTGCTCTTCACCGGTCTCACGATGCCGATAGCGAAGGCCGTTGACCTTACCCGCCGCGCCCGTGATTTCGGTGGTCTGTGCATTGGTTCGAATCGTGACATTGGGCAGACTGTTGAGCTTGTTGACCAGCACGGCGTCGGCTTTCAATTGAGGCGCAAATTCGATCAGGGTGACATGCTCAACGACGCCGGCCAGATCGATAGCCGCTTCAACACCCGAATTGCCACCACCAATCACCGACACTCGCTTGCCCTTGAAGAGCGGACCGTCACAGTGCGGACAATATGCTACGCCCTTGTTGCGATATTCCTGCTCTCCCGGCACATTCACGTTTCGCCAGCGAGCCCCCGTGGCAACAATGACGGAACGGGCTTGTAGCCTGGCCCCGCCGTCAAGCTCCAGATCGATCAGTCCACCGGGCTCAGTTGCGGGAGTGAGTGAAGACGCACGCTGCAGATTCATAATGTCGACGCCGTACGAGCGCGCATGAGATTCGAGTGCGGCAGAAAACCGGGGTCCATCCGTCTCCAGCACCGAAATGTAATTTTCAATGGCCAGTGTATCGTTGACCTGACCGCCAAACCGCTCAGACGCAACGCCCACGCGAATTCCCTTGCGCGCCGCATACACCGCCGCCGCCGCGCCCGCTGGACCGCCTCCCACGATCAGCACATCGAAGGGCTCGCGCGCATTGAGCTTTTCGGCCTCCCGAACCGACGCACCCGTGTCGAGCCTAGCCACAATTTCCTCAAGAGACATTCGCCCGGAACCAAAGAGCTCGCCATTGAGAAACACCATGGGTACCGCCATGATCTCGCGCTCAGCAAGCTCTTGCTGAAATGCACCACCCTCGATCACCACCGTTGTGATCCGAGGATTCAGGATAGA
>JBIKMC010000155.1:0-7943 GCA_044359405.1 Burkholderiaceae bacterium
GAGCATGAGGACATGTTTGCCGCGGTCACGGTGATACTCCGCGATGACGTGAGCCAGATGCGCCGCTTTCAGACGTTGCACCGCTGACACATTGGCGGGCGCCGCCACCACCACCGAGCGGGCCAGGCCGGCCTCACCCAAAGTGTCCTGAATGAATTCCTGTACCTCACGGCCCCGCTCACCTACCAGACCAATCACCACGACGTCGACATCGGTGTAGCGGGTCATCATGCCTAGCAGCGAACTCTTACCCACACCCGAGCCGGCGATCAATCCGATCCGTTGCCCGCGACCCATGGTCAGAAGACCATTAATGGCCCGGACGCCCGTATCGAGCACATCGCGGATGGGACCGCGCTCCATGGGGTTGAGCGGCATGCCCTGCAGGCTGACCAGATCAGAGCAGGCCGGTGCAGGCTTGCCATCGAGCGGGCGGCACAAGCCATCCACGACCCGGCCCAGCAGTGCGTCACCCAGCTGAACCGTCGAGGCATTTCCAACCACCCGCACCGCCGCTCCCGGAGACGCGCCTGTGGCCTCGTTGAAGGGCATCAGATACAGGGTCTCGTCATGAAAGCCAACCACCTCGGCCTCGATCTCGTGCCCGTTGGCCCCATCGACGATGCAATGGGCGCCCACAGGCGCCATGATGCCGCGTGCTTCCAGCGTCAGCCCCACCACCCGCGCCAGGGTGCCTCGGCGAGTGGGCGGACCAGCCCGGGTCACTCCCGTGGCGCGGTCGGCAATCAAGGAAAAATCAGCCGACATCCACGACATCCGTATCTGCACTCAATCCAGTTCCATCCGTTCGCGCCAGCGGCAATGACGTGCGTGGCTGTGCCCCCGCACCACGCCAGGCGTGCGCATCACCCAGCAATTGTCGAGACAGGGTCTGCAGGCGGTTTTCGATCAGATCCTCAATCACCGCCTCACCCACGGCAAGACGCACGCTGCCGCGACTGAGCGAGGAGTCGGAGCGGGTTTCGATCCCATCGAGCACTGTTCCGGCGTGAGTGCGCCAGCGCTCAAGATCAGCTGGATGCAGGCTGAGCACGAGGTCACGACCCGTGCGGCGATCAATCTCCAACAGACAGGCATCCACCAGGCGGGCAATCGCGTCACCCGACAGATTGAGCTCGCCCCGCACCAACTCCTGGGCAAGATGCAGCGACAGCCGCTTGAGTGGCTCGAACAGCTTGGCCGCATCAGCGGTCTGCTCCCGAAACGACTCTACGAGGTTGGCGAGTTCAGCACGCTGCGCCTCCACGCTGGCCAACAACTCAGCGCGCGCCGCTGCCAGCCCTTCCTCGTATCCGGCCTGACGCGCAGCCGAGACCGCGGCCTCGTGGGTGGCCTCATCAATACCCGTCAGCACCGGAGCGGGCTCAGCGGCCGAGTTGGAAACGCTTGTCGAGGCGCTAAGCTCATCGCCACCATCGATCGAACCAGCGGCTGAGTGCGTCAACGCTTGCGCATGCGCTTCACGCTCAAGCGTCGAGGCCTCAAGTGCCCCGTCCTCAGCGCTCTCGTCACCGGACGACACGCCAGGTGATTCCATTGGCTCCAGCAGTGCATCTTCACCCCCCAGCTCCGCTTGAACTGACGCCGCGGAGTCCTGCGTCTGCCCCGGCAGGTCATCCACGATCGGCTCGATCTCGTCGTCCGAACGGGCAGCCTCGACCAGACTGCGGGCCTCTTCCTGGGTGGGCACGTGCGTGATCCACTCGATGGGTAAGGGCTCAAACAGCTCAGCCAGGCGCGCCGACTTCAGATCGGGATCTTCGTCCTCGGCAAGCTCGATCTGCCCCTCGGCATGATCGCGACCGGCGAGCTCGGTATCGATGATCCAGGTCGGCGCCTGTCGTCCTGGGGTCAGGGTGTCGAGCTCGCGAAAGCGCGCGGCGCTGGCCTGGCGCGCGACCGCGATTCTGCGCGCCAGCGCGATCAGTTCAGACGAAGTCATCGCCGCGTCCTGCCAGTACCATCTCACCCGCATCCGCAAGCTTACGAGCGATACGGATAGCCTGTTTCTGCGCCTCTTCAACCTCGGTGATGCGCAGGGGGCCCTTGGCCTCCATATCATCGATGAACATCACCCGGGCTCGAGACGACATGTTGTCGAAGAACTTGGCCTTCACGCCTTCGTTGGCGCCCTTCAGGGCCGTCATCAGCAGATCAGGCTCTAGGTTTCGCATGAGCGTCTGAATGCTGCGGTTATCGCAATTGATCAGGTTCTCGAAGGTGAACATGTTGTCCTGGATACGCTGACCGATATCGGCGTCCAGTTTGATCACCCCCTGGAGAATCGACGACTCGATATCCACCTTGGTGAAGTTCATGATATTGGCTGCGGCCTTGACGCCGCCAAAGCTGGAGGACTTGGCCGACGAGTTCGACGAGAACTGCGCCTTCATGATCGCCTCAAGCTCTCGCATGGCAGCGGGCTGAACGGTCTCCAGTGAGGCCACGCGTTGCACGATTTCAGAGCGAACCTCGGCCGGCAGAAACGACAGCACATCGGCCGCGACTTCATACTCGAGCACCGACAGAATGATGGCAATTACCTGGGGGTGCTCAAGCCGGATCATCTCTGAAATTGAGCGTGCATCCATCCAGCGCAGAATCTCAAGCCCTTTGCTGGAGGCACCCGGCATGATGCGGTTGAGCACGGACGCGGCCTTATCAGGACCAAGCGCCAAACGCAGGGTGTTTTCAACATAGTCGCTCGAGCCCAAGCCCAGGTTGGTCTGACGCTTGATCATCATGACGAAGTCATCAAGCACCAGGCCTACGGCCTCCTGAGAAAGATCAGCCACGGCGACCATGGCGGCACCCAGTGACTGGACTTCCTTGGGGTCAAGGTACTTGATGATGTCGGCCGCCTGTTGTTCGCCCAGCAGCAGCATCAGAACTGCGGCGCGTTCAACCTGGGTGAGCGCGTCAACCTCGCCCCGAATAGCTTCGCTGACGCCAGGCTTCCTATCGTCTTTAGCCTTTTCATCCTTCTTGTCGGGCTCTTTGGCGGCCGCGCCCTTAGCGTCTTTTTTAGGATCTTTTTTGCCGTCCTTGTCGGCCGCCTTGCCATCCTTCTTGGCGTCAGCCTTACCCTTGTCCTTGTCGTCTGCCATATCGAGTTACCTCGTGTGCTCGTTCACCCGGTGGGTGTCGATCAACGGTCCTTCATCATGTTCTTCAGTACGATGGCCACCCGGCGAGAATCTTCGCTGACCAGGAAACGTACCAGCGCGACCTTGTCATCGTACGAATTCGCGGTGTCGAGCATATCGATGCCGATGGTGGATTTCTTGGGTTTGAGGCGCGCCTTGATCTGTTCAAGAGTCTCTCCTTCTTCCAGGCGAACCATACCCTCATCGAGCTCTTCTTCCTCTTCTTCGGCGGCCCCACCCGCGGCACCGGGCGCGCCGGCAACACCAGGCTGGCCGGGCACACCCGACATCGGCAACGCGCCCGCAGCACCCGGCTGACCTGGCTGGCCAGGTACCCCCGCCACACCCGGCTGACCGACCAGGGCAAGCTGTTGAGGATCAGTAACCGGCACCTGCACCGGTTGCGGCAGGAAAGCCCGCATGACCGGACGTACCACGAAGAGCAGAATCATCACGAAAACCAGCGCAGCCGTCGCGCTCTTGATGGCACCGATCAGGGTCTCGCTTTCATACCAGGTGATCGGAGGACCGCCAGTCACGACATCGAACTTGGCTGGCAGCAGCGTGACCACATCGCCACGCTCCTTGTCAAAACCGATGGCGCCACGAACCAGTTCATTAAGCCGATCAATTTCGAGCTGCGAAAAGCGGGCGGGCGGGCGGTTGCTGGCCGCAGAACGAGCCTGCTGAGCGCCCTCGCCAGCCGCAGCCTGCTCACCTTGAGCCGCCGGTGCCGCCTCAGAGGTCGGCAGGGCTGGCGAGGGATCATGAACCACCACCGCCACCGAAACCCGTTGAATGACGCCCAGGGGATTCTTGACATGCTGGACGCTGCGGTCGAGCTCAAAGTTGCGGGTACTACGCTTGCTGAAGGTGCCGCCCGTCGCAACCGGCTCAGGCGTGGCAGAAGCGTTATTGCTGAAGCTGGCATCGGGCGGCGGCTGATTGGACAGTGCCCCTGGGATGCCCTGCGCATCGGGCCGGGCACTGCGCTCCTCGGCCAGAACCTCAGAGCGGGTCTTGGGTCCTTCCTTGCGCGTGTCAAAGTCTTCAATGGTCGTTTCACGCTGGGTAAAGTCCATACGGATATCGACCTGCGCACGCACATTGTGCTCGCCCACAATCGGCGCAAGAATGGTCATCACCCGATGACGGAACTCCTGTTCAACCTGCCGCTTGTGGGCCAGCTGGGCGCTGGTCATGCCCAGCGCCTGCTCCGAAGAACTATCCGTAAGCAGATTGCCTTCGTCATCGACCACCGACACATTCTCAGCTGGCAGATACGGAACGCTGGACGACACCAGCTGCACGATGGCCTTGACCTGCGCGGGCGACACCACGCGCCCCGAATGAGGCGTCACCACCACCGAGGCTTTGGGTGGAATGCGCTCGCGCACAAAAGGGCTTTGCCTGGGCATAGCCAGATGCACCCGGGCATTACGAATCGTTGCGATGGTGGTCACCGATCGCGCCAGTTCCTGCTCGATGGCGGTGGTGTACTTCACCTGCTCCATAAACTGGCTGGTGGTCATGGACGACTGGTCTTTGAGAGCTTCCATACCCATGCCGATAGCACCGCGCGGCAGCCCCTGCGAGGCTAACAGCATGCGCGCCTCGTGGTAACGAGCGGCCAAAACTTCAATATTGCCGTTCTCAGGATTGACCCGCGCGTCGAACTTACCGGTCTTGAGCGCTTCGAGCGCCGCCTGCCGATCAGCCTCGCTGATGCCGGGCATCAGCGAGCGATAAGGCGGCTGTTGCATCCACAGCCAGATGACGGCAAACACCATGATGACCAGCAGCGCAATAATCGCAGGCATGCTGCGCTTGACCGCTGGCTGATCAAACAAATTGCGCATGCCGGAAAACGCTTCCAGCGGAAACGCGCCCCGGATACGACCGGGAGGCGATTGGGGGGATGCCGCGACGCTGCCGCCTGCGGGACGTGCGGCAGGCAGATTGGCATCTCCCCCAGGCGCAGACGCCTCGGGAGCTGCGGGGTTAGTTGAGAGGCCGGGACCTGGAGCGGTAGCAGTTGCCATGGCAGAACTCGTTAAGGTTCTAAATTATCAGACCGGCATGTTCATGATGTCCTCGTAAGCCTTGAGGACCTTGTTGCGAATCTGCAGGGTGGCTTCAAACGCCACCGATGCCTTCTGCATGCCCAGCACCACATCGGCCAGGGGAATCTCGGCACCGCGCTCGTATGCCTCGGCGGTTGCTCGGGAATTGACCTGCGAAGTGTTCACCGAAGCGACAGCGTCTTTGACCGCCTGAGTGAATCCGGGACGCGCAGGCCCTTCGGTAGGAAGCGACCGCGCGACCGGGTCGGCAGACCCGCTGGCCGCCTGTGCCTGGTAGTTGCGAATCATGGCGAGCATGTTCTCAATGCCCGCAGCGTGGGTTTTATCAATCATCCTTCAACCCCTTCACCCAGGGCTGCCAGAGCAGCGCCGCCTTCAGGATCGCGCAAACGGGCAAGCTTATAGCGTAAGGTGCGCGGGCTGATACCCAGCCGAGCCGCCGCTTCATTTCGGTTGGCTGAGCCGCGTATGGCGGCCATGATGGCCTGATATTCACTCGCCCTGACAGCCGACTGTAGCCCATCCGTGGCGCTGTCAGCGCCTTCGCAGCCGCCGGGGTATCCGTGTGCAGACCCGATATCGCCTAGGGCAGCGCCAGCGGCTCTGGACGCGTCGACCACGAGCATGCCACAGTCCTCAACATCATCAAACGCCAGATGCTCGCACTCGATACGATCCGACTGGCACAACACCAAAGCGCGATGCATCACGTTTTCAAGCTCGCGCACATTGCCGGGCCAACGGTAGCCCAGCAGCGCAGCACCCGCGTCACTCGTGATGGCGGGTGCCCGAAGACCATTGGAGTGACGCACCAGAAACTGTGCGGCCAGGGGAAGAATGTCGCCCGGCCGCTCGCGCAGCGCCGGAATGTTCAGGCGAAACGCACTGATACGGAAGTAAAGATCTTCGCGAAACTCACGCGTGGAAATAGCCTGGCGAAGATCGCGGTTGGTCGCAGCAACCAGTCGAAAGTCCAGCTTGACGGGCGTGCTGGCGCCCAGTCGCAGCACCTCGCGTTCCTGGAGCACCCGCAGCAGACGAGTCTGCAGCCCGACCGGCATCTCACCAATCTCGTCCAGAAATAAGGTGCCACCCGACGCCTGCTCGAAAAGCCCCGGCCGGGTCTGCGTGGCACCCGTGAAGGCACCCTTCTCGTGACCAAACAGCATGCTTTCAATGAGCGTTTCAGGGAGCGCAGCGCAGTTGAGGGCAACAAACGGCCCACGCGCACGGGGTGAGGCCTCATGAAGAACCCGCGCCAAAACTTCCTTTCCGGCGCCCGTCGGACCAGAAATCAACACACCGATCTCAGCCCGCGCCACGCGCTGCGCCAGCGCCAGCAGATTTTGACTCTTGGGATCGACGAATACGAAGGCCTTGGCCGGCGCCTGCACGGCGGGCGCCATTGCACGATGTGACGTGCGCCAGGTGGCGGTCGAAAAATCGTCTGCGGCGATAACGTGATCAGCGCCAGCGCGCATTGCACGAACCGCCAGTTCGAGACTGTCGCGGTCAATGCGGGCGATGAGCGCGGGTTTGGGATTGAGCGACGCGATGCGACGCTGCACATCAGACAGAACCGCCGTGTCGTCAAGAATTCGCAACACGATGCGCTCAGCCGAACCTGCCAGCGATTCAAGTTCAGTGACGCTGCGCACCGGCACTGCCCGCAGCCCCGCTTCGGCCAGGCGGGCCACCTCGATTTCACCCAGTCGTTCGACCGGGTCAAGCCATACGGCGATTGCAGACTGTTCCGACATTGATGCCACCTGCACTGAGTTTGCTTTGAGTGCAGAGGCCTAAGCAATCGTTATGCCAGTATATTTTACTATTTAAATTCAATAACTTAAATGAATTTCAGAGGCTCTATCGACTTTTCGACAGGGGTGCCCCCACTGCGGGAGCAGGATACGACGAAGGCGCGTGACACAGACCAGGGTAATTCACCCGACTGCAACGGGCACCGCCAACGCCGATCAGCCCTTTGACAAGAACAATTGACAGTCAGCGCCGTCGGCACGGTATACCTCCCAGGACGGGAGGGCTCGCGACTTGAAGCCGAAAGCCTTGCAGGCATAGGGGCGCTCTGCATCCCAACTGACGGCGAAATACCGACACTGTCGGCAGTTCGGGGGGGCTGAGCGGGCTTCTGTCGTGGTGGCAGACGCCGATGGTGACCCACGCACCCCTGTGCCCGTATCGCGGGGTAGTGACTGGACTTGAGACCGAGAATCAGTGGGCACCGCCATTCTCCGCCGCAAACCTGGGCTTGTAGCCACCAACATGCTCGCCCGGCGGAAGAACCGCCTCGGCCGGAAAGGGGCGAACTTCGCCCCCCATGTGGTAATGATCGTCATGCACCAGACAGTCATGCTTGATGATGGGCCAGACACGATCGCGCAAAAAATCCTGATCAACCCAGCGCCACTTGGCACCATGCGACTCAAAATATTCGATGGCCTGTTCGCTCAGCCTTGGCAGCAGGCCTGCCACGCCGCCCCACATACCCGCCATGATGAGTTCTGCGTGCTCGGGGTGATCGCGCATCAGATGGAAGCGTCGGCCCGATTTGATCCAGTCGGCTACTGCGGCTGCCTCGCGTTCGTTCACAACGGAATCACAGTCCCGGCACAAAAAGCGCTCGACTAAAGGGTCTTCGCTGGGGAAGAATCGCCAGAACAGCTTGAAATTG
>JBIKMC010000156.1:0-7940 GCA_044359405.1 Burkholderiaceae bacterium
GGGCGAAGAGCCGCCAGCTCGGGCCGAAGGGCTTGCAATACCTGCGGTACCTGCCCGCTCAGTTCGGCCAGAGCGTGCCGTTCGCGTTGTGCGGACTCGGCGAGCACTTCAAGCTCGACCCGTGTCTGTGCGATCAAACCCTCGGCCTGCCGCAGTTCGAGAACCGTGTCGAGTCCGGCCGCTTGGCGCTGAGCCACCAGACCGAGCATGGTTTCACGCTGAGCCAGGCTGCGCTCAGATAGTGTCTGCATCTCGATCAGCCGGGCCAACTCAGTCCAGCGCGCGGCGATGCTGGTGGCCAGCAGCATGCGGGCCGCCTGAACCTGGGCCTGGGCAGCGCGCTCGCGACCGATGGCCGACTCCAGCAGTGGCTGCATCCGGCCCAAATCGGGCTCCCAGCGTGCGGACCACTGCACGGCGTTATTGAGACGATGGCGACCGGCCAGCGCAGGCGGCGAGAGTCCGTTTTCTGTGAAGCGTTGGGCAGTCAGGTCAAGGTTGAGACTGAGCGCTGCCTGATCGTCTGACCGCACGCCTTCCAGAACCGCCTGAGCCTGGCGCACACGGGTCAGGGTGACCTGTAATCCAGGCTGACGCTGCAATGCAGTCTGAACGAGCGCATCAAGTTCGTCCGGTCCGAATGCCCGCCACCAATGCGGTCCAGGCCAGTCGGTATCCAACGAAGCCTGGCTCGCGTCACGCTTGTCCAGGCTGGTGTTCGCTGAGCGCAGGGCATGTGGCGGCGCGGTTTCGCGAGGTGTTGCGCAGCCCAGACCCAGGGCGGCGAGCGCGAGCGCGGCGCAGCCCAGCAGTCGTCCAAATCTTTGAGGCCCGATGTGCATCACGGCAGTTCAGGTCCGCCACCGTTGCGCTGCATACGATCGAGCATGGCGCGCAGCTGAGCAATTTCGGTCACGCTGAAACCAGCCAGCAAGGCCGCGTTAACCTCAGCCAGCACGCCGGGAATGTGGCTGACGGCCTGCTCACCCGCCCGCGTGAGTGCCAGATGCACAACTCGGCGATCGTCTTCCGATCGGGTACGCTCAACCAATTGCTTGGCCTGCAGACGGTCGACCAGCCGTGTGACCGCGCTGGTGTCAACATCGAGTTCTCGGGCCAGTTCATTCGCTGTGCGGGCAAGTCCCATTTTGAGCAGCCACAGCGGACGCCATTGGGCGTGCGTGAGCCCATGCGCCTGCATGCGGGTATCGACCTCACGCCGCAGCACGGCCATCACCCGTGAGAGCTGGAAGCCGATCGCCTTGCGGGCTTCGTCGATTGAAGGGTCTGCCGTCGGCATGGAGAACTTTCTTGCCATGCTTAAATATTGCCATGACAATTATTGACCAGGCAAATAATGTTTTGTCAGGCAATGACCAGCGATGACGGGCCGGCAAAGCCGGCGCTCGCGTTGATTGCACTAAGATCGCGCCAGCGTCCTCTACCCAGACAGGAGACTTTTCATGAAACTACTCAGCAGGTTTGCCGTTCTGCTTGGTGCGGTCGGTTGCATGCTTGCCGCCGTGCCGGCGGCCATGGCGCAGGCCCAGAACTGGCCCAATCGACCCATTCGCCTCATCGTACCTTTCCCGCCGGGGGGCGGCACTGATGCCTTTGCCCGCCCGCTTGCCAAGGTGCTGTCGCAAAACCTGGGTCAGCAGGTGGTGATCGACAACCGGGGCGGTGCGGGCGGTACGCTGGGTGCCGAGCTCACGGCGAAAGCCGCACCTGATGGTTACACTTTTTTGGTGGGCGCCGTGCATCACACCATCGCGGTCAGCCTGTACCCCAAGCTGGGCTACGACCTGCAAAAAGATCTCGCACCGGTCACCGTACTGTCGTATGTACCCAATGTGGTTGTTGTGCACCCGCAGCGGGTAGCTGCACGCAACTTCGCTGACTTTCAACGTTACGTCAAAGCCAACCCGGCCAAGCTGAATTACGCCTCGGCGGGTAACGGCACCACCCACCACCTCACGGTTGAGCTCTGGAAGACCATGACGGGCAGTTTTGCCACCCACATACCGTATCGCGGTGCGGGCCCCGCGCTGCAGGATCTCCTGGCCGGTCAGGTCGATTTCATGTTCGACGGACTGGGCAGTTCAATCCAGCACATCAAGTCTGGCAGGCTGGTGGCCCTGGCCGTATCCTCCTCGCAGCGCTCGTTCGCGCTTCCCGATATTCCGACTCTGGCCGAGGTGGGCGTGAATGGCTATGAGGCACGCACCTGGTACGGGCTGTGGGCGCCTGCGGGCACGCCGCGCGAGATCGTCAACCGCCTGCAGCAGGAGACGGCCAAAGCCCTGGCGGGTTCTGAACTCAAGGGCATCTGGAATTCGCTGGGTGCTGAAGCCGGAGGTCAGTCCCCTGAAGACATGGCCAAGTTCATCGCGGTCGAGATCGACAAGTGGGCCAAGGTGGTCAAAGACTCCGGGGCCAAGCTTGACTGAACGCGATCTCTCAAAACTCTTCGAACGTAATCGCGCCTGGGCCGCGCGGGTCGAGGCCCGCCAGCCTGGTTTTTTCACCGGGCTGCTGGCACAGCAGACGCCCCGCTACATGTGGATCGGCTGCGCCGACAGCCGCGTTCCGGCAAACGAACTGGTCGACCTGCTGCCCGGCGAAATGTTCGTGCATCGCAATGTTGCCAACCTGCTGGTGCACTCTGATCTGAATGCGCTGTCGGTCATCCAGTACGCGGTCGACGTGCTGGGCGTTCAGCACATCATCGTAGTGGGGCATAGCAACTGTGGCGGTGTGCGAGCGGCCATGAACAACCAGCGCGCCGGCTTGGTCGATAACTGGCTGCGCCATGTGCAGGACGTACGCGACACCCATCTGGAGTTCCTGCAGCGCTTACCCGAGGCGCATCGCGTGGACGCGCTGGTTGAACTCAACGCGCTGGAGCAGGCTCGTAACGTTTGCCACACCACCGTGGTTCGCGACGCCTGGCAGCGCGGCCAGACGGTCGTGGTGCACGGCTGGGTCTACGGGCTACACAATGGCCTGCTGGAAGACCTGCGCATTACCGCGGCGGCCGGAGACGAAGTTGCCCCTGCGTTCGCGCGGGCACTGGCCGCCATTCATCACCGCTGGCTTGCTCAAACGACTCTTTCAACGGACTGACACCATGATTGAACGCTACGCTCACTACAAGACACTCACCTTTGCCGAGCATCCTGAAGGCGTGCTGGAAGTCATCATGGGTGCGCCTGGTCGGCTGGCGACGGCTGATCATGCCGGCCACTGGGAGCTCGCCCGCATCTGGCGTGATATTGGTGATGATGAGGCGGTGCGGGCGGTGGTCTTGCGTGGCGAGGGCAAGGGCTTTTCGGCGGGTGGCGACTTTTCGCTGATTGGCGACATGATCAACGATTTCGACACGCGCTCGCGGGTATGGCGCGAGGCTCGAGACCTGGTCTACAACGTCATCAACTGCGATAAGCCGATTGTGTCGGCCATGCATGGCCCGGCGGTCGGGGCCGGGCTGGTGGCGGGTCTTTTGGCCGATATTTCGATTGCCGCCCGTGATGCCCGTATCGTCGACGGTCACACCCGCCTCGGTGTCGCAGCCGGAGACCATGCCGCCATCATCTGGCCATTGCTTTGCGGCATGGCCAAGGCCAAGTACTACCTGATGCTGTGTGAGCCTATATCCGGCGAGGAGGCCGAACGCATTGGTTTGGTGTCACGCTGCGTGGACGCGGCGGACTTGCGTGACACGGCCCTGGGGATTGCGCGTCGCCTTGCTCTGGGCTCAGCCACCGCAATCCGGTGGACCAAGTACACGCTGAACAATTGGCTTCGCATGATGGGGCCGACCTTTGACGCTTCGCTGGCGGCCGAGTTCATGGGGTTCACCGGACCGGATGTGCGCGAAGGCGTCGCCAGTCACCAGGAGCGGCGTGCGCCCGGCTTTTCAAAGACCTCGCCGTTCTGAGATGACGTCCGCTCACCCAACCCCGGTTCCTTCTGAATCCGCCAAATTTCTAATCGGTCTGATTGGCTCTGGCATCAGCCGTTCGCTGACCCCTGCCATGCATGAGGCGGAGGGCGCACACCAGGGCCTGCGACTGCACTACCAGATCATCGATCTCGATCGCGGGCAGGGTGGCGCGGAGCAATTGAAGATGCTGTTTGAAGCGGCGCGCGTGATGGGTTTTGGTGGCCTCAACATCACTTTCCCCTGCAAGCAGCAGGTGCTTGCGCTGCTTGACCACCTCTCTGATGATGCACGCCAGCTCGGCGCGGTCAACACCGTTGTCTTCGATGCTTCCGGGCGTGCCACCGGGCACAACACCGATTGTTCGGGATGGCGTGAAGGCTTTGTGCGCAAGTTGCCCGCGGCCGACCTCAGCCACGTGGTGCTGCTGGGTGCTGGCGGGGCGGGTTCTGCCATAGCCCATGCGGTGATGCAGTTGGGCGCTGAGAGCCTCAGTATCGTTGACGTCGATGCCGAGCGTGCCGGGCTGCTCGCGCAGCGCATCGGCAGCATCCACGGCCATGCCCGAGTGAGGGCCGCTGAGCTCGGGCAGGCGATGCGCGATGCGTCGGGTCTTGTGCATGCAACACCCACGGGAATGGATAAGTTGCCTGGCCTGCCGCTTCCGGCATCCTTGCTTCGTGCATCGATGTGGGTGTCTGACATCGTCTACTTTCCGCTGGACACCGAATTGTTGCGGACGGCGCGCGCGCTTGGTTGCGTCACGATCGACGGGGGCGGTATGGCTGTCTGGCAGGCCGTGGGGGCGTTTGAGCACTTTACGGGTGTCGTGCCTGACGCAGACCGCATGGATGCGCACTTTCGGAGCCTGGTGGCTGCCCCCCGCCGCGGTTCTTAGCCGCGTATTCGCATGGAGTGTTTCAGCGCTCGGCCGCGAGCGATATCCGGCGCGCCCGATCAAACGGCGGGCTGGCTGAGGGCGGCGCTGACCTGCCGCAAAATGGTGTCGACAATACTTTGTTCGCGTGCGGCCTGCACGTCGTCTGGCCTCAGGCCGGATTCGAAGATGGCTGAGAATGTGGCGCGATTGGACACATAGTGAAAGCTCATGCCGACCAGATTCGCATAGACGTCAAAGGCGCGCACGTCGTCGCGCATGCTGCCGTCGGCCCGACCGCGCGCCAAAATGCCCTCCAGCGTATTCAGGCCAGCCAGGCCTGATTCCCTGATTCTTGCCAGTCGCTTCACCGACTTGCCACCCAGCATGTTTTCTCCCATGACCAACCGAATGAAGGCCGGATGCTGGGCGTGAGCGCTGAATACATACTGGGCATAACAGGCCAGCGCCTGCATGGGCGACAGATCATCAAGATTGGGCAGTGCCCAGCTGCTCTGCATGCCGTCATAGGCATACGATAAGACGGCCTCGTACAGCCCGTTCTTGCTGCCGAAGTGGTAGTAGATCATGCGCTTGCTGGTGCGTGTCTTGGCTGCGATCGCGTCGACCCGCGCGCCGGCAAAACCGTGTTCGGCGAACTCAGCGGTGGCGACTTGCAGAATGTCTTTGACGACGGGGTCCATGCGATGCAGGGATGGTGAGAGCCGGGGCTAAGCAATCAGGATGTGCGTTCTCGATTGGCTGAGGCGGCAGCCTGAGCCCGTCGGCGCAGCTTGCGGCTGAACCATAGTGCGACCGCTGGCAGTACGAGCATGCTGGCCGCGAACACCCAGCGCGGCGAGACCCGATCAACCACTTCGGCCGCCGCGACCACGCCGATGGACTGTCCAACGAACAGAAAGATGACGAAGCTTGCCACGGCGGTGCCGCGTAGATCAGGCAGCATCTGCGTGGCATGCGTCTGCAGCACGCTGTGCAGAAAATATAGGCCCAGTCCGCCCAGCAGACAGGCCAGCATGCCCCAGTGCCAGCTGGGTGCGAACGTGAGTGCGCCCATCGCCAGCGCGAGTGACCAGCCGCTTGCCTGGACAAGTCCGACCTCTCCCAGACGTCGAATCAGGGTAGGGGCCCCGACCGCATACAGAAGCCCACCCACGGCAAACAAAGCCATCACGGCGCCGGCCTCGCCCAGGCTGAGCCCAAAGGCATGATGCAAATAGCTGGGTACAAAGGACATGGCGGCATAGACGAATGCGCCCTCCAGTCCGACCGCAGCCAGAATGCAGCGCGCCCAGGGGTTTCGCAGAACCTGCCTCAGTTGATTGAAGAAGTTACCCTTTGAAGCGGTTTGGGTTGGCGAGGGCAGCGCGCGCTCCCGCCGGTGGGTGTTGAAGGCGGGTAGGGCCGCGAGACTGAAAAGGCCCGCCAGACCCAGGAATACGGTTCGCCATCCCATGGCATCAGCCAGCATGCCGCCCACCCACTGCCCGGCAATCATGCCCATCAGGGTCGCGGTCATCAGGCGGGCCAGCACGACCTGTCGGCTTTCGTAAGGGACTCGATCACCGATGAGCGCCAGACTGAGGGGTACGATGCCGCCGGCAGCGCCCCCGGCCAATACGCGCCACGCGACCGCCTGGTCCAGTGAGCCCGACATTGCGACGCCGATGTTGGCCAGGGCGCACACCACGGCCGCCCAGCCGATGACCCGGGGTTTTCCGAAACGGTCACCGGCCGGACCCAGAATAATCTGCGCCACGCCATAGGCCACGGCAAAGACCGAGATGGTGTAGGCCGCTGTGCCCAGTGTTACCGAAAACTCATCTGCCAGCGACGGCAAGAGCGAATCACAGGCGCGCATCGACGCCATGCTGGAGAACGCGGCCAGCGCGACGGTGAAGAGTGGGTTTGAGGAGTTCAGAGGCGTCGCTCCGGTAAGCCCGCGCATGATACCGGGCCTTCGCGCTTTGGGCGGACAGACGTGTCGCTTTCTAACGCCGTGCAACCCGTACTCTGACAGGGTCGGGGGTGAGTCACCGGTTTAAACTTCGGCCTTTCCTTCTGGTGCCCTGCGTGCCGAATTGACCGATGGTGCTTGCCAATTTCCCGCGTACGCTGCCGCGCAGTCGCTTCGTTGCGTCCCTGGCCGCGCATGTCCTGGCCGCTCTGAGTCTGAGCGCCTGTGCGACGGGTCCGCTGTTTGACAAAGTCGGCCCTGACTATCAGAGCGTCGATTCACTGGCGCCCGCGCAGTGGCAGTCGCCGCGCCCAGCGCCGTCGGCAGTGCCTCAGGGGGGGCGGTCGGAAAGCGCCGAGGGGACCGTTCAGTCGGGTCGGCCTGCAGCGCAGGCTGGGGGTGCACGAGGCAGCGCCTCGGTGGCTGCCGCCGAGGCGACCGATCAGGCCCGCGTGCAGGACCTGGTACAGGCCTGGTCGCGCCTGGGTGATCCCTTATTGCCACCGCTTATCCTGTCGGCGCAAGGTGTCAATGCATCGCTGGCGCAGGCTGTCAGTCGCATCGAGCGGGCGAGGGCTGACCTGGCTGCAGCGGGCGTGCGAGCTGAGCCCGGTCTAGACGTGCAGGGCTTGGCCCAACGATCAGCCAGCACCATGGGCGTGATCATTCCGGGTCTGGTGGGACCGCTCAGCTATCGCGGCCAACTCACGCTGGGAGCCCAGGCCAGTTGGGAAATCGATCTGTTCGGAGCGTTGGCCCGCCAGCGTGAATTCGCTCAGGCCCATTTGCAGGGCAGTCTCTGGCATTGGCACGACGCCCGGGTTTCGGTGGCGGCCGAAGTGGCCACGGTGTACGCCAGCATCCGCTATTGCGAGCGGCAGCAGAGCCTCGCGCAGGCCGATGCCAACAGTCGGCAGGAAACCGCTCGCCTCGTGGCGGCGGCTGGGGAGGCCGGTTTTCAGTCGCCTGCAACGGTCGCCCTGGCCAGGGCCAGCGCCGCGGATGCGGCCGCGGTGCTCAAACATCGACAGATGCAATGCATGCTGGCGGTCAAGGCGCTGGTTGCCTTGACCGGACTGTCTGAGCCTGAGCTTATCGCGCAGCTGCGAGAGCAGAGCGCTCGCCTGCCGGCGCCATCGGCG
>JBIKMC010000026.1:0-20605 GCA_044359405.1 Burkholderiaceae bacterium
CGCCAGCAGCGCATACATGTAAGCACCCACCGCATAAAACGCCACGTAGCCCAGGTCGAGCAGGCCCGCATAGCCGACCACGATGTTCAGGCCCAGCGCCAGCATCACGTACAACAGCGCCATATCGACGATGCGTACCCAACGATTGCCGCTCATACCCAGAACAAAAGGCAGAACAGCGAGCACGATGGCAATGACAATCGTTGCAGCCAGTGCGGCGTGAGGGCGATTCTGCAATGAGGGGAAGAAGCTTTTCACGATGGGATCAGGCACATTCAGGCACGGTCAGCCACTCGCTCGCCCATGATGCCGGACGGTCGAAACAACAGCACAAGGATAAGCACGGCAAAGGCGAAAATATCCTGATAGTGGCTGCCCAGAAAGCCGCCGGTAAGGTCCCCGATGTAGCCAGCACCCAGGCTCTCGATAATGCCCAGCAGCAGACCGCCGATCATGGCGCCAGGGATATTTCCGATACCGCCCAGCACGGCAGCCGTAAAGGCCTTGAGCCCTGGGATGAAGCCCATCGAAAACTGCGCAATGTTGTAGTTCATGGCGACGAGAACTCCCGCAACCGCTGCGAGTGCCGCGCCGATGGCAAACGTGGCCGCGATCACCTGGTTGGCATTGACGCCCATCAGACCCGCAATGCGAGGGTTCTCTGCCGTGGCGCGCATGGCGCGACCCAATCGGGTGCGATTGACCAGCAGCATCAGCCCGCCCATCATGAGCGCGGCGACCACCAGAATAAGGATTTGTTTAGGCGCGAGAATGGCGCCGAATACATGAACCGGCGTGGTGGGCAGCAGATCAGGAAACACCCGGGGATTGGGCTTCCAGATGATCATGGCGACGGTCTGCAGAAGGATCGATATGCCGATGGCGGTAATGAGCGGTGCCAGGCGCGGCGCATTGCGCAGCGGCCTGTAGGCGACCCGTTCAATCCCGATGGACAGCGCGACGCACACGGGAATCGCCAGCAGCGTGACGATGATGAGAACCACCGGACCTGGAACACCCGCCTGCAGCAGCATGGGCACCAGCCACACCGCCACCATGGCGCCTATCATCAAGATGTCGCCATGGGCGAAGTTGATCAGCTGCAGAATGCCGTACACCATGGTGTAGCCCAGCGCCACCAGCGCATAGACACTGCCCAGAACCAGGCCGTTCAGAATCTGCTGCAGTAGGATCGAAAAATCGAACAAACCGTGTCTCCGGGTTCGGCTCAGACTTGCTGGGACCAGTAAGAGCCGCTCATTTCTGTTCGAGAATCCAGCGAACCAGGGTGGAGGCTTCGAGCTCGGTGAGCTGAGGATTCGCCGGCATGGGTACCTGCCCCCACACGCCCACGCCGCCCTGACGTACTTTGACCGACAGCTTACCGCTGGCCGATGAGTCGTTGACGTATTTGGCTGCGATCGCCTTGTACGAAGGCCCGACCAGCTTTCGCTCCATGGCGTGACACGACATGCAGCTCTTGGCCCGGGCCAGGGCGGCATCAGCCCAGACACTGCCCGCGCTTGCGAACAGTGCCAGCGTGACCAGCCCCCGCACATATCTGAACGCTAAAACCATCCGCACTCCGCCGCGAAGGCCTGCACAGTTCCAAGCGCCGCAGAGTGCCAGAGCGAACCCGATTTGTCCGCTCAAGACCCTTGAGCGGACCGGGAAAGCCCTATGCCTTGCGCGTCAGAAATCATCCAGTACGGCACCGCGGCTGGCTGAGCCCGTGAGACGGTGAAACTTGGCGAGCACACCACGCGTGTAGCGCGGGGCGGGCTCCTGCCATTGGGCGCGGCGCTGAGCGATCTCGGCGTCGCTGACGTCTTCCAACTGCAGCAAAAGCCGATGCGCGTCAATGGTGATGCGATCACCCTCGCGAATGAGGGCAATTGGGCCACCGGCCGCGGCCTCGGGTGCCACGTGGCCAACGACCATGCCCCAGGTGCCACCGGAGAAGCGCCCGTCGGTGATCAGACCCACCGACTCGCCCAGGCCCGCGCCGATCAGCGCCGAGGTGGGTGCCAGCATTTCAGGCATGCCTGGCGCTCCCTTGGGGCCCAGGTAACGCAGCACCATGACGTCGCCCGCCTTGATTTTGCCGTCCAGGATGGCGGCCAGCGCGGACTGCTCGTCATCGAACACGCGGGCAGGCCCGGTGATGACGGGGTTCTTCAGGCCAGTGATTTTCGCGACGCAGCCTTCGGGCGAGAGATTGCCCTTGAGAATGGCCAGATGACCCTGCTTGTAAAGGGCTTTGTCGATCGGGAAGATGACGTCCTGGTCTGCACGCGGCTGGTCGGGGACATTGCGCAGTTCTTCAGCCAGGGTGCGACCGGTAACCGTCATGCAGTCGCCGTGCAGAAGGCCGGCATTGAGCAAAATCTTCAGGACCTGCGGGATGCCACCCGCCCGATGCAGGTCGGTCGCCAGGTATTTACCTGAGGGTTTGAGGTCGCAGATGATGGGCACGCGACGACGGACGCGCTCAAAATCATCAATGCTCCACTCAATACCACCCGAATGCGCGATGGCCAGGTAGTGCAGAACCGCGTTGGTTGACCCGCCGGTAGCCATGATGAGCGTGACCGCGTTTTCGATGGACTTGCGCGTGACCACATCGCGCGGCTTGATGCCTTTTTTGACCGCCTCGAGCAGCACCCGGGCAGACTCGGCGGCCGAATCACACTTCTCGGAATCGGGGTTGGCCATGGTCGATGAGCCCAGAAGGCTCATGCCCAGCGCCTCGAACGATGAGGACATGGTGTTGGCCGTGTACATGCCACCACATGAGCCTGTGCCGGGTATGGCGTTCTGTTCGATGCCTTCGAAGTCGTCCTTGGCCAGGCGCCCCGCTGAGTACTCGCCCACGGCCTCGAAGACTGAGACGATATTGAGGTCTTTGCCCTTCCAGTTACCCGGCTTGATGGTGCCGCCATAGACGTAAACCGCCGGCACATTGCAGCGCAGAATGCCCATCATGCCGCCGGGCATGTTCTTGTCGCAGCCGCCGATGACCAGAACGCCGTCCATCCACTGGCCCTGTACGGCGGTTTCGATACAGTCGCAGATCACCTCGCGGGAAATAAGCGAGTACTTCATGCCCTCGGTGCCCATGGACATGCCGTCCGAGATGGTGGGCGTGCCGAACAGCTGGGCGTTCCCACCCGCCGCCTTCACCGCATCAACCGCGGCGTCGGCCAGGGGCTGCAGGCCCGAGTTGCACGGCGTGATGGTGGAGTGTCCGTTGGCGATGCCGATCATGGGCTTGTCGAAGTCGCTCTTCACGTAGCCCATGGCGTAATACATCGAGCGGTTAGGCGCGCGGGCGACGCCCTCGGTGATGTTGGATGAGCGGCGTTTTTCGGACATGAAGGTCTCCGGCTGGTCGGGTCAGAACCGAGGCTTGCTGCAGGCCTCGGGCATGGGTTGGGAGCTGAAGTATATTTCGGCCTCGCACTTATTCGGTTCCGACTTCCATGCTGGTGCACCCTCAGTTCGATCCGATCGCGCTTTCCCTGGGCCCGCTGGCCGTGCGCTGGTACGGTCTGATGTACCTGCTGGCCTTTGCCAGCTTCTATTTGCTGGGACGCTCGCGCCTGAATAAACCCGCGTTTTCGCAGGCCAGTGGCCTGAGCGGGCGCGATCTCGAAGACCTACTGTTCTGGGGGGTTTTAGGGGTGGTGCTTGGCGGCCGGCTGGGCTACGTGCTTTTTTACAAGCCGGCTTATTACCTCGCGCACCCCCTGCAGGTGCTGGCCATCTGGGAGGGCGGTATGTCCTTTCACGGCGGCCTTCTGGGCGTTCTGCTGGCCATCGCGCTGTTCTGCAGACGCCGACAGTTGGTCTTTTTGAAGGTCATGGACCTGGTCGCTCCGCTGGTGCCGCTGGGTTTGGCAGCTGGCCGAATGGGCAATTTCATCAATGGCGAGCTCTGGGGCCGTGCCAGCGATCTGCCCTGGGCAATGGTGTTTCCCCAGGCCGGCGACTCCATTGCGCGTCATCCCTCACAGCTTTACCAGTTCGCCGGTGAAGGTGTGCTGCTATTCGTCGTGTTGTGGATTTATTCGTCACGACCCCGAGCGGTAGGGGCTGTGTCAGGGGCATTCCTTGCGGGCTACGCCGCCCTGCGCTTTCTGGCCGAGTTTGCCCGTCAGCCTGACGCGTTTCTCGGATTTCCGCTGCCCGGCATCACCATGGGGCAGATTCTTTGTGTGCCGATGTTCGTAGCGGGTCTGTGGCTGATACGGCGCGCGCGGTCTGCGGGCTGAAGGAGAACTGATAATGAATGCCAATTTATATGCGTTGATCGAGCAACGCATGCCAGCCGATCGCAGCCGCTGCTGCATCGACGCGGGCGAGGGGCTGTACTACAGCTGGGACGATATCGACCACGCTACGGCCCGAATCGCCAATCTGCTCGCTTCGCTCAAGCTGCCGGCCGGTTCGCGCATCGCGGTACAGGTCGAAAAGTCGCCCGAGGCGCTGCTGCTGTACCTGGCCACCCTGCGCGCAGGGCATGCCTTTTTGCCGCTCAACACCGCGTACCAATCGGCTGAGATTGATTACTTCATCGGCAATGCCGAGCCCGCGGTTGTGGTGTGCAGTCCACGCAATTTGGAATGGACCGCGCCCATAGCCCACGATCACAAGGTTAAACATTTATACACCCTAGGCGATGACCGTACGGGCACTTTGCTGGCGGCGGCTGCCGCGCAGTCTGATCGTTTTCGCACGGTGCAGCGCAAGACGGACGATCTGGCCGCTATCTTGTACACCTCGGGTACCACCGGGCGCAGCAAGGGCGCCATGCTCAGCCATGGCAATCTATCCTCCAACGCGCTGACGCTGCACCAATACTGGCGCTGGCGGCCCACTGACGTGTTGCTGCATGCGCTACCCATCTTTCACGTGCACGGTCTGTTTGTAGCCAGTCACGGCGCTCTGCTGGCCGGTGCCCGCATGATCTGGATGGCCCGCTTCGATGCAGCCGCGGTGGCGGCACGACTCCCCGAGGCGACGGTGTTCATGGGCGTGCCTACCATGTATGTGCGCCTGCTCGATGAGCCGTCCTTTGACCGAGCGGCGGTGCGTAACATGCGTCTGTTTATCTCGGGCTCGGCGCCGTTACTGCCCGATACCTTCCGGCAGTTTGAGGCACGCACCGGTCAGCGCATTCTCGAGCGTTATGGCATGAGCGAAACCGTCATGCTTACCTCCAATCCCCACGACGGCAATCGCATGGCCGGCACGGTCGGCTTGCCCTTGCCTGGCGTTGAGGTGCGGGTGGTCGATGCCGACGGAAAGTCCTGTGCGTGCGATGAAATCGGCGGCATTCAGGTGCGAGGACCCAATGTCTTCAGTGCCTATTGGCGGATGCCAGAGAAAACTCGCGAAGAGTTCACCGCGGACGGCTTCTTCCGCACCGGTGATATGGGCAAAATTGACGCCAACGGGTATGTGTCTATTGTCGGACGCAGCAAAGACCTGATCATTACCGGCGGCTACAACGTGTACCCCAAAGAGATCGAGTCTTACCTGGATGAACTCGATGGCGTGTTCGAGTCAGCCGTGATTGGCGTCGCGCACCGCGATTTCGGCGAGGCTGTCACCGCCGTGGTGGTCGCCAAGCCGGGCGTCAAGCTCAGTGAAGCGGCCCTGATTGCCGCTCTGAAGGCAAAAATTGCCGGCTTCAAGGTGCCCAAGCGCATCCACCTGGTCGATGAACTGCCGCGTAACCAGATGGGCAAAGTTCAGAAGAATCTGCTGCGCGAGCGCTTTGCCTGAGGCTTACATCAAAGTCCGAATCGCCAGGCCCGCCACAGCATGTAGGCGGCCAGGCAGTACAGCATGAAGGCGAAAAACCGCTTCAGACGTTGCACCGACATGCGGTGTGCCAGTTTTACGCCCAGGGGCGCGGTGAGCACGCTGGCCAGTGAGATGGCGATCAGTGCCGGTACAAACAGGTAGCCCGCGGTCCAGTCGGGCATCTCGACATTCCATCCGGCGATGATGTAGCCGGCGGTGCCAGCCAGTGCAATCGGGAAGCCGCAGGCCGCGCTGGTGCCGGTGGCGTTGTGAATCTTCACGTTGCGCTTGACCAGAAACGGTACCGTGAGAAAGCCCCCGCCTGCGCCCAGCACGGCTGATGCCGTGCCGATCAGCCCGCCCGCACCGAACAGGCCCGCAGGCCCCGGTAGCGTGCGATCGGGATTGGGCTTTTTCTGGCGCAGCATCTGCGTGGCCATGGTGGCGATAAACAGGCCAAAGATCAGCGTGAGCAGCCCGCTTCGCATCCAGGCTGCGAACTGCGCGCCGATGAGAGAACCCAGCATGATGCCAGGGGCCAGTGCACGCACCAGATCCCAGCGTACCGCGCCCTTGGCATGTTGGGCGCGCACGCTTGAGGCCGAGGTGAAGACGATGGTCGCCAGTGAGGTGGCAATGGCCACCTTGATGACGGTGTCAGGCGAAAAGCCCAGTCGCTCAAGCAGAATCGCCATGAAGGGCACCATGATCATGCCTCCGCCAATGCCCAGAAGGCCTGCCAGCAGACCTACCACGGCGCCCAATACCAGCAGCCAGCCGATGTCGATGATGTCCAAATCAATCCCCGTTGAGTCGCCCGGGCTCGAACCGCATTAATCGGGTTAGCGGGTAAGCCGAGAGGGCGCGATGCTACCATCCGGGCCATGAAAATCGCGGTCATCGGCGCGGGTGGTATCGGCGGCTATCTGGCTGCGCGGCTGGCGCTCGCCGGCGCATCGGTGACCTGCATTGCCCGCGGCCCCAATCTTCAGGCCATACGAGCGGGTGGCCTCAGGCTCATTGAGGAAGACGGCACTGAGCGTGAAGCGGGTTCGGTACGGGCTGTCGCCTCGGCGGCTGAGGCCGGGCCGCACGACCTCGTTTTGCTGGCGCTCAAGGCGCACCAGGTAGCCGCTGTGGTACCCGAGCTGCCTGCGCTACTGGCTGATCACACCCCAATCGTCACGCTGCAGAATGGCATTCCCTGGTGGTACTTTCACCGGCTGGCTGGTCCGTATGAAGAGCTGGCCGTGCGATCGGTTGACCCCGATGGTTCCATTGCCGCTGGTATTGATGCCGCGCGCGTGATCGGTGCTGTGGTCTATCCCGCGTCTGAACTGATTTCGCCCGGGGTGATCAAGGTCATCGAGGGTAATCGATTCTCGCTGGGTGAGCCCGACAACAGCAAGTCAGAGCGGGTTTTGCGCATTGCCGAGATGTTCGCCCAGGCAGGCTTTAAGGCTCCGGTATCGACTGACCTTCGCAGCGAGATATGGCTCAAGCTCTGGGGCAATCTCACCTTTAACCCCGTGAGCGCGCTCACGCACGCCACGCTGGCGCAGATCTGCCGTTTTCCGGCCACGCGCGATCTGGCGCGCCAGATGATGACCGAAGCCCAGACCGTTGCTGAAAAACTGGGCGTTCGGTTTCGCATTTCGATTGATCGACGTATCGCCGGTGCCGAGGCCGTCGGTGAACACAAGACCTCGATGCTGCAGGATGTCGAGCAGGGGCGGCGCCTTGAGCTCGACGCCCTGCTGGGCTCGGTGATTGAACTGGCCCGCCTGACGCAGACGCCGACGCCGGCCTGCGATGCTATTTATGCCTGCTGCGCACTGCTGGCCGAAACGCTCTCGGCCAGGCAGGCGCGGCTCTCCATCTGTTGAGATCTCAACCATGACCGCAGCCGTCACCCTCAGAGCCTTACTGTCGGCCGGTGCCGACCACGCCATCGCGCTCACCGCCCCTGAGTCAGCGCCGCTCACGTATGCCGACCTTCGGGCTCTGGTCGACCGAACGGTCGCGGCGCTCAATGCCATGGGCATCGGACGGGGTGATCGGGTGGCTATTGTGTTGCCCAATGGCCCCGCCATGGCGAGCGCATTTTTGGCCGTGGCAGCGGGGGCTGCATCGGCGCCGCTCAATCCGGCTTACCGCGCTGATGAGTTTGAGTTTTATCTCAAAGACCTGGGTGCCAAGGGCCTTATTGTTGATGCGGGCAGCGCATCGCCCGCGGTGGCGGTTGCGCGCGCGCTGGGCATTGCCATCATCGAATTGCACGCAGATGGCAGCAATAAGGCGGGCAGCTTCGTGCTGCGCAGCGATTCGTCCTCGGGCGGATACGCATCTGAGCCGGGCCCCGCGCAGATGCAGGATGTGGCTCTGGTGCTGCATACCTCGGGCACCACGTCGCGTCCCAAGATCGTGCCACTGACCCAAGCCAACGTGTGCGCCTCGGCTCGAAACATCCGCACGTTTCTGTCGCTCGGTGCCGCTGATCGCGGCCTGAACATCATGCCGCTCTTTCATATCCACGGACTGATTGCAGGGGTCAGCGCGCCCTTGTCAGCGGGCGGCTCGGTGTATTGCACACCGGGTTTCAACGCCTTGAAGTTTTTCAGCTGGATGGAAGACGCCAAGCCCACCTGGTATACGGCCGTACCCACCATGCATCAGGCGATTCTGGCCAGGGCGCCCAACAACAAAGCGGTGATAGCCGCACACCCGTTGCGCTTTATCCGCTCATCCTCATCGGCCATGCCCACCCAGGTCATCCGCGAACTTGAGGCCGTGTTTGGTGCGCCTCTAGTGGAGTCCTACGGCATGACCGAGGCTGCGCATCAGATGGCGGCCAATCCACTGCCACCGCGCGAACGCAAACCGGGTACGGTGGGTATTGCGGCAGGGCCCGAGGTCGCCATCATGGATACGGCGGGCCAGTTGCTGGCACCGGGTGAAACCGGCGAGGTGGTCATTCGCGGTGACAACGTCACGCCGGGCTATGAAAACAATCCCAAGGCCAATGCCGAAGCCTTCACTCATGGATGGTTTCGCACAGGTGACCAGGGAGTCATGGACGCTGATGGCTATCTCACCATCACAGGTCGACTGAAAGAAATCATCAACCGTGGCGGCGAAAAGGTATCGCCCCGAGAGGTCGATGAGGTGCTGATGGATCATCCTGCGGTCGCACAGGTGGTCACGTTCGCCATAGCGCACGACAAGCTGGGCGAGGAGGTGGGGGCTGCGGTGGTTCTTCGAGAGGGCGCCACCCTGACTGAGCGCGAGTTGCGCGAGTTTGCCGCCAAGCGTCTGGCGGACTTCAAGGTGCCGAGAAAAGTGCTTTTTCTCGATGAGATCCCCAAGGGTGCAACCGGCAAGCTTCAGCGGATCGGC
This sequence comes from Burkholderiaceae bacterium, assembly GCA_044359405.1. GTDB lineage: Bacteria > Pseudomonadota > Gammaproteobacteria > Burkholderiales > Burkholderiaceae_E > SYIM01. The sequence goes on from JBIKMC010000026.1 coordinate 9,208, forward strand.
TTGGCTCAAAAACTTGGACTTTAGCCCGATGTCAGCCGGCAGCGCATTGAAGGGCGCACGTATCGGTGTGATCGCACCGTCTGGCGCGCACCTTGACGTGCAGGAGTTTGAGCGCGCCATGGCCTGGTTGAGCGCTCAGGGTGCCGTCTTGAGCACTTCAGTGCCCGCTGAGCCCTATCAGCGATTTTCGGCCAGCGATAACCAACGTCTGGCCGGTATCCATGAAGCCGCGCTGCGCACCGACCTTGATGTCGTGATGACCACCCGCGGCGGCTATGGCCTGTCGCGACTGCTCGACCGCATTGACTGGGGGCTTGTCGCGCAGTCGGTCCAGCGCGGCTGCCGCTGGGTGGGCTACAGTGACTTTACGGCCTTGCAGTTGGGCCTGATGGCTCAGACGGGGCAACCCAGCTTCACCGGACCCACCGTTAGCGCTGATTTTGGTGAGGGCAAGCCCCATCCCCTGACTCTGGCTCAGTTTGAAAGCCTGCTGTCTGGGCGCCTGCCTTCGGTCAGCTGGTCATGCCCGGTTGCTTCAAAGGAGCAGCGATCAAGCTTTGAGGGAACGCTGTGGGGCGGCAACCTGGCCATGCTGGCCTCGCTGGTGGGCACGCCCTATCTGCCCTCGGTCAGCGGGGGGCTGCTGTTTCTTGAAGATGTATCTGAACATCCTTATCGCATTGAACGTATGCTGCACCAGTTGTACTTTGCAGGCGTTCTGCAGGCGCAAAAAGCCATCGTCATGGGCGAATTCTCAAACTGGAAGCCATCCCCGCAAGATCGTGGCTATGATCTTGCCGCCGTGTTTGATTATTGGCGTGCTCGGCTTTCAGTTCCCATCCTTGAGGGCCTACCGTTCGGGCACGTGCCTGCTCGTGCCGTGTTGGGATGTGGTCTGGCGTACCGCCTGCACATCAGCGACGGTACCGCCCAGTTAGCTCCAATCAAGCCAGCTTGGCCGTCGCGCTAAAGCTTTCGATTCGACCTTCTTCAACCGCGTGACAGGCGACCATGCCGCCGCCAATGGCGGCTGACAGAACGGGGCGCTCGCGTCGACAGCGGTCGTTGGCCAGAGGGCAGCGCGGGTTAAACGCACAACCGGTGGGCGGATTGAGGGGATTGGGCACCTCGCCGCCCACGGGCGTTCTGGGACGGCCGCTCATGGTGATGTCGGGAATGGCATCGAGCAGCATGCGCGTGTAGGGGTGCTGCGGGTTTGCGAAGAGACGCGCTTTGGGTGCGATCTCGACGATGCGGCCCAGGTACATCACGCCGACGCGGTCGCTGACATGGTGCACCACCGCCAGGTTGTGCGAGATGAACAGGTAGGTCAGTCCGCGCTCGCGCTGCAACTCGCGCATCAGGTTGAGCACCTGCGCCTGAACCGAGACATCCAATGCCGACGTGGGTTCATCGCACACCAGAAATTGCGGTTCCGAGGCAAGTGCCCGTGCGATCGAGATTCGTTGACGCTGCCCGCCCGAGAACTGATGGGGAAACTTCTCGGCATCGCTTGCGGCCAGTCCGACGTGGCCCAGCAACGCTTCCACGCGGGCGCGAATCGCCCCTGGGTCATCAAGAAGACCGTGTACCTTGATAGGCTCGGCGATGATGTCCGACACCCGCCAGCGCGGATTCAGACTGGCGTATGGATCCTGAAAAATCATCTGCATGCGGCGTCGCAAGGTCATACCCTGCGGTCCGTTGAGTTCGGCCAGATCATGGCCATCAAAGCGCACCGAACCCTGCGAGGGTTTGTACAGCCCGACCAGCAGACGTGCGACGGTGGATTTGCCGCAGCCTGACTCACCCACGAGAGCCAGGGTTTCACCTCGGCGGATTTCAAAGTTGACGTCATCGACCGCGCGTAGCAGCAGTCGAGGCTTTCCCTCCAGCACGCGGTTGAGCCAGGGCGGAGAGACGTCGAATACTTTTGAAAGTGAGTTCACACTGACCAGCGAACGATTATCTGCGGCTTCGACGTCGTCAGACCGTGGTCTGGCCCGCTGCTCGGACCGGCTCAGATCCAGCTCGGACTCGCTCATGCTGCCCCCACTGTGTTGACGGGCTGAGCCACTGCCTCATCGGGCGAGTGCAGCCAGCAGGCGGCCAAGGATTGCGCGACCGGCACCAGTTCGGGTCTGACTTCGCGGCACTTCGCGACTGCCTTGGTGCACCGTGGGTTGAACGCACAACCCTTTGGAATGGCATTCAATCTGGGCATGGCGCCATCAATCTGCGCCAGGCGATCACGATCGGCCCCGATGGACGGGATCGAGCCCATCAGACCCACGGTGTAGGGATGTCTGGGGCGATGAATCACATCGCCCACTGGACCGATTTCAGCGATGCGACCGGCGTACATGACGGCCACCCGGTCAGCGGTCTCGGCGATGACGCCCATGTCGTGCGTGACCAGCATGACGGCCGTACCCTTCTCGCGACACAGACGCTTGAGCAGCGTAATGATCTGCGCCTGAATGGAGACATCGAGTGCCGTGGTCGGTTCGTCGGCGACGATCAGCTTGGGTTCAGCAGCCAACGCCAGTGCAATGACCACGCGTTGACGCATGCCGCCCGAGAACTGGTGCGGATAGTGGTCGATGCGCTGCGCGGCAGCCGGAATACCCGTGGCCTCCAATAACTCGATGGCCCGGGCCCGCGCCGCCCTATCATCAGCACCCAGATGGGTCTGAATGGTCTCAGTGATTTGCCGTCCGACTGTGTAGAGCGGGTTCAGTGAGGTAAGCGGATCCTGAAAGACGGCGCCAATCTCGCGGCCGCGCACCTTGCGCATGGCGTCGGCCGGAAGGTTGTCGATGCGACGGCCGTTGAGCAGAATTTCGCCGCTGGCGATTCGCCCGGGCGGTTCAATCAGTCCGATGATGGCGGCACCCGTCACCGACTTGCCGGCCCCTGACTCACCGACCACGCCCAGCACCTCGCCTGGGGCGATGCTCATGCTGACATCGTCAATGGCAACCAGGGTGCCCCGCCGGGAGGGAAACTCCACCCGCAGGTGTTTCACTTCGAGGAGAGGTTTGGCGTTCATTGCAGCTTGGGGTTGAGGGCGTCACGCAGCCAGTCGCCCAGCAGGTTGACCGACATGCACAGCAAAACCAGCGCCGCGCCGGGGAAGATCACCAACCACCACTCGCCGGAATAAAGGAAGTTATTGCCGTTATTGATCATGGTGCCCAGCGACGGTGAGGTGGGCGGAACACCCACTCCGAGAAATGACAGCGTTGCCTCGGTGATAATGGCCTGCGCAATGTTGATGGTGGCAATCACCAGCACCGGGCCCAGCGAGTTGGGCAGCACATGCCTGAGCATGATGCGGCCTGGTCGCACGCCGATCACGCGCGCAGCCTGCACGTATTCCTTATTTTTTTCGATGAGGGTTGAACCGCGAACGGTGCGCGCATACTGCACCCAGTTGGCCAGGCCGATGGAGCCGATGAGCACAGCGATTGCCATCCAGTCATTGTGATTGTCCTGGGGCAGTACGGCGCGCGCGACACCATCAATCAGCAGGGCGATCAGAATGGCCGGAAACGATAACTGCACGTCGGCCACGCGCATGATGAAGGCGTCAAGCCGGCCGCCCAGATAGCCCGACATGAGCCCGAGCGCTACGCCCAGAACCATGGCGAAGATCACCGACGCGATGCCGACCAGCAGCGATACGCGTGACCCGTACAGAATGGTCGACAGCACATCGCGGCCCTGGTCATCCGTACCCAGAACGTACTTGAGCTGACCTGCCTCATCCCAGGCAGGGGGTAGTAGCGCATCGTTGAGTGAAATGGTGGCCAGATCAAAGGGTTGATGTGGCGCGAGAATGGGCGCACCAAAAGAGCCGATGATCATGACCAGCGCCACGACGGTGGCGCCCACGGCCACCGGCGAGCGACGGAAGCTCCACCACAGGTCGCTGTCCAGAAAACGGCTGAGCGCACTGGCGCTGCTTGCGGCCATCAAATCGCTCCGGAGGAAGAAAGCGGCAGGGCGCGCTCGGCAAGACGCACGAACAGCGCAGCGCCCAGCGGCAATACCGCATCGTTGAAGTCATAATGGGCGTTGTGCAGAAAGCGCCCGGCTTCGGCGCCGCCCTGTCCCAGACGGAAATAAGCACCCGGGCGTACCTGCAGCATGAAGGAAAAATCTTCCGAGCCCATGCTCGGCTCAAGGTCTGTGATGATGTTTTCGTCACCGACCAGTTCACGCGCCACCGCCTGGCCGAATAGCGCTTCGTCGTGGGTATTGATGGTGGCAGGGTAACTGCGCTCATAGGTGAGCTCTGCCTTCGCACCAAAAGCCTGGGCGACCGATTCAATCAATGCGCGCAGGCGGCCCTCGACCATATCCTGAGTTTTTGCGCGAAAGGTTCGTACCGTGCCCACCAGCGTGGCTTCATGGGGAATGACACTCATGGCCGCGAGGTTGCCCGCCTGCATGGCGCAGAGGCTGATCACCGCTGAGTCAATCGGGCTGACGTTGCGCGAAACGATGGACTGCGCAGCGGTGATGATGTGACCTGCCACCAGAACCGGATCGACGGTCTGATAGGGATGCGCGCCATGTCCCCCCACGCCATGAATGCGGATGGTGATCTTGTCGGATGCCGCCATGATGGGGCCCGGTCTCACAGCTATGGTTCCAGCTGCAAGCGCTGGCCAGTTGTGCATGGCATAAACGCTGTCGCACGGGAAGCGCTCAAACAATCCGTCTTGAATCATGGCGCGAGCGCCCGCGTAACCCTCTTCGCCCGGCTGAAAGATCAGATGGACTGTGCCGTCAAACTGCCGTGTGCGGGCCAGATAACGTGCTGCGCCCAGCAGCATGGCGGTATGACCGTCATGGCCACAGGCATGCATGCGCCCAGGCTGGCACGACCGCCATTCAACGTCGCCTTCTTCGCGCATGGGCAGTGCATCCATATCGGCGCGCAGGCCGATACTGGCGGCCGAGGAGCCAGCCCCGCGAATCACGGCTACGACGCCGGTCTTGCCGATGCCACGGTGGATCTCATCGACGCCATACCGTTCGAGTTCAGAGGCGACCAGCGCAGCGGTCACGTGCTCTTCGAAACCCAATTCGGGATGGGTATGTAGCTGGCGACGAATTCGTGTGAGCTCGCCATGCCAGGCCCGGAGTGCCTGCAGGGCACTGGAGGCGGCGAGGTATGTGCCGGAGTCGGTTGCGTTCATGATGCGATGCGCGATGCCATCAGTGACCGCCGGCGCGATCAATGCGCAGGCGTGGGTCAACGGCGAAGTACAGCAGATCGACCGCCAGATTGATGACGACAAAAATCAGAGCGATCAGGCACAGGTAGGCCGCCATGACCGGAATGTCAGCAAACTGTACCGATTGAATGAATAGAAGCCCCATGCCCGGCCACTGAAACACAGTCTCGGTCACGATGGCAAAGGCAATGATTCCACCGAGTTGAAGGCCCGCAATGGTGATGACGGGCACCAGCGTGTTCTTGAGTGCGTGGCCAAAGTGCACAGCCCGGTCGGTGAGTCCGCGTGCACGCGCGAATTTGATGTAATCGGTGCGCAGAACCTCGAGCATTTCAGAGCGCACCAGGCGCATCACCAGAGTCATCTGAAACAGCGCGAGCGTGAAGGCGGGCAGCAGCAGATGCTTCCAGCCGTCAGCGGTCAGCAGCCCCGTGGTCCACCAACCCAGCGTGACGACATCACCACGGCCATACGACGGCAACCAACCCAGCAGAACCGCGAAAAACAGGATGAACAAAATACCGATCAGAAAGGTCGGCAGTGAAACGCCAAGCAGCGAAACCGCCAGCAGCACATTCGACAGAAAGCCCCGTCGTCGCAAGGCTGTGTACACGCCCATTGGAACGCCGACGGCCAGGGCGATGAATGCGGCGGCAATCGACAGTTCGAGCGTTGCTGGAAGGCGGTCGACAATGAGGGTTGAGACCTTGCGGCCCTGCCGATAAGAGACGCCGAATTCGCCCTGTACCGCATTACCCAGAAACTTGGCGAACTGTACCGGGAAGGGTTGGTCCAGCCCCAATGAGCGGGTGAGCTCAACGCGTTGCTCAGGGGTGGCGTCCTGCCCGAGCATGGTCAGGACCGGGTCGCCGACAAAACGGAACAGAGAAAACGCGATAAGGGCTACCACGCCCATCACGAGTACGGCCTGAAGCAAGCGTCGGATAATGAAAGCGAGCATGAGCGTTGTCGTTGACGGTGCCGGGCTTAGCGTTGCCCATCAGTGGGCGCCAGCCAGCGCTCGGCCAGCCGAACCCAGTAAGCGGCGCCAATGGGAATGAGCTCGTCGTTGAAGTCGTAGTTGGGGTTGTGCAGCATGCACGGCCCCATGCCGTGTCCGTGCTCGCGGTGACCGCCGTCGCCATTGCCAATGGCTACGTAGCAGCCTGGAATCTTCTGCAGGAAAAACGCGAAGTCTTCCGCCCCCATGGTGGGCTCAAACACGTGCACACCCTCGGGCCCGGCGATCTCGGCCATGACCTCACGGCAGAAAGCGGTTTCCCGCTCGTGATTGACGGTGGGCGGATATTTGCGGCTGAAATTGAATTCACACTCAACCCCGAAAGCCGCTGCCGTATGGGTAGCCAGTTCGCGCATGCGCGTTTCAATCAGATCGAGCGTGGCCTCGGTGAAGGTGCGCACGCTGCCGCAGATTTCGGCCTTCTCGGGAATGACGTTGGTCGCTTCCCCGGCATGGATCATGGTTACCGAAATGACCGCAGACTCAATCGGCCGCTTGTTGCGCGTGATGATGGTCTGGAACGCCTGAACCAGTTGGCAGGCCACTGGCACCGGATCGATGCCGTTGTGCGGCATGGCTGCATGCGCGCCCCTGCCACGCAGCTCAATGCGAAATTCGTTGGATGAGCCCATCATCGGGCCTGCACATACCGCAAAATGGCCGGCTTTCAGACCTGGCCAGTTATGCATTCCGAACACTGCCTGCATGGGGAAAAGGTCGAGCATGCCGTCTTTGAGCATCTCGCGGGCACCCCCGCCACCTTCTTCAGCGGGTTGAAAAATCAGATAGACGGTGCCATCAAAGTTGCGGTGGCGCGCCAGGTGACGCGCGGCCGCCAGTAGCATGGCCGTGTGGCCATCATGACCACAGGCGTGCATGCGACCTGCGTGGCGAGAGGCATGCGCAAACCGATTGAACTCGGTCATCGGCAGAGCATCCATGTCGGCGCGCAGGCCAATGGCACGATCCGAGGTGCCTGCTTTCACGATACCCACGACCCCGGTCTTGCCCAGACCGCGGTGAACGGGAATACCCCACTCGGTGAGCTTGGCCGCCACCAGATCACCGGTGCGAACCTCTTCAAAGCACAGCTCGGGGTGCGCGTGAATGTCTCGGCGAAGAACCTGGATTTCCGACTGAAAGCCGGCGATGTCGTCGATCAGCTTCATGGTGCTGCAGCCTGCGGCGTCTCGTTTTTTATAAAGCGCGGTAGATTAGCACTTGTGTCTAAGTCTGCAGGGGCGGGCAGGGCCGCGGGAGGGTTATCCATGGGTGCAGTGCAGCAGGATCACGCGTCAGGCGATCGGGTCGTACGGGGCGCCTGCCCCCATGATTGTCCAGACACCTGTGCGTTGCAGATTACCGTGCGGGATGGTCGGGCCATCAAGGTGGCTGGTGATCCTGATCACCCGCCTACCCACGGCAAACTCTGCGCCAAGGTGTCCCGCTACCCGGAACGTACCTACTCGCCTGACCGGCTGCTCCATCCGCTCAAGCGCGTCGGGGCCAAGGGTGAGGGGCGCTTTGAGCGGGTTTCATGGGATGAGGCCTTGGCCGACATCGCGCATCGCCTGCAAACAATCGCGCAGCGTGATCCGCAACGCATCCTGCCGTACAGCTATGCCGGCACCATGGGATGGGTGCAGGGCGAAGGCATGGGCTCGCGTCTTTTTCACCGCATGGGTGCGTCGCTGCTCGACCGAACCATCTGCGCCTCGCCCGGCGCGACTGCGCTTCAGTACACGCTGGGCGGCTCTGTCGGCATGGACGTAGAGCGGTTTGTTGACTCCCGGCTGATTCTGATCTGGGGTTCAAACCCCATCACCTCCAGTGTTCACTTCTGGAGCTTTGCTCAGGAAGCCAAGCGTCGCGGCGCGACCCTGGTGGCGATTGACCCCTTCCGCAGCGACACTGCCCTGAAGTGTCACCGCCATCTGGCGATTCTGCCCGGCACCGACGCAGCGCTCGCGCTGGCCATGATGCATGTACTGATCGCTGAAGACCTCATCGATCACGACTATGTGGCGCGTTACACGCTCGGCTACGAGGCGCTCGCCGATCGCGCCGCGCAGTGGACGCCTCAGCGTGCGGCGAGCGTGTGCGGCATCGAGGCGGATCAGATCATTGATCTGGCCCGCGATTACGGGCGCACGAGGCCGGCTGCCATACGCCTCAATTACGGCATGCAGCGCGTGCGCGGGGGTGGCAATGCGGTGCGTGCCATTGCCTGTCTGCCCGCACTGGTAGGCGCCTGGCGGCAGCCCGCCGGTGGCCTGCTGCTGTCATCCAGTGGGATGGTGCCGGTGACCCCGGCTCAGCATACCCGCCCCGATCTGTTGCCCGGCTGGCCATCGAGGCTGCCGCGTACCATCAATATGTCAACGATCGGTGACGCTCTGCTGTCAGCCGACCCGCCCGTTGAAGCGGTGGTGGTTTACAACAGCAACCCCGTGGCGGTGGCGCCCGATACTGAAAAGGTGTTGCGCGGGTTCGCGCGTGAAGACCTGTTTACGGTTGTGCTTGAACACTTTCAGACTGATACGGCTGACTTCGCCGACTACGTGCTGCCGGCCACCACGCAGCTCGAGCATTTCGACGTGCACAAGACCTACGGGCACTGGTATGTGCTGGCTAATCAGCCGGCGATTGAGCCCCTGGGTGAGGCGCGTTCCAACAGCGATATCTTCAGAGAGCTCGCGCAGCGAATGGGTTTTACCGATGAAGCCCTGCGGGCTAGTGATGAACAGATCGCGCAGGACGCCATGGACTGGCAGAGCCCCCTGGTTCCGGCCGGTGGCTTCACGTCGCTGCGAGACAAGGGCTGGCTGCGCATGGCGCACGCCGAGGCGCCCTTTGCCCAGGGCGGATTCCCAACCCCGTCCGGCAAGGTTGAGTTCTACAGTGAGCGGCTGGTCCGGCAGGGGCTTGACCCCTTACCTGACTTTATCCCGCCCTATGAATCAGTAGCCTCAAACCCGACTCTGGCGGCCCGCTATCCACTGGCCATCATCTCTCCGCCCGCCCGCAATTTTCTGAACAGCAGCTTTGCCAACGTGCCCAGCCTGCGTGAGATGGAAGGGGCGCAACGCTGTGAGATCCACCCGTCTGATGCCCATTTGCGAGGCATTCGCGATGGCATGCGCGTGCGCGTGTTCAACGATCGTGGCGGCTTTATCGCGCAGGCGTCGGTCAGTGATCGCGCCCGTCCAGGGGTCACTGTTGCGTGGGGCTTGTGGTGGCATAAGCTCGCCGACGGCGCTCGTAACGTGAATGCGGTCACCGGTCAGGCGCTGACTGATTTGGGACATGGTCCGACCTTTTATGACTGTCTGGTCGAGATTGAGCCTGCGTAATACATGCCTGGCCTTGAGCCTGGCGCTGATGCAGTCGACTCTGCCGTCTGCGGCTCTGGCTTCATCGACCAGCTGGGTACTGTCACCTGGGTATTACTGGCAGTCTATCCGGGGGCATTTATCGATCATGACGGCCAGTCGTCCGATCGATGAATGGCTCTCAGATCCGAACATAGCGCAATCCTTGCGTCAGCGCCTGCAGCTGGCGCGTGAGATTCGCAGCTTCGCCTCGCAGGCCCTGGCCTTGCCCGATAACGCCAGCTTTACCCGATATGCCGACCTGGGGCGTCCGAACGTCGTGTGGAATGTGAAGGCCACGCCCGAGTTGTCGCTTGAGCCCTTGCAATGGTGTTTCCCGGTGGCCGGTTGTGTGGCCTACCGCGGCTATTACGACGAAGGCGAGGCAAAGGCCTTTGCGCAAAGCCTGCGTGAGCAGGGACTGGACGTCAGTCTGGGCGGCGTTCAGGCCTATTCGACACTGGGCTGGTTTGACGACCCCCTCCTCAACACCTTTGTCGGCGGTTCAGCGATCGAGCTGGCGCGTCTCATGTTCCACGAGCTGGCACACCAGGTGGTCTATGTAGCAGGCGACACTCGTTTCAACGAGTCGTTTGCCACGGCGGTGGAAGAGCTGGGGCTTGAACGCTGGGTGCGGTCACCTGAGGTGGCGGGCTCGGTCGCCACCGGATTTGAGCCGCGGCAGCTTGAGGCTTGGCGGATGGGCCGTGCGCGGCGGGCCCAGGTGCTGGCGCTACTGAGCAGTACGCGTGAGGAACTGGCTCGTGTCTATACGCTTGACGAACCCATTGAGGCCCGCCGGGCCGCCAAGCAGGCGGCTTTTGCGCAACTGCGCGAACGCTATGCTGAGCTGCGAGCGCAATGGCAGGGCTACGCGGGTTACGACGGCTTCTTCGCCCAGCCCCTGGGCAATGCCCACCTGCTGTCGGTATCGCTTTACAACGATTGGGTTCCCGCGTTCAGGGCACTGTTCGACGATCAGGGCCAGGACTTCGCGCGCTTTTACCAGGCCGTACGCGAACTGGCGGCTCTTACGCCCCAGGAGCGCGAGCGAGCACTCGCACAGCGACTGACTTTGCAGCGATAATCCCCGACATGGCGCCCGCAGAGCGCCTTGGCTCACAGCGGTCGAGCACTTGCCAGGCTGCGAGCGAACGATTGATCCACCGGAGGAATCATGCAACGCATCTGGCTCGATCACTATCCCGCGGGCGTCCCGCATGAGATTGACTGGCGGCAGTATTCATCGCTGGTCGCACTGCTGGATGAGGCCTTTCGCAAGTACGCCAGCCGTACCGCCTACGTGGGTTTCGGCGTTCAGATGTCCTTCGCTCAACTTGACGAGCGCTCGCGCGCTTTTGCGGCGTGGTTGCAGGCGCGTGGTCTGCGTAAGGGTGATCGCGTTGCTCTCATGATGCCCAACGTGCTGCAGTACCCGGTGGCGATTGCTGGGGTCTTGCGGGCCGGGTTGGTGGTGGTGAATGTCAATCCGCTTTACACCCCGCGTGAGCTTGAGCACCAGCTTCGCGATTCCGGCGCCAAGGCCATCGTCATTCTCGAAAATTTTGCAGCCACGCTCGAGAAAGTCATCGCCCAGACCGATCTGCAAACGGTGATCGTGGCGGCGATGGGTGATCTGCTGGGCACGGTCAAGGGCGCCCTGGTCAATACCGTTGTGCGGCACGTTAAAAAAATGGTGCCACCCTGGAATATCGGTCAGACGGTGCGCTTCGGTCAGGTGCTGGCTGAGGGCGGCC
>JBIKMC010000242.1:0-5305 GCA_044359405.1 Burkholderiaceae bacterium
GTCACGATGATCTGGCCTTTCTGCAGTACACCGGCGGAACCACGGGCGTTTCAAAGGGCGCCGCGCTGTCACACCGCAATGTGCTGGCCAATGTGCTGCAGTCTGAGGCCTGGATGCAGCCTGGCTTGAATAATCCCAAACGCCCGGTCTCGCTTGATGAGCAATTACAGGTCGTGTGCGCGCTGCCGCTTTATCACATCTTTGCTCTGACAGTGTGTTGCCTGCTCGGCATGCGCACGGGCGCGATGAATGTTCTTGTCCCCAATCCGCGCGACCTGCCGGCCCTGGTCAAAGAAATCAAGCCCTGGCGCATTCATATATTCCCCGCGGTGAATACGCTGTACAACGCGCTGGTGCACCACGAGGGTTTCCGCCAGCTCGATTTTTCCAGACTGGTGGTCAGCAATGGGGGCGGTATGGCGGTGCAGGAGGCAACCGCCGGCAAGTGGCTTGACCTCACCGGCTGCGCCATCTGCGAGGGTTACGGACTATCTGAAACGTCGCCCTCGGCCACCTGCAATCCGACCAACACCACCGATTTCTCGGGCACCATCGGACTCCCCCTGCCGTCAACCGATATCGCCATTCTCGATGATGACGGTCGCCCGGTAGCGGTTGGTGAACGTGGCGAAATCGCCATTCGGGGTCCTCAGGTCATGAGCGGCTACTGGCAGCGTCCTGATGAAACGGCACGCGTCATGACCCCGGACGGGTTTTTCAAGAGCGGTGATGTCGGTGTCATGGATGAGCGCGGTTTTGTGCGTATCGTTGATCGCAAGAAAGACATGATTCTGGTGTCGGGCTTTAACGTCTATCCCAACGAAGTCGAGCAGGTGGCCTCAATGCACCCCGGGGTGCTTGAGGTGGCGGCCATTGGCATACCGGATGAACATTCGGGTGAGGCGGTCAAGCTGTTCGTGGTCAAAAAAGATCCTGCCCTGACAGAGGCGGAACTGACTGCGTTTTGCGCCACCGAGCTCACGGGTTACAAGCGACCGCGCCACATTGAGTTTCGTGCCGAATTGCCCAAAACCAATGTGGGCAAGATTTTGCGCAGGGCGCTTCGCGAATCGGCTGATCGCTGAGTATTGCCAGGGCGCGCAGGTCAGACGCAGGCAAACACCCAGCCCTGCATCAGACGTCGCGCACTGCGGCTCATCACTGAGCGCTCAACTGTCCATTGACCGTCGCGCTGACTCAGTTGTGCGCCCACAGCGAGCGTGCCCGAAGGGTGTCCGAAGACCAGATGCGTGGTCTCAGTGTCTGGCTTAAGAACCCGATTGACCACGCTCCCGGGTAAGGCTGCCGCCACCGACAATGCGATCGCACCCGTCCCGGTCATGGCGTGGTGCAGTTGGCCGACCGAGATGATTCGCGCATTGAAGGCAATCGAGCTCGCGCTGACCCGCCGGCCATTGGATGCCTGGTAATCCTGAGCGGGTGCAACGAAGCACAGGCGCGGCACGACCCGATGACTACGGCTGGCATCTTCAACTGAGCTTGCGATACCCATGGCCACCGCACCGTGGGCGCGAACCGCTTCAAGCCGGGCCAGTAATTCAGGCCGGCTATTGATATCGCTTTGTAGCTCTGTGCCTGTTAAGCCCAACGCCTGCGCGGCGATGAAAACGGTTGGGTTGCCGGCGTTCAGCAGCGTGAGTTCGACCGTACCGAGCCCAGGTATATCCAGCGGGTCGAGCACTCGCCCAGAGGGCAGCATGGCGACGTCGCCCTGATCGGCCTCGCCACCGCCGCCGGGCTCAAGGAACTCAAGCCGGATTTCAGCTGCTGCAAACGTAACCCCGTCCAATTCGAAGTCGCCCGCCTCGACGACTTCTCCCGCTTGCATGGGCACATGCGCAATGATGCGTTTGCCCAGGTTGGCTTGCCACATCCTCACCGTGGCAATGCCCTCAGCGGGCGCCTTGACCAGCCCTAGACTGATCGCCAGGGGTGCCACGGCGGTAGTGAGATTGCCGCAGTTGCCGCTCCAGTCAATGTGCGGGCTATCGATGGCCACCTGACCAAAACGATAGGCGATGTCGCTGTCAGATCGGCTCGTGCGCGACAGAATGACCACCTTGCTGGTGGACGAAGTCGCTGCACCCATGCCATCAATCTGCTTGCCGTAAGGGTCGGGACTTCCCATGATGCGCATCAGCAGTCGGTCGCGAAGCGTGGGGTCTTGTGGCAGATCGGTGTCCACAAAGAAGACGCCTTTGCTGGTGCCGCCGCGCATATAAGTGGCGGGTACGCGTGTCGTTGTGCTGGTCCGATTCGGGTTCATGATCGATCAGTCTCCGTAGCCGCGTACCCAGCCGGCCTGCAGCCAGTGCCAGTGGCCCGGCAGAAAGGCCCACGGAATCAGGCGTATGGATGTGCCCGCCGGAAAGATTCCTGAACTCAGGTGATCCTGCCATTCACCGTGTGCGCTCAATGGTGACATCAGTTCCTGGGCGCAGCGCTCAGTCGACAGGGTCCGTTCGCCGAGCCGGTATCCGGACTGCATAACCGTGATGTCTGACAGATGGCGGGGCACAACGCTGTGGGGATCGTTCGCACGTGCAGGGCCCGACATCCAGTCGTGAATACTGCCCCAGTGACGTCCTGCGAGTTGTCGCGACAGGGTATTAAGCCTTCGCTCGAGCGCGGGCAAGTCATCACGAAAGCGATAAATCTGCTGCCCCAGTACGTTGTCAAAGAACAGCGTTGCCTTCGGGTACTCAGCCAGGATGCGGTCAAGGCCGTCGAAAGCGTCTCTGCGGTGAAAGTTCAACGTAACCCCGGCGCGTTGAAGTTGCCAGCCATGGCGCATCCTGAACAAACGCTCGGCGCTGGGGTCCAGATCGAAAGCGTCAATGCGTCGGAAGCGCGATAACCAGGGCGTATGCATCATCCAGCCTGCGCTTGGACCGATGAGCAAAAGACTATCGCCCGAGCAAGGCTGGTCATCCAGCCACTGGGCAATGGCCGCGCAGGTCGGTTGCCAGCGACGGCTTGCCAGCAGAGCCCTCAAGTGCCAGCGCCAACCTCCCGTGGTGTCGGTCAGACTCACAGGCGTAGGTCTCAACCGGCCGCGGCCTCCTGGCGCAGACGAAAGCGCTGCAGCTTGCCGGTTTCAGTGCGGGGCAGGCTGTCGCGAAAGATGATGGAGCGCGGATACTTGTACGGCGCGATGGTGTTCTTGACGTGATCCTGCAGCGTCTTGGTCAGAGCAGCCTCGCCGCCGAAACGCTCGAGCATGCCCGCGCGCAGCACCACATAGGCACGCACGATCTGGCCGCGCTCGGCATCGGGTGCGCCCACCACACCACATTCGGCCACCGCCTCATGATTGAGCATGACCGCTTCAACTTCAGGCCCGGCAATGTTGTAGCCGGCCGAGATGATCATGTCGTCAGAGCGGGCCTGATAGTGAAAGTAGCCATCTTCGTCGACCATGAAGGTGTCACCCGGAAGGTTCCAGCCATCGCGCACATACTGAGTCTGCCGCTCATCGGCCAGATAGCGACACCCCGTGGGGCCACGCACAGCCAGCTTACCCACCGTGTTGGGAGGCAGGGTATTCATGTGCTCGTCAACGATGCGGGCTTCATAACCTGGCACCACTTTGCCGATGGCTCCACGCTTGACTTGCTTGCCCGCCGAGGCAATAAAGATATGAATCATCTCGGTGGAGCCGATTCCGTCAATCATCTCAATACCGGTGGCCTCTTTCCAGAGCTGCCGAGTGGCGTCGGGCAGGGCCTCGCCGGCGGACACGCATTTCTTGAGTGAGGACAGATCAAATTTCTTTGCCAGCGGCGCCATCTGCCGATAAAAGGTCGGTGCGGTAAAGCACACCGTGGCGCGGTGGCGTTCAATGGCAGCCAGAAGTTTTTCTGGGGTGAGCCCCTCGAGCAGTAGCGTGGACGCGCCCACCCGCATGGGGAAGGCCAGCATGCCGCCCAGGCCAAAGGTGAAGGCCAGGGGCGGTGTGCCGCAGAAAACATCCGAGGCCTGCGGCTTGAGCACATGACGCGGAAACAGATCGCACATGGCGATGACGTCCCGATGAAAGTGCAGGGTGCCCTTGGGCTGCCCGGTGGTGCCCGAGGTGAACGCGATCATCGCGACATCGTCCTGAGCGGTGTCGCAGGCCGCAAAGGGTTTGTCATTGCCCGACAAATGAGTCTCAAGCGCATCGGCTGCACCGCTGCCATCATTAAAAAACAGCGCGCGCTCAAGCGCTGGGCAGCTTGAAACACCCAGATCAACTTCCGCTCGCAACTTGACGTCGCACAGAACCGCTGCGATCTGCGCCTTATCGGCAATCTGCTTGAGCTCGGTTGCGCGCAGGAGAGGCATGGTCGCCACGGCGACCAGCCCTGCCTTGATAGTGGCCAGCCAGCAGGCGGCCATGGTCGGATTATTACCACCGCGCAGCATGACCCGTTCGCCGGGCTTGAGCCCAAGATGTGTGCGCAGCACGTGAGCGATCTGATCAACGCGGACGCGCAACTGATTCCAGGTGCAGGTGGCGTCGTCATTGCGCAGCGCGATCGATTCGCCAAAGCCGCGCTCAATCATGTGATCAAGCAACTCGACCGCAGCATTGAGACGCTCGGGGTAGCGCGTGTCGGCGCTATCCAGAAACTCAGGCCACTGCTGAGCGGGGGGCAGGTTATCCCGGGTGAAGGTATCGACGTGAGCCGATCTGAACATGGGTTGTCTCCTGGCGGTACGGGCTCATGAGGCCCGATGCTTAATGTTTTTGCGCAGCGCTCATCAGCTCGCGTGCGATGATCAATTTCTGCACTTCAGTGGCGCCTTCATAAATCCGCAGCGCGCGAATTTCCCGATACAGGCTCTCGACGATCTGACCGCGTGTCACGCCCAGACCACCAAACACCTGCACGGCCCGATCGATAACGCGCTGGGCATTTTCGGTGGCACTCATCTTGGCCATGGCCGCCTCGCGCGTGGTGCGCACGCCGCGCACATCGCGCAGCCAGGCTGCCCGCCAGGTGAGCAGGGCGGCGCTGTCGATGTCGGTGGCCATGTCGGCCAGCGCTGCCTGCGTCAGTTGAAAGTCGGCCAGCGTCTTGCCGAACATTTTGCGCTCTTGTGCTCTATGGTGCGCCTCATGCAGAGCGCGGCGTGCAAAACCCAATGCGGCGCCGGCGACCGATGCACGGAAAATATCCAGTGTGGCCATGGCCAATTTGAAGCCCTGGCCCTCGGTACCCAGCAGATGGTCTGAGGGTATGCGGCACTGATTGAACTGCAGGGTGGCTATCGGGTGGGGCGCGATGACTTCGATACG
>JBIKMC010000157.1:0-7928 GCA_044359405.1 Burkholderiaceae bacterium
CTCCCAGGCAAAGAGTCAATGACGCAGGCCCCGTCCCCGCCGCCTGACTTCATCTCGATCCGATCCCTACGGCTTGAGTGCCAGTGGCTCGACGCACAAGGTCGCGTCAACGCCCGGACGACCGCAAGAGATGCTCCCGTGGACGCCAACGCCACACCCGCCACCCTGGTCTTTCTGCATGAGGGACTGGGCTCGATCACGATGTGGCGCGACTTTCCCGCCCAGCTCTGCCAGGCGACGGGGCTGCCAGGCTTTGTCTACGCGCGCGAGGGTTACGGCGCCTCCACCCCACTCGCTAGCCCTCGAGCGGTCGACTACCTGCATCGGGAGGCCGGCGAGGTACTGCCACAAATCTTAGCCGCCACCGGCATAGTTAGGCCCATTCTGGTCGGCCATAGCGACGGGGCCTCGATCGCCTTACTACACGCCGGACTGTTCCCGGGGGTCGCCGGGGCCCTGGTCGTGCTGGCGCCTCATCTATTCGTCGAGCCCCTCACGGTGGAGGCCATCGACGACGTCAACCGCCGCTTTCATCAGCCCGGCGACAATCGCCTGCGGGCCGCACTGTCCCGCCACCATCAGAGCCTGGACAGCGCTTTCGGCGGCTGGGCTGGCATCTGGCTTAATCCGGACTTTCTCGCCTTCAACATCGAAGCCGAAGTCGCACGAATACGCTGCCCGGTCCTGGCCATCCAGGGTGCAGCTGACCCCTACGGAAGCGCCCGGCAGGTTGAGCGCATCGCCCAACTGTGTCGAAACACCGCAGTGCACCTGCTGCCCGACTGCCAGCACAACCCGCACCTTGAGCAAGGAGCGCGCACGCTCGAGCTTTGCAAAGCCTTTATTGAAGCGCTTTACCCGTTGAGCAAAGGCTCACTCAGGGACCAGCCCTGAACCCGCAGCAGCACGGCGCAGTCGATCGGCGACCGCTCGCCACTGGGGCTGATCGGGAACACGCGCCACCAGAATACGATCGACGCCCAAGCGGTCAAGGCGACGCAAGGTATCGTAGAGTCGATGCCCGTAAGTCTCAGGCTCTGTACTGGCAGCCTCCCAATGCTCGGCCTCCAGGCGATCACCCTTAGCCAGAACGGCCAGCCTGAGGCCACGCGCCCGCAAGCTGGCCAGTCGACCGGCCAACGAACTGGCATCGACCAGCTCAAGCGGCGTGAGCGGTGCATAGTGTGCAGCCAAACTGCCTGAAACCCTGGGCGCAGCGGCATCAGGCTCGGCCAGCGCATAGCCCAGCACGGATTCAATCTGCGCCGCGGGTATGCCACCGGGGCGCAGCAGCGCCGCGTGATCGCGCGACAGATCGACAATAGTCGACTCAAGTCCCACAGCGCAGGCACCACCATCAAGAATGAGGGGTGCCTGCACGCCCAGATCGTCGCGCACATGGGACGCGGTGGTGGGGCTGACACGACCAAACCGATTGGCCGAGGGCGCAGCGATACCCACCCCGCCCAGGGCCTCGAACGCCGTCAACAGGGCCCGCGACACGGGGTGCGACGGGACCCGCATGCCGATGGTTTTCTGCCCCCCGCAAGCAGCATCGGGCGCTCCGTCAAGAAGGGGCAGAATCAGCGTCAATGGCCCAGGCCAGAAGCGCGTCGCCAGCGCTTCTGCACGGGCATCGCAGAACGCCCAGCGCGCTGCCTGTTGCAGGCTGCTGACGTGCACGATCAAGGGATGATCGGGGGGCCGACCTTTCAATCGATAGACACCGGCCACCGCCTGAGCGTTGGCCGCGTCGGCACCCAGTCCGTACACGGTTTCGGTCGGGAAGGCCACCAACCCGCCCTCGACCAGTACCTGTGCCGCCAGGGCGATCGCTTCGGGCGTTGCCACACGGATGGGATTGTCCGAGTTCATCACGACCGGCGCACCCGCCGCATCTGTCAAGCGATGCCCAGCAGCGTCGCCGCCCGGGCACATGCGGCCTGGGCCTCAGCTGCCGTGTCCGCCACAAAGGTGATGTGGCCCATCTTGCGCGCGCGACGCGGCTGCGCCTTGCCATACAGATGCAGCTTGGCACGCGGATCGGCGAAAAGCGCAGCCCAGTCGGGCTCGCGCGGCTGGCTCGAAGAAGGCGAATCAAACCAGACATCGCCCAGCAGATTCAGCATCAATGCCGGCGCAAGCTGATGCGTATCACCCAGGGGCAATCCGGCCAGCACCCGAGCCTGCTGCTCGAACTGACTGGTGACACTGGCATCAAGCGTCCAGTGCCCCGAGTTATGCGGACGCGGCGCCATCTCGTTGACCACCACCTGGCCGTCATCCAGCAGAAAAAACTCAACGCACAAAACACCCACATAGTCGAGCCGCTCAGCCAGAGTGCGCGCGGCCTCCTGGGCCTGCGCACAGGCGGCTGCCGGCAGCACAGCGGGAATCTGCGAGGTGTGCAGAATGCCCGCCCGATGTACATTCTGTGCGATCGGCCAGGCACGGATGGCACCATCAAAGCCGCGCGCGAGCAGAACCGACAGCTCGGCGGCCAGCGCCAACTGCTGCTCGAGCACGCAGGCGACCTCACCAAACGCCCTGAAGGCCTGCAGGGCCTCTTGCCGCGTGGCCACACGGGCCTGGCCTTTGCCGTCATAGCCCAGGCGAGCCGCCTTCAGAATGCCAGGAAAGAGATCGTCCGGCAGCTGCTGCAGGTCATCGACGGTGCGGACCACAGCATAGGGCGCCGTCGCAATACCGCACTGCCTGATGAAGGCTTTCTCGTCGATGCGGTCCTGAGCCACCGCGACCGCCGCCGCTGATGGGCTGACCACGCCCAGTGCCGCCAGGCGCTCGAGCGAGGCCGCGGGCACATTTTCGAACTCGGTACTGACCGCTGGGCACAGACGTGCCAACTCATCAAGTGCCGCCGCATCTTCATAGCCCGCGCGCAGGTGCTGCTCGGCCACCGCACCGGCAGGGCTCGCCTCATCAGGGTCGAGCACACATACCCGATAGCCCAATGCCTGCGCCGCCTGCGCGAACATACGGCCCAGTTGACCACCACCCAGCATGCCCAGCCAGCTGCGCGGCGGCAGCGCCGGCACTGGCCGATGAACCCGGCCCTGTCGTGCAAGCGATACGTTCATCGCCTAAGTCTTGGGTGGCAGCTGCATGGCCCGCGCTGCCTGCGATTGCGCAGCCCGAAAAGCCTCAAGCAGCGCAGCCAGGGCCGCATCGGTGGTGGCCAGCATGGCGATCGCATGCAGCGCTGCGTTGGCCGCGCCCGCCTCACCGATGGCAAAGGTAGCCACTGGGATGCCACGCGGCATCTGCACAATGGACAACAGAGAATCTTCACCGCGCAGATACTTGGACGGCACCGGCACGCCAAACACCGGCACGATGGTCTTCGAAGCCAGCATGCCTGGCAGATGCGCAGCCCCGCCAGCGCCCGCAATAATGGCGCGCAGCCCACGCTCGCGAGCGCTCTGTGCGTACTGAAACATGTCATCCGGCATACGGTGCGCAGATACCACCCGCGCCTCATGGGCCACGCCAAACTCTTCAAGAATGGCGACGGCGTGGCGCATGACGTCCCAGTCGCTTGACGAACCCATCACCACCCCGACCAGGGGCGCCGCAGTCGTAGTGCCGTTCATGCCGCCGCCCCGGCTAGCTGTTCACCCGTCAGCCGCGCAAGCGCCTCGCGATATTTGGCAGCCGTGCGCTCCACCACCTCAGTGGGCAGAGGCGGTGCTGGCGCACGCTTGTCCCAACTTTTCACCGTCTCAAGATAGTCGCGAACGAACTGTTTGTCGTAGGAAGGCGGCGAGATGCCAACCCGATACTGGTCAGCCGGCCAGAACCGCGACGAATCGGCGGTCAGCACTTCATCCATCAGGTGCAATTGACCCTTCGCGTCGAGACCGAACTCGAACTTGGTGTCGGCAATGATGATGCCGCGCCGCGCCGCGAATTCACGAGCCCGCGCGTACAAGGTCAGGCTCACGCTGCGAATGTGCTCGGCCAGCGCCGGCCCGATACGGGCAGTCATGTCGTCGAAGCTGATGTTTTCATCATGCTCGCCCTGCTCGGCCTTGGCGGCCGGCGTGAAGATAGGCTGCGGCAGCTGCTCAGCCAGGCGAAGCCCAGACGGAAGCTGGATGCCGCATACGGCTCCCTGCGCCTGATAGTCCTTCCAGCCCGATCCGATGAGGTAACCACGCACGACCGCTTCAACCAGAATGGGCCGAAGACGCTTGACCACCATGGCCCGGTCGCGAACCTGCGCGTACTCATCAGGAGCCACGACCGACTCGGGCGCAATGCCGGTGAGATGATTGGGGACAACGTGAGCCAGCTCGCGCAGCCAGAACAGCGTCATGCGATTGAGCACCCGTCCCTTGTCAGGGATGGGCTCAGCCATGATCACATCGAAGGCCGAAAGCCTGTCGGTGGTGACAATGAGCAATTGATCATCGCCTACCGCATAGTTGTCGCGCACCTTGCCGCGACCCAACAGCTTGAGCGAATGCAGATTCGACTGATAAAGCGGCCCCGGCATGGCTTGGCCCTGGCAAAACCGCTATTGTGCCCGATCGCTGCGCGCTTACCGCGAACGGGCAATCCAGTCGCGCAGCCAGCCCAGACCCTCAGAGGTCTTGCCGCGCGGACGATATTCACAACCCACCCAGCCGTCGTATCCGAGCTCGTCGAGTACGCCGAACAGATACGGATAGTTGACCTCGCCGATATCGGGCTCATGCCGCTGCGGCACCCCCGCGATCTGGATATGCCCAACCCCGTCAAACCACTGGCGCAGACGCATGCTGACATCGCCCTCGACGATCTGACAGTGATAAAGGTCCATCTGTACCTTGAGCGTGGGCTCGCCCACCTCGGCCCGGATGGCGTGTGCCTCCGCCTGCGTATTCAGAAAGAACCCCGGAATATCGCGGGTGTTGATGGGCTCGATCAAGGTGGTTAAGCCGTGCTGAGCGAGACGGCGCGCCGCGATCTTGAGGTTGCTGATGTAAACCGCGCGCTGAGCCGAGCGCTGGGCGGGGTCTTTGACCAGCCCTGCCATGATGTGCACGCGCGGACACTCGAGCGCCAGCGCGTATTCAATGGTGCGATCAAGGCCTGCGGCAAATTCGGCTTCACGCCCGGGCAAGCTCGCCAGCCCGCGCTCGCCCCCAGCGAAATCACCGGGCGGCGCGTTGAACAAAGCCTGCGCCAGCCCGTTAGCCTTCAGCGCCCCCCGTACCTCAGCCGGCGAAAACTCATACGGAAACAAAAACTCAACCGCCTTGAACCCGTCACGGGCAGCCGCCTCGAAGCGCTGCATGAAGGGCACTTCGGTGTACATCATCGACAGATTGGCTGCAAAGCGGGGCATGACGTCTTTTCCTTCGGGCTTCAGTGGGCCAGCTGCGTGAGTTCGCCACTGGAATAACGCTTGATCATCACCGACAACGGCACCGCCTGAATCCGGCTGCCCTGCCCTTCACAGCCAAACTCGCGATAGCGCTGCACGCAAATCTGTCGCGCCGCCTCGCGCGCGGGCTTGAGATATTCGCGCGGATCGAACTTGTCGGGATGCTCGTGCATAAAGCGCCGAATGGCCGCCGTCATGGCCAGGCGGATGTCGGTATCGATGTTGATCTTGCGAACGCCGTGGCGAATCGCTTCCTGGATCTCTTCCACCGGTACGCCGTAGGTTTCCTTCATGCGACCGCCGTACTGACGAATTTCGGCCAGCAGGTCTTGCGGCACCGACGATGAACCGTGCATGACCAGATGGGTGTTGGGAATGCGCGCGTGGATTTCTTTCACGCGGCCAATCGCCAGGATTTCACCGGTGGGTTTGCGCGAGAACTTGTAGGCACCGTGCGAGGTACCAATGGCAATGGCCAACGCATCGACCTGGGTTTTCTTGACGAAGTCGGCTGCCTGCTCCGGATCGGTCAGCAGCTGCTCGCGGGTCATGGTGCCTTCGGCACCATGACCGTCTTCTTTGTCGCCCTTCATCGTCTCGAGCGAACCCAGGCAGCCCAGCTCGCCCTCGACCGTAATACCCAAGGCATGGGCCATGTCGACCACTTTGCGCGTGACGGCCACGTTGTAGTCATAGCTGGCCACCGTCTTGCCGTCTTCTTGCAGAGACCCGTCCATCATGACCGACGAAAAGCCCAAATCGATCGCGCCCTGACAAATGGCCGGTGACTGTCCATGGTCTTGGTGCATGACGATGGGCACCTTCGGGTACGACTCGATCGCGGCTTCGATCAGATGCTTGAGAAAGGCCTCGCCAGCGTATTTTCGGGCGCCCGCCGAGGCTTGCATGATGACGGGAGCGTCTACCTCGGCCGCGGCCGACATGATGGCCTGCACCTGCTCGAGGTTGTTGACGTTGAAAGCCGGGATGCCGTAGCCGTTCTCGGCCGCATGGTCGAGCAGCTGGCGCATGGAAACGATGGGCATGTGGGCTCCTTGCGATTCAAACCCGTGATTATCGCTGATCCGTCGCTGCCTACCCGTTACCCGGGTCAATGGCCCTTCACGGGTCGAGCTTTGACGGCCCCGAGCCGCGTTGGCATACTCGGCCGACATGAATTCCGTTGCGAGCATGAGCAGCGCTTCAGACGGCGCATCCCTGGTCGGCGAGGCCGTCCATCGCGTTATTGTCGAAGCCGAATCGCTACGCTCCTCGGGGGGTGGCTCTGAAGCAGCCATCGCGCTCTATTTTCGCTGGGTCGAGCTGAACCCGCGCGACCCTGGGCGACACCTGGTCATCTACAACCTGGCAGCCGAATGCCTGAGAGCGGGACAGAACGAAGAGGCCTTGCGCTGGCTCGAGCACGTTTGTGCCCTCGCACCCCGGTTTGTACACGGCTGGCTGGGACGCGCCTCGGCGCTCGAGCGGCTGGGTCGACTCGACGAGGCTGTTGAAAGCTGGCGCAGCGCCGTGGCCAACGGTACCGGCGAGGGACTGCCCGCGCAACCGGTCATCAGCGCGCTCAACCACATCGGGCGCGTGCTCGAAATGCGCGAAGACCTCGAAGGTGCCCAACGGGCTCTGCTGCAAAGTCTCCGCCTGAGACCTGACCAGTACGACGTGCTGCAGCATGTCGTGCGCAACCGGCAACGACAATGCGAATGGCCGGTCTGGGCCGATCTTCATGACTGCGGCGTAAGCGCCGCACAGCTCATGCAGGCGACCTCGCCCATGGCCATGCTCGGACTGGCCGACGATCCGGCCATGCAGCTCATGGCAGCCCGATCGTTCGCCGAACGAAGTTACCGAAAACTGATCGACTTGTACCAGGCCCATGCGCAGGCAGCGCGGCCAAGACCCCCGGTCCATCAGCGCCTGCGCATTGCCTATGCAAGCGGCGACCTGTGCATGCATCCGGTTGGCCTGCTACTGGGAGGCCTGTTTGAAACTCATGACCGATCGCGGTTCGAGGTCTTCGTCTACTGCTGGAGCCCCGAGGACGAATCGCCGCAGCGGCATCGCCTGAAACAGGCACCCGAGCACTTCAGGCGCGTTGATCAACTTGGCGATGAGGAACTCGCCGACCTGATCCGCTCCGATGAAATCGACATTCTGATCGACTTGCAGGGCGTCAGCGCCGGCGCAAGGCCCGGCGTATTCGCCCGGCGCCCCGCGCCCATTCAGATCAGCTGGCTGGGCCTCATAGGCACCTCGGCGCTCCCTTGGCTTGACTACGTCATCGCAGACGACTTCTGCATCCCTGAGGCGAGCGAGCTCTTCTACACCGAAAAAGTACTGCGTCTGCCCTCGGGCTTTCAGCCTGGCGACCGCGGACGCATCGTGGCCCCGGTGGCCACCCGCGCGTCCGTCGGACTGCCCGACGACGCCTTTGTTTTCGCAAGCTTCAACAACAGCTACAAGCACAGCCCGAGCATGCTCGACTGCTGGGCCGCGATTCTCGGGCAATCGCCGCGCGGCC
>JBIKMC010000158.1:0-7925 GCA_044359405.1 Burkholderiaceae bacterium
CCGCTCCTTCCTGCGCCTGGCTTACGGCACTTTGTTGGGCTTGATGCACAAACGAGACGGGAAAGCCGCCACGGCGCTGGCCCAGCAGATGCTGGCATCGTGCCACATGGACAACATCGGCGTGCAGTTTTTGTTGGGGGATATTGCCCTGCTCAAGGGCCTTGTTGCAGGCCAAGCGCGATGACGAGCACTCGTACACGGAAATTATCGATGTGATACGTGCCAAGTGCGAGAACTTCATCGATGACGCCCGGCAACTGTGGAGGCGACTGGTGTTCAACCACCTGATCACGAACGTGGACGACCACCTGCAGAACATCGGGTTTCTTTACAGCGGGAACAACCTGTGGCGACTGTCCCCGGCGTTTGACCTGAACCCGTTTCCCGACAAGAGCCCGGAGTCCAAGACCTGGCTCAGCGAGGACAGCGGTCCGATAACCTCTATCGAACAACTGATGGGTCAGGCCGGTCGCTTTGAGTTGTCGCAGGCGACACCCCTGACCATCGATCATGCAGCAGCAGTTAGCGTTACGAGCGCTACTGTGCCCAGCCTCAAATCAGCTCACCACTGGCCGGTTTATGCCGGCTGCAGAGTGGCCGGTATCTGCCGGTCGCTGACATCAGGCCCGGCCGGTTGCCACGAGATAAAAGTTGAGCAGCTTGGCGGGCGTGAACCTGGATTTCTCCAATCCCTCACAGATCCGCACGAAGACGTCTCCATCCATCGGGGGGTATGGGACGAACTGACCACTCAACACACCTCGCAGCACCTTATCCGTCTCTTCGAGACGCCCCTTCAAATAGACCACATAACTGTCATGTCTCACAAAGGGGTGGTCGCCCGCATAGAGGATGCAGCTTGGATCATGCGGCACCCCAGCCCTGACAGTCGACAACGAAACCATCAGAACGAAGCTCCTGCCAGCCTCATCCACTTTCGGGTCCGTGAGCAGAATGAAGAGATGCTTTCGATTCGGGTCGCTTACGGAGCCAGAAGGAATGAGCAGTGTTGCCCGCCTGAGCGGAAGAAACCGACTCATAGCCCCGCAAAGAGGCGATCGATTTCCTGTTCGGACTGAATCTGCGCCGCCAGTTCCTGTGCAGAGGCCTCATCGAAGCCGACCGCGCGAGCGAGCGCTTCGTAATGGATCGGATGGGACGAACCATTCGGGTCGCGCCACTCCGCGCAATGCTGGTGGGTCCAATCGCGAATTTCCCACTTGCCCATCGCGCCGAACTTGTCCCAGACGGATTTGAGCACGTCTATTTCGGCAGCGGCCAACTCGTCAAGTGCAGCAACATCCAGGGGCTGACGCAAGGAAAGCTCGTGGTCCTCCTTGTCGGAAATCCACTCCTCCCAACCACCCGGCTGTGACTCGACGTCACCGTCCATCAGGTTGAGCGTCTGCGAGAGAACTGGTCCGTGAGGCATGGACACCAAACGGTCGCCAGAGATCGGCCAACCGAACGCTCGCACCGCTTCGCGATCCGAGAGATATAGCAGCTTCATCAGCTTGAGATGCGACATCCTCCCGTCCGGTACCTGGCCCAGGAAGAACGCTGCCATCTGCGCCGCTTTGCGCTCGCTGAACATCAAACACACCCCTGCACATAGAGACGACGCCTGACCACCTCACCGTCGTGAGGCGCTCGAAAATCGGGTCGGATCGAGGCTGCTGGTCGTCGCGCCATGCGCGATTGTACAACCGTTATCTCGGGCAAGGATCAGGCAGAGCTTATCTTCGAAAGACAGCGGTCCGCCACGCTGGGATGCCTCTGTCATCTGGGCCAGACTTGGAAGAACAGATCATTGGCTTTTTGAAGCGAGCCGAGGCCGGCGTCTCGGTGACGTCGCTTTACGGCGCGAAAGCATCCTTTACGTGAGGGAGCGACACAACTCGATCGTGCGCAGTAAGGGCGATGAAAAAATTGTTGACATCGCTGAGTAACGCTAGGCACAAGTCCCACGGCGTCGACCCAATCTGGTTCGGCATCTTCATCGTCATCATGTGCGAGCTGGGGCTGATCACCCCGCCGGTGGGCATGAACCTGTTTGTGGTGCAGGGCGTGCGCCCCGACCGCGGCAGCGTCAACGATGTCATCCAGGGCGCCATCCCCTACGCCATCATCATGATCCTGTTCACGCTGCTGATCATGGCGTTTCCGGCCATCGTCACCTGGTTGCCCGAGCAGCTGTAGATTCAACAACCCGGCCGCTGACAGGCGCTTGCATCGCCGATCGACGGCGCAAGCCAACCACGACGGCGCCGTCTGTCCGCCGATCGCCGTGAAGACAGCGAATGAATCACCGTGCGGTCTGCTGATTGACCTCACGTAAGCCGCATGGGCTTCGCAACGCTACATTGCCGCGTTGCAGATGTCAGCCGCCCAGGATGAACAGCCCGTCTCCGGTCGAAACCACGCCCACCCTTCAAGGCAACAGCCCCGCGATCCGCGCCCTGCAGCGCATGATTGCCCGGGTGGCTGATGCCGACGCACCGGTACTCATCATGGGCGAGACGGGCACCGGCAAAGAGCTGGTTGCACGGGCTGTTCACCAGCGCTCGAGCCGGGCCTCGGGCCCTTTGATTGCAGTGAACTGCGGCGCCATTGCACCGACCCTGATGCAATCGGAATTTTTCGGGCATGAGCGACATGCGTTCACCGGGGCTGGACAACGCCGCGTGGGCAGCATCGAGGCGGCCCACCAGGGTGCACTGTTTCTGGACGAGATTGGCGAACTGCCCTTGTCGCTGCAGCCCGCACTGTTGCGGGTGCTACAGGACCGAACCGTGACCCGACTGGGCGCGACAACACCGATTCCGGTCAATTTTCGTCTGCTCGCGGCGACGCACGTCAATCTGGAAGAGGCCATCAGCGCAGGACGCTTTCGGGAAGACCTGTACTACCGCATCAACGTTCTTGTGCTGAAGGTGCCGCCGCTGCGCGAACGCGGCGATGATCTGATTGTGCTCGCCGAGCACTTTCTGAAGCGCTTTGCGAAAGACCGCCAGGGCCCGCCAATACGGGGCTTTACCCGCGACGCCATTGCCCTGATGCGGCAGCATCGGTGGCCGGGCAATGTCCGAGAACTGATGAACACGATTCATCGTGCGGTGGTGCTCACCGATGGCGTGCTGATCGATGCCCATGATCTGGGCCTCAACACCGCAACGCCCAACGCCACCCACCACAGCCTTGCGCAAGCCCGCGACGCATTTGAGCGTGAACTGGTTCGGGAAACCCTGCGCGCCCACGGACGACGCATTGCGCCCGCAGCGCGTCAATTGGGCATCTCGCGCGTAACCCTTTATCGACTGGTTGCACGCTTCAACCTGGCCGATGATCTTGCGCCCGAAGAGCAGACGCAGGTGCAGACGCGGGTCGCCGATCACCACGACACAACCGGCACAGGCAACCCGGTTGCCAAGGACCACACGGCGCGCACGACCAACGGTCTGCACCGTGTAACAGAACCGAGCCAAGACCGTATCCGGGCCTGAACAGTCCAGGCTTGCGACAACGCAAATCGCCCGGATCATTCCTCGACAAATCAAGGCCCTGTGCCACTGGCACGCGACTTGCCAAACAGCCTGTGCCGGACATCCCGAGGCCTGAACGCCTCGCCGATCGCCGGCGCTCTTAAACCAAAACTTTTGGAGTAAGACCATGGCTTTCGACAAGACCTACATCCTCTCGGCGAGCAACAACATCTGGAAGGACGTGGTGGCGGGCGCGAACTCGCGCGTCCTGGCCGGCGACGGCAACGATTCCATTTATGGACGCGACGGCGACGATGAACTCAACGGTGAGGGCGGAGCCGATTGGCTCTACGGCGAGACCGGTTATGACACCCTCAATGGCGGCGCCGGCAACGACACCCTCAGCGGCGGCGATGATGATGACGAGCTGAACGGCGGTGCAGGTGCAGACAATCTGGCCGGCGACCTGGGCAACGATCTGCTCAACGGCGATGGCGGCGCGGACCTGCTGGCCGGCGGTGACGGTGACGACACGCTGAACGGTGGCGACGATAACGATACCCTCAATGGCGGCGCAGGTGCCGACCAGCTCGCGGGCGATGCTGGCGACGATCGCCTGGCCGGTGGCGGCGGCAGCGATACGGCCCGAGGTGGTGCCGGCGAAGACACGGTGGCGGGCGATGCCGGCGACGACGAGTTGTACGGTGGCGGCGACGATGACACGGTTACCGGCGGCACAGGCAATGACGCGCTGTATGGCGAAGACGGCAACGACAGCCTGAACGGCGGTGATGGCTCAGACATGCTGGCCGGCGGTACCGGAGACGACACGCTGCTGGGTTCCACCGGCGATGACCAGCTCGACGGCGGCACAGGGGCCGACAGCCTGGACGGCGGCGACGGCAACGACATGATGATGGGCGGCGACGACAACGACGTCATGTATGGCGGCGCCGGCGACGACGAACAGGACGGTGGCAAAGGCAACGACCTGATCATCGACAACGGTGGCTACGACACGCTCAACGGCGGCTCAGGCAACGACACCATCCGCGGTGGCGACGACGATGACGTCATCTCGGGCGATGACGGCAATGACCGGCTGTGGGGTGAAAACGGCTTCGACAGCATCAATGGCGGCACGGGCAATGACGTGCTCCAGGGTGGATCGGGCAACGACGTACTCATGGGCGAAGACGGCAACGACACGCTGGTTGGCGGTGAAGGTGCCGACGAACTCGACGGCGGCGACAACGATGACTCGATGCGTGGCGATGGCGGCAACGACTCGCTGATGGGCGATCTGGGAGACGACAGCCTGGATGGTGGCTCCGGCAATGACTCATTGGCCGGTGGCGAGGGCAACGACATGCTGATGGGCGGCCTGGGTCGTGACAGGCTGTATGGCAACACCGAAGACGACACCTTGTACGGCGGCGCCCAGGACGACATGCTGTCGGGCGGCGACCAGCAAGATGAGCTCTACGGTGAGTCGGGCAAGGACACCTTGTGCGGCGGTCTTGGCAATGATCTGCTCGACGGTGGCACCGACAACGACACGCTGACGGGCGGCGAGCAAGACGACACGATGACCGGCGGTATGGGTGCGGACAAATTCGTGTTCAGTGTGTTCACCGAACAGGGCGAAGAGGGC
Source organism: Burkholderiaceae bacterium (assembly GCA_044359405.1). GTDB lineage: Bacteria > Pseudomonadota > Gammaproteobacteria > Burkholderiales > Burkholderiaceae_E > SYIM01. The sequence continues at coordinate 5,137 of JBIKMC010000158.1, forward strand.
ATGCGCAGCTGGCTGAATGGGGAAGACCTCAGCAGCACCGACGAGATTCTTGACCCAGAGTGGGTCGACACCCTGCGCTTCGAGGTTGAAGACCCCGAGGTCAACTCGGTCGACGAACTTGACGCCTACGTGTTTGTCATCGATGACGGCACCGACGTCACCATCTTCTTCAACCGCGACGGTGACGACAGCTGGACCGGTGATGCCGAGGACGCAATCATCCTGAGAGGTACAGGCATTGCTCCAGGTTCAGACGGCATCTCGTCGCTGACCGAGCTGCTGAGTTCGATCAATATCGAAGTTGTTTGATCACCTAGGCTAGCCAAGCTTCAGTTCGGCCCGCCCCGACCGCAACACCACATGCGGATCGGGGTGGCCGACTGTCGGGGCAGCCGGCCCGTGGTCCGGCGTTCACATCCAGGGGTGTCGCCGCGCCATGGGCTCCAGACCGCTTGAATCCATTTTGTCGCGCCACTGGCGCCCGCTTGTGCTGGTGGTCATTTTCAGCCTGTGCTTCAACGCACTGATGCTGACCTTGCCGCTGTACATGTTGTCGATCTTTTCGCATGTACTCACCAGCAAAAACGCCGACACCCTGTGGTTGCTGACCCTGGTCGCAGCCATTGCCCTGGCCCTGCAGGCGATGATCGACATCTTCCGGTCTCGAATTCTGGTGCGGGTGGGTCTATCCATCGAGGCGACGCTGGGCCCCCAGGTGATCGAGTCGATGATTCGCCGCAGGCCTGACGCGTCCACTCTCGAACCGCGTACCCTCAACGATGCCGCCGAACTGAGACGCTTCGTCACTGACTCGAATCTGCTCACGCTGATCGACCTGCCCTTCATCCCGCTTTATCTCGTGGTGATTGCCTGGCTGCATCCTGCCCTGGGCGCAGTGGCACTGGCCGGCGCCCTCCTGCAACTGCTGGTGCTGGGCGCAGGCGATCTGCTGGTTCGCAGACCCATGGCCGAGGCCTCGTCTGCGCGACGACGTGGCCGCGACCTGGGCGAGGAAACCTTGCGCAACGCCGAGCTGGTGCGCGCCATGGGCATGATGCCGGCGCTCTCGCAACGCCTGCGTCGCGCCGGTCGCGAATCCCTGCTGTGGCTGCAACGCAGCGCCGACAGAGCCTCGGGACTGCGCTCGACGGTGCGGGCCCTGCGCATCGGACTGCAGATCGCCCTCTATTGCACCGGCGCATGGCTGTTTCTGAATGATGCGCTGATGGTGGGTGCGATCGTCGCGGCATCGGTATTGCTGACCCGGGTCATGTCGCCACTCGACTCGGCAATTCCCGCGTGGCGCGGCTTTCTGCAGGCACGCGAGGCCTTTGCGCGTCTGAACACACAGCTGACCGAACCCGCAGCCGAGCCGGTGCCAGAAAGCGAGCACGAAGCCGCGCGTCAGCCAGCCTTCGAAGTACGGCGCGCCCTGGTGCGGGCACCTGACTCGGGCCGCGCCTTGCTCAACCGAATCAGCGTGTCGGCACAGCCCGGCGAACTGCTGGGCATTGTGGGCGCCTGCGGCTCGGGCAAGTCGGTACTTGGCAAACTGCTGGCCGGTGCCTGGCAGCCGACCTCGGGGTCGCTGTTTTTGCAGGGGCGCGATTTAAGGGACTGGTCAGCGCGGGAACGCGCAACGCTGATCGGCTATTGCCCGCAAGAACCGCAGCTGTTTGCCGCAGCCATCGATGAAAACATTGCACGCTTTGACGGCAGCGACAGCTCGCATGCGGCCGTGGTACGAGCAGCACGCGCAGTCGGTCTGGACTCGATGGTGAGCGCCCTGCCCGATGCCTATCAGTCCCATCTGGCTCAAGGCGGCCTGTCGCTGCCGGCCGGCATGCGCCAGCAGCTGTCGCTGGCACGAGCGTTTTACGGCGAACCCCGTCTGGTCATTCTCGACGAACCTACCGCATGGCTGGACAGCGCTGCGCAACAGGCGCTGTTCGAGGCGATTCGCACGGCGCGCGAGAACGGTGCTGCGGTGGTCGTCATCACGCATCAACCGGCTCTGCTTCGACGGGCTGATCGCATTGCAGTTCTCAACAACGGCAGCATCGAAGCCATCGGCGCAGCCGACAAGGTGATGGCCCATCTGTCGGGCGCGACCAAGCCTGGCGCCACTCTCGCCCTGGGCGACTCAGCCCGGCCCGCAACGCCGCCAAGGTCGGCACCCCCCATCGTGACGGGAACCGTGTGATGAGCAAACATGATGTGAAGCTGATTGGCGCGCGGACTGATCTGGTGCCGATCAACGCCGCAAATTCCGACGCCGAATTTGAGCGCAGCCTGTCCCGAAGCAGCCGCCGCCTGATGATCACCGGGTCGCTGTCACTGCTGGCCGGCCTCACCGCCATGGGCGCCTGGGCCTTTTATGCGCCCCTCAAAACGGCAGCCCTGGCCAACGGCTTCGTCAAGGTCGCGGGCGAACGCAAGACCGTACAGCATCTGGAAGGCGGCATCGTGCGCGACATCTTCGTGCGCGAAGGTGAAACCGTCAGCAAAGGCCAGGTGCTGATGCGCCTGGTGGATGTTACGGCTCGGGCGCGTCGCGCCCTGCTGTTGTTCGAACACGATGCCTTGCTGGCCGAGCAGGCACGCCTGGAGGCTGAACGCGACGACCGCAGCGCGCCGGTGTTTGCCGACGCCCTGCTGGCCCGACAGCACGAAGAGGCGGTTGCACGTCTGATCGCCGGCGAGCTTCAACTCTTCAACAGCCGACGCGCCTCGCTGCTGGGGCAGGTCGAGGTTCTTGAACAACGCAAACGCCAGGCCCGCGAAAAGAT
>JBIKMC010000159.1:0-7898 GCA_044359405.1 Burkholderiaceae bacterium
TCGATAATTTGTAGGCAGCCAGTCTGAGCTATTTCGAATACTCTGGAGTTGAGGTCGCTATTGAGTGTGACGTTTACGGAGGCAGCGGCTTTTTGTAATTCTGCTCCGAGTGTTTCTGTAGGGCCGCCTATATGCTTTAAGAGGCCTCGTTGTAAGAGATTCGAGAGGATTCTTGTCCGTCTGGGATGGAACTTTCCCATTTGTCCATAAAATACAGGTAAGCCAAGATCGTCTTTAGGATCCGCCGAATCGTGCGATGGTATCCTTACTGCGAAGAGGGCCGGTTCAAAATAAGTGTTGAGTTTACTTGCTTTTGAAAACCAGTGGGCATGCCGAACGTTGTTGGTAAATATGAGCCCATCCCACGTTGCTGCAAGTGAGTACGGGAGCAATCTTGAAATAGGGGTTGGCAGGTGGTGTGAATCTCCTAAGCAGAGAAACTTTCTGGGAGCTGCCTCATTGATATCGTCGATGAAGAACGGAGTGGTGCTGTCAATGCATACGAACAGCCAGTCTGGACTTGGAATACCAAGGGAGTTTAGAACTTCGACGAGACTAAAGTTTCCCCGCGGAATCGGAAAAAATCGTGAGTGCTTTTTTAGATCGAGTTTGTCGTAGTGTTCAGCTAGCACCCCGGTCCACTGATTTGGGTGAAGACTTGGTGGTGTAAAGGGAATTGGAGATGCATGCCATAGCAGCATTACTTTAGGAGTTGGTTCCATCAGGATTTGTGGCACACTACGTTGAGGCTTATTGGAATCCCCTTGTAAGGGCGGAAAGCACTAGTGTCGTCGTGCAGTTTAAAGTCAGCTACCTTACGAATTCCGGTATAGCCTGTCGCCTTAAGAAACGCCGCTAGAACCTCGAACGTGTAGCCAAAGTAGTGGTAGTCATATTTTGTGATTTGACCGCCGAAAATCATTCTGAGTACGTGCACTTTTTGGTTGAGATCTAGATCTTGATCTCCGAGGAGTTCGGCAAGCGTTGTCAGATTAGGAACCGAAATAAAAAGTGTTCCGCCCGGTTTTAGTGCGGTCCGCAACCGGGCTAGGGTTTCGAATATCGCTCCGAGTTCGACATGCTCTAAAACGTGGCTGAGATAGAAAACTGATACAGAGCTCGGCTCCAGTCCGTCTAGCGAACGGACGTCGGCAAGTATGTCTGGACGAGTTGCTGGGTCCGCATTCAGGGTTTTCCAGGCCGGTAGGTTGGAGGTACCTCCGATAATGACGCGCCTAATGTTTTCGAGGTTCACAGCGTATAGAGCTCGGACAGTTGCCCCAGATCGAGCTTGGTTTGCGCAGCCTAAGAATTAGAGTGCGGAATTGTGTGATGCGTGTGTTCTGAGAGGCGCTCCAGTGATCGCCCCAGCGCTCTCCCCTGCATCGCCGAATCAATCGGCCACGGCCGGCTCGACGTCATCGCAACTCGCGCTTCCCGTCGGTCGTCAGCGCTGGCCGCAAGGGCTAGGCCTCTCGTTCGATAGTGCTCAAGGTTCTCAGCCACGCTACCGCCGAGGGAGTGGTCTTTAAGCAGACTCCCTGACACTCGGCTAGCAAAACTGGTGCCAGACATTGTCACAACGTCGACACCGGCCAGGATTACATCGCTCGTCGTAGTGTGTCCGTTGTAGGGATAGGTGTCTAGGTACACATCGGCGTGGCGCAGGCGCGCGAGGTGGTCTTCGATTCGCGGTACGCGGGTGGCAAAAATCAGCCGCTTGGGGTCGATGTCTCTTGCCGCTGCGGATGCGAGCAGGTTGCGTTCGGCGTCTTCATTCAGTTTCATCAGCCAGAGAACGCTGCCTGGCGTACTGCGGAGAAGGTCAGCCCAAACATCAAACAGGCTGGGCGTTATTTTGTAGTCATGATTGAAACTGCAAAACACCACGCCTTCGTCTGGCAGGCCCCAATGCGCGCGGGGGGGAAGGTCGCGGGCTGGTATGACCGAGGTGTCGCGGGGCAGATAACAATGCGGCAGGTACAGCACGCGCTCGGCATAGGCTGACTGCAGGGATTCGGGGATGGTGTAACGATCGGCGAGGATGTAATCGACAAAAGGCAGCGCCAGGGTGCCGGGAAAACCCAAATAGCCGATTTGTACCGGTGCCGGGCGGTGCGACAGGATGTCCAGGCGGGAGCCCGCCGTGTAGCCGGAGAGATCGATGACGATATCGACCTCCATCGCGCGCATGAGGGTTGCGATCTCGAGTGAGTGCTTTCCGAAGCAGTCGAGATAATGATCGAACGCATTGCGAAAGCGGCCGTACAGGTCGCTGCCGTCGCGCACGCCCAGCGAAACGCCGATGCTTTCGAATTGTTGGCGATCCAGTGCTTCGATCATACCGATCAACAGGTATCCGACCGGGTGCATGCGGAAGTCGGCCGATACGAAGGCAACGCGGGTTTTTCGATGCCGGTAGCGCTCGCCGCGCCACAAGGGTTGAGGCGAGGGCGGGAATCGGTGGGCAGCGAAAATTTCGGCGCAGCGGCGGGCATCGTTGGCATCGTCGCTCAGGGCCATGAAGGCCAGCGGCATGCAGACGCGCTTGCCCTGGCGCACGCCTTCGATGATGCGCGCTCGATTGTCATCGTAGCCGGTCCAGTCGCAGCAGTGCATGCGCGCAAACGCATGGCGGCCCTCGGCATATTCAAAGTCGGGCTTTACCCGGCGCAGCACGTCAAAGACAGCGGCCGCTGCCTGGTAGGAGGCCTTGCTGAGAAAGTCGCCCTTCTTCTCGAGCAGTTGCGGGTTGAGGGGGTCGATCGCCAGACCCGCCTCGGCCGCGTCGAGCGCATCTTTGGTGCGACGCAAGTCGGTGAGCAGAACCGCCTTGTTGTTGTAGGCATCGATGTAGCGTGGGTCGGCCTCAATGGCGCGGTCAAAGGCGTTCAGTGCCGATTCGTGCAACCCGCGGCCCATCAGGACCGTACCCAGCGCAAACCAGCCCCTCGCTTCCCGAGGGTGCGCCTTGACGGCGCGCTCGAAAAGCTCAAGCGTCTTTTCAATATCGCCCCGTTGGTGGGCCAGAAAACCCAGGGAATACAGCGCAGCAAAGTTGTCGGGGTCGAGCTGCAGCGCATGCTCGAAGCTTTCAGTGGCGTCGGCAAGCTGGCCGCCTTCCTGCATCTGCATGGCTTTGGCGACCAGCGCCGCGGCTTGTGCGCGGGCCCCGTTTGCTGCGGAGGAGGGGCGGTGTCCGCTGTTCGCACGCCCGTTGGCTGCGCGACCGGGGGCGGCAACCGCTGGCGTCTGAGCACCCAGCGTACGAGCACTGGGGGCAGCACCGTCAAGCGGCGAGGCATCGGATGCCGCAGCACTGGCCGCCGCAGCACCGGCCGCCGCAGCACCCGGGCTGCGAATCGCTGAAGTCTGAGGGGGGGCGGCGGCGATCGCCGCCATCAGTCGCTCGCGGTGTTGGACCGCTCCCGTCAGTTGGGGGTCCAGGCGCAGTGAACGATCGACGTCGGTCAATGCCTCCTTAAGCCGACCCAGGCGGCTCAAGATGATGGAGCGACTGAGATAGCTCTGGGCGAAGTCGGCGCGCCCCGCAATGGCCTGGTTGATGCGTACAAGCGCAGCCTCATGGTTGCCCAGATCGGATTCGATGGCGGCAAGGGAATACAGCGCGCCGACATTGCCGGGTTCGCGCTGAAGCGCCGTCTCAAAAAGGCTGCGGGCGGCTTCCAGCTGACCCGACTGTTGGTGCTGCAGCGCCTGGGCCAGCAAGGTTTGAAGTTCTTGGCGGGCGGGCTGGGCATTCTTGCGCGAGTTGGTTCGGCTCATCTGTCAACAGTGTATTCGAGGGGTGACCGGCATCGACAAGGCAGCGCGTGCGACGACATGAGGTGCCCGTGTCCACTACACGGTCTGTGCCAAGACATGGGGTGGCGGGTCACCACTACGCGGCCTTTGCCTGCGCCACGACCACGTACTGGAAGGCGCGCGCATCGCGCTCGGCAATATCAGGGTCGACCCCGCTGGCCTGCGCCATGACGCGAATCGAGGGCATGTAGCGCGCTTCGTCGGCATTGGTGAGGTTGCGAGCCAACATGTTCGTCACCTGATACCCGCACTCGGCGAACATCTCGAGAATGGTCTGCCGCGTAAAAAAGCGCAGGTGCGTTCGGTCGAAAAGGCCTTCATTCTCATAGCGGAACTGCCCGGCATTGACGCGGGCCTGGAAGCTCCAGTGCTGGGCATTGGGGATGCTGGCAATGACCACGCCACCCGCGGCCAGGCGCGGCGCGATCTTGCGCAACACGGTCCAGGGTTCGCGCAGATGCTCCAGGGTGTCGCCGAACACCCAGGCATCGGCACCGGCGAGGGCACCCCACTCGGACTCGCTCAGGAGTTCGACATCGGCCTGAAATGCATGCGCGCAATGCGCGCGCGCGGCCACGGCATAGTCGGCATCGACATCGATACCGATCCAGTGGCAATGGGGGTTTCGTTCGCGATAGACGCGCGCAAGAGAGCCCAGCATGCAGCCCACTTCGACCACGCGTTTCGCCTGGGGGGGCAGCAACTCCAGGATGGTCGGGTTGTAGAGGTCGTGAGCGGGTGTCTGCTGGCCGCGGTTGACCGCTGAAGCCGAGGGCTGCGGTGATGGCGCGAGCGCTGCCGAGCGCCATGCGTGAAGAATCCTGTTGCGCAGTTTCTCGTAGAGCGCTCTGTACTCGTCATGGCCTTCATGCTTCCAGGCCGCCTTGAGAGCCGCGCAGGTGATGATGTCTTCGCGTTGGTCGGCGAAATGATTCGACCAAGCTGCGCTGAACGGGTTGGCCGTGTGTACCCGCAGGGATGGGTCCAGCGTCAGCAGCAGGCTGATCACGCCCTCAATCACAAAGACCTTGCGGCGTGCGTCCTGGCCGTAGGGCGTGCGTTGATTCAGTGCTTGGGCCAGAGCGCTGTGCGGCTCTCGTTCGGCCTCTTGAAAGATGGCTTCGGTCACGGCCAGCCAACGACGCCAGAATGTAGGCTTGGCGATGAAAAAATTGCTGAAGATCGTGCGGGGCAGTTCGGTCAGCAAAGACTGTGGGTCAACCTCGAGGCCGGCCAGTCGCGCGCATTGCCGGAACGTGTCGAGATAGCCGGGGTCAAACAGCTCGCCGCCGACGAAGACGTTTGGAAACAGCGCGGCAATGTCGGGCTGGGGTGAAGCCGCGACCACGTCGGTGTCCGCGGGGGCCGCGTTGACCAGCGCACGCAGATCAGCTGCCGACAGCCCGGTTTTTTCGCGCAGACGGGGCGAGAAGAATCCGTACCAGGTATTTTCCTCGAGCGGCTGGCCCAGCAGGAAGCGGCGTATGGGCCAATACTCGCGCCAGTCGGGGCGCTCATTGCCGAGATTATCGAGGTACTCGAACCCTGGCTCGAGCTGCGCGACATGCTCAGGCCGATAGGCGATGGTGAACAGACGGATCGGGTTCATGAGCCCCACTTGTCGAGGTAGGCGTTGTAGCCGGAAAGCCAGCGTGGATCCTGAAAACTGCCTTCGCTGCAGTGAATCAGCGAGATATCCCAGGTGCCCATGCGTATGCCTTTTTGTTCAGCCTGTCGGCACAGGTCGAGATCATAGAAGTGAAAATCAAACCGTTCATCAAAGCGCAGTTGGTGGCGCAGCAGTGTCTCGCTATGGGCGAACAGTAGAACACCGTCGAGCAGTTTGACTTCTTGTCGTGCTGGGCCGTAGTAGCCAATCGATTTGATGCGCGGCGAGGGCGCGCGCGGGCCGTGTGCCACGCAGCCGCTGAGATATTCGCGGGTGTCCCAACCGATGTCGCCTTCGGCGTTTCGGACCAGACCCCACGATACCTGTCCCGGGCTGCGTCGGCGGTTACCGGCAACGCCGGCAAGCTCAAAGTGCTGAAGTGCCTCGCTGAGGTGTTGGGGCCAGAACAAGTCCATGAGCCAAACATCGTCGTGAATGAAGGCAAGCAGTGCCGGATCGTTGCGTGCCTCCTCGATGGCGATGTTGTAAACGCTTGAGAGGCCAGCACCGTTTTCAGGAAACAGCCTTGTTTCAAACCAGGCGCCAAATTGTTCCCGGTAGGTACTGATGGACTGGCCCAGCGCGCAGTTTTGTTCGAATTGGTCAGCCGCAAGACGCGTTGCGCACACCAGCCGGATTTTCATGGTGTTTGTCCTGGCTTGGCTGGCTGGGCGATCGAATGTTGGTTCATGTCGGCTCGGCCCTGAGCAGCTCGGCTACCGTGCGCGCGCAGCCGTGCCATGAGCGAGTCTGCTCGAGCTGACGAATCAGCGTTGGGGAGGGAGCGGTGATCGCTTGGCCTTGAAGATGGTTGATGAGGGTCTCTAGAAGGTAATGGTAGTCGGGTTCGGTGTAATGCAGCCGTCGGCCATCCGCGGCATTGACCCGCTGAACCTGACCGGGCAGGCCGTGCACTGCGCCGCAACTCAGCAACTCGGCCAGCGCACCCTGAGCCGTGCCGACGACGGGTCGTCCATTGAGCAAGGCTTCGAGCGCCAGCAGGTCGGTGCAAATTCCGCGGTGTGGCGAGACGTACAGATCGGCGATGCCGAGCAGCGTTCGTCGGTGCGGCGCCGCCAGTCGATCGGGGAGTGCGATGATAGCGTCGACGAGCGTGTCGGCGAGGGGTTCGCGCGATTGCTCGGCGATGTGCTGAAGAAAATGCTCAACCGGGCGTGAACCGGGTTGCTGGCCTGTGTACAGCAGCAGCCGTACCGATGTCCAGCCCAGTCGATGAAGGTCGGCCAGGGCCCTTACCAGCAGGTCGGTTCCGCTGCGCCAGGCAGCGCCTTCCAGGTTGATGAGCACCAAGTCTGCGTCGCCGATGCCCAGTTGCCGACGGGCTGTTCGACGCGCGCCATCGCTCAGGCCGCCCGCTTCGGTCGACATTGGACCAGTATGTATGACCGCGATTCGAGAGGGATGGCAACCCTCTGCGATCAGCAGGTCCCGCGTCCAGCTGTTGCAAACGATGATGCGGTCGTCGTTGCTGCTTGGGGCCGCCAGGCCTGGCGTGATGCCGTCGGTGACCATCATGATGGCCCGGGAGGCGGTCGTTGGGACCTGCGCTGCAGTCTGCGGGCTGGTGAACAGGATGGCTCCGCGATCGCCCGTGTGGACCTGCTCAGCCTCTGCCGCCCGGTAGACGATCTCAGGGTCGACGTCGTTGGATGATTGCCATTGCGCGACAAGGTGTTGCGCAATCAGCGAGCCCGCATCATTGGCACCTTGAGTGCTTTGCACCTGTACCCGTAGCGCACCGGCTTTGGGCGATACTGCGCCGCCGGTGGAAGCGTCATGCGCAGAGGTGCCGCTGACGGCAGGATCTTGTCGCGTGATGGCGGGATCTTGTCGCGTGATGGCGGGATCTTGTCGCGTGATGGCGGACGCAGTCTGAATCGGTGCCGGGATGTCTACGGATCGAACCAACCCGTGCTGAAGGTACTGCTGCCATACACGCTCGCAGAGCTGCTCGACGTCGCGACTGGCTCGAGTGGGCTCGAAGAGGGGCGACTGCTCACGCGCATCGGCGACCTTGTGCCGCAGTGTTGCGTAAGCCTGGTGGTCATTGGCCAGATGCACCGCGCGACGGACGTAATCGTGCGGCGATTCAGCAATCAACTCGGTCAGGCCCGCCGTCTTGAGCAGACTGGCGGCCATGCGGGCGATGAAGGTACGGCCCGCGAGAGTGAGCAGCGGCAGACCCATCCAGAGCGCGTCTGCGGCCGTGGTGCCCGCGTTGTACGGATGGTTGTCCAGAAAAAGGTCGGCGAGAGCGAGGCGGGCCAGATACTCGCCATGCCAGCTGCGGGAGGCGAGCACGATTCGACTTCTGTCGACGCCCCGGGTAGCCAGTTCAGCAAGCAGGTGACGGGTTGAGCGGGGATTGTCATCGAGGAGCCAC
>JBIKMC010000160.1:0-7895 GCA_044359405.1 Burkholderiaceae bacterium
TGCAGGCCATCGGGGCCGCCGATTAGCAGTGCGACCTGATTGCGCTCGCGCCAGGCCAGCAGGCGCTGCGACAGCGCGCGCGTATCAAGATCACGCCCCTGTTCATCGAGTACCACCAGGTGTGCCCCGGCAGGAATCTGCTCGGCGATGCGAGTGGCTTCGCGTTGCATCCACACAGCGGACGAACCGTTTGCCGAGCGCGTTTCCGCGCGTACCTCACGCCATTGGGGTCGCCAGTCGGCCGGCAGACGCGCTGAATAGTCGGCCACCACGTCGTTGACCCAGGTGGGCATGCGCGTGCCCACTGCGATCACGCGCAGCTGCAAGATCAGGCCTCGCGGGCGCGACCCTTGCGCGGTGCGCGAGCGGAGGTCGTCTTGGTCGCGGGGGCTTTGGACTTGGTTGATCGGGTTGAAGCCGGTTTATTCGAAGCGGGTTTATCCGAAGCTGTTTTTTTGGCGACGGGCTTCTGCGCGACGGGTTTTTTCGCAGCGGGTTTTTTCGCAGCGGGTCCGCCCACTTTGACCGATACCGGTTTTGCGCCCCAGAGCTCCTCCAGTCGATAGTAGGCCCGAATGGCTGGCTGCATGATGTGCACCACCGCATCGCCCAGATCGACCAGTACCCATTCGCCGCTGTCTTCGCCCTCTACCGAGATCACCTGACCACCCGCGGTCTTGACCTTGTCACGAACATGCGCCGCCAACGCGCGGGTCTGGCGGTTGGAGGTGCCCGAGGCGATGATGACCCGGTCAAACAAACTGGTGAGTTCAGTGGTGTTGTACACCTTGATGTCCTGCGCCTTGATGTCATCAAGTGCGTCCACCACGGTGCGCTGCAGCTTTCGAATATCCATGTAGAGGCCTGTTTGGAATTTAGTCTGAAAGGGCCTGCACCCGATACAGACCATGTCGGTCAATATAGTCGAGAACGCCCATGGGCAACAGTTCGACTGGACGTGCTCCTTCTGCCAGTTGTTGCCGCAGGACAGTGGATGAGACCGGCACCGGGGGCATACGAAAAAAAACAATGCTGCCACAGGGCTCATCAGGCAATGCATCGCGTCCGTGCTGCTGCACTAGAGCCTCTACGGCCAGGGGCAGATCGGTCAGTGCGAATGACCCGCGTTGCGTGACAGCGATGTGCGCGAGTTCGAGCAGGCGTTCATGACGATGCCAGGTGGCCAGATTGCGTAGCTGGTCGCTGCCGAGCAGAAGAATCAGGGCGGCGGCACTTCCCTCCTGCGCACGCAATTCCGCGAGTGTATCGACGGTGTAGGTGAGACCAGGCCTGAGCACTTCGCGGCTGTCGACACTCAGCCAGGGTTCAGCGCGCGCCGCCAGTTGCGCCATAGCCTGACGGTGTGTCGCCGCGGCGACCCCTGGTCCCTTCTGCCACGGTTGTCCGGTCGGGATCAGGCGTACCTCATCGAGCGGCAGAGCAATACGGGCCGCGCGGGCGAGCGCGAGGTGTCCGACATGGATGGGGTCAAAGGTGCCGCCCAGAAGACCGATGCGCGGCCTTGCCGTGGGCGTGTCAGTCACGCCCACTCGCGGGGCTTGAGAAAGTCGTACAGGCGTGATTCAGGCGAGCCCGGCTCAGGGCGCCAGTCATAGCGCCAGTTGGCCACCGGAGGCATGGAGCAAAGGATGGATTCGGTACGTCCGCCGCTTTGCAGTCCGAATAAGGTGCCTCGATCGAAGACCAGGTTGAACTCGACGTAACGGCCCCGACGATAGCCCTGGAACGCGCGTTCGCGTTCACCCCAGGCGAGAGCTCGCCTGCGCTCAACGATGGGCACATAGGCCTGAAGAAACGCATCGCCCACCGAGCGTTGCAAGGCAAAGGCTCCGGCGAAGTCGGGTTCGCTCAGGTCGTCAAAGAAAATGCCGCCGATGCCGCGGGCTTCCTGGCGGTGTTTGAGGAAAAAATATTCGTCGCACCACTGTTTGTAGCGCGGATAAACGTCGGTACCGAAATATGCCAGCGCGCTTTTGCAGGTTTGATGAAAGTGTTGCGCATCTTCTTCAAACGGATAGTAGGGCGTGAGGTCCATGCCGCCACCGAACCACCAGATGGGTGCTTCATGGGTGCCGACCGTGGGCAGGGCCATGAAGAAACGCACGTTGAGGTGTACGGTGGGCACATAGGGGTTGAGTGGGTGCAGAACCAGCGACACGCCCATGGCCTCGAAGGGCCGTCCGGCGATCTGAGCACGGTGCGCGCTGGCGGAGCCGGGCAGGCGATCGCCGCGCACATGCGAAAACAATACCCCGGCGCGCTCGAAAACACCGCCGCCCTCGAGGACGCGCGTGATGCCGCCGCCACCCTCGGGGCGACGCCAGTCATCGGTGCGAAAAGAGGCACCGTCAATCGCCTCAAGGCCGCTGACGATACGACTTTGAAGGCCCGTGAGATAGTCACGGACCGCGATTGCGTCAACAGGTGTGCCTGTTTGCGAAGGGAGGCTCATTGGGGTTGTCTCCGCTGGTGTGCTCAGCGACCGCTTCGTCCGACCGCTCGGTGACCGATGTCATGCCGGTACTGCATGCCCTCGAACTGGATGGACTCGACGGCGCGGTAGGCCCGCTGTTGGGCGATCTTGACTGAGTCGCCCAGGGCGGTCACGCACAAGACTCGACCGCCGCTGGTCAGTACCTCGCCGTCTGCGCTGCGGGTCCCCGCATGAAAGATGTGGCAGTCGTTATCGACTGCGTTACCCTGCATGGGCAGGCCCTGGATGACATCACCACGGCGCGGTTCTTCAGGGTAATGCGCGGCCGCCAGTACGACCCCGAGCGCGCAGCGTCTGTCCCACTGAATGTCGGCACTGTCGAGTGTTCCGGCAATGGCATGCTCAACAACGCGTCCGAAATCACTGCGCAGACGCGCCATGATGGGTTGTGTTTCTGGATCGCCCAGGCGGCAATTGAACTCAAGCGTGCGGGGGTGGCCTTCCGCGTCAATCATGAGGCCGGCATACAGAAAGCCCGTGTAGGGGTGGCCCTCAGCAGCCATGCCTTCTACTGTGGGACGAATGATCTCGCGCATGACGCGGGCGTGTACTTCTGGTGTGACGACCGGCGCCGGGGAATAAGCGCCCATGCCACCGGTGTTGGGGCCAGCGTCACCGTCCAGGAGTCGCTTATGGTCCTGACTGGTAGCGAGGCTGAGGATGTTTTGCCCGTCGACCATGACGATAAAGCTGGCTTCCTCGCCGTTGAGAAAATCTTCGATCACCACGCGAGCGCCGGCGTCGCCCATTCGATTGTCGACAAGCATGGCGTCGACGGCCTCATGGGCCTGAGCCAGCGTCTGCGCCACCACGACGCCCTTACCGGCGGCCAGGCCGTCGGCCTTGACGACGATGGGGGCGCCGCGAGCGTCCAGATAGGCATGGGCCTCTTGGGCCACGGCGAAGGTTTGGTATGCGGCTGTTGGTATGCCGTGCCTCGTCATGAAGGCTTTGGCGAAATCCTTTGAGGACTCGAGCCGGGCGGCCATGCGGGTGGGACCGAAGATGCGCAGGCCACGTGACCTGAACAGATCGACGATGCCGCCAGCGAGCGGTGCCTCGGGGCCCACGACTGTAAAGGCAATATCCTCTCGCTGCGCAAAGTCGGCCAGTTCTGCCAGGTCAGTGATAGGTAGGTTCTTGAGGTATGGCTCGCGTGCGGTACCGCCATTACCCGGCGCCACAAAGACCGTGATGACCCCCTCGGACTGGGCCAGACGCCAGGCCAGCGCGTGTTCGCGACCGCCAGAGCCGACAACCAGAATCTTCATGAACGCCGCCTATTGGGTTTCATCGAAGTCGGCATTGGTATAGACCTGCTGCACATCGTCCAGGTTTTCAAGGGCATCAAGCAGCTTCTGCATTTTCTGGGCGTCATCGCCGGACAACGCGGTTTCAGTCAGAGCCCGCATGGTAATTTCGGCCAGACCTGGCTTGAGCCCGGCAGCATCAAGCGCCTGCTTGACTCCGTGAAAATCGCCTGGAGAGCAGACGACCTCAATGGCGCCGTCATCGTCGGTGATAACGTCCTCAGCGCCAGCCTCGATGGCGACTTCCATGACCCGGTCTTCAGACGTGCCTGGTTCAAAAATGAACTGACCGCAGTGTCGGAACATGAAAGCCACCGAGCCGTCGGTGCCCAGATTGCCGCCATGCTTGGAGAAGGCATGCCTGACTTCGGCGACGGTGCGCGTGCGATTGTCAGTCATGCAGTCAACGATGACCGCAGCACCGCCAATGCCGTAGCCTTCGTAGCGGATTTCTTCGTAGTTGGCGCCATCAAGGCCGCCGGCGCCACGCTGTATGGCCCGCTGCACCGTGTCTTTGGGCATGTTGGCCTCGGACGCCTTGTCCATGGCCAGTCGCAGCCTAGGGTTGGCGTTGGCATCACCACCGCCCAGACGGGCTGCGACGGTGATTTCCTTGATGAGGCGTGTGAACAGCTTGCCGCGCTTGGCGTCCTGCCGCCCTTTGCGATGCTGAATATTGGCCCACTTGGAATGTCCGGCCATGCTTGCGTGTCCCTGGATTCCCTTGCGCTTGCCCCCGTTGGGCGCGCCATGGTCGAATTCGTCATTGAATCAACCAACGATCTTACCATTGCACCTGCCATGACTCCGGCTGCTCCGCTTCCCATCGCTCGTAGTGGCGACCGAGACCTTCACCTGCTGCCCGCCCTGGCCAACAGGCATGGACTGATTACCGGCGCGACGGGCACCGGCAAGACGGTATCGCTGCAGTTGCTGGCCGAGCGTCTGTCGTCGGCGGGGGTGTCGGTGTTCATGGCCGACGTCAAGGGTGATCTGACCGGCATCGCGCAGGCGGGCAGCGACAGCTCGCGACTTCGTGAGCGCGTGTCACGGTTGGGTTGTGACATGCCCCAACTGCGTGGAATGCCCGTATGTCTGTGGGATGTGTTCGGCGAACGGGGGCATCCCGTGCGCACAACCATTTCAGACATGGGGCCGCTGCTGTTGTCGCGGCTGCTTGAGCTTAACGACACCCAGGCGGGTGTACTGCAGCTGGTGTTCCGGCTGGCCGACGATGAAGGGCTGTTGCTGCTCGATCTCAAGGATTTAAAAGCTGTGCTTCAGTATGCCGCTGACCATGCGCGTGAACTCGCAGCCAGCCACGGCAATGTCTCATCGGCGTCGGTGGGCGCTATTCAGCGGGCGCTACTGACGCTCGAGGCTCAGGGGGCAGAGCACTTTTTCGGCGAGCCCATGCTCGACATTCGCGACCTGATGCGCACGGACGAGCAGGGGCGTGGGGTAGTCAATATTCTGGCTGCTGACCGACTACTGGGCGCTCCCCGCCTTTATGCGGCCAGCCTGCTCTGGCTATTGTCCGAACTCTATGAAAACCTGCCCGAGCGGGGCGACCGCGACAAGCCGCTTCTGGTGTTCTTTTTCGATGAGGCGCACCTGCTTTTCAATGATGCGCCGCGCGTCCTGGTTGAGCGCATTGAGCAGGTGGTTCGCCTCATTCGCTCCAAGGGTGTGGGGGTGTTTTTTGTGTCACAGACGCCGGCCGACATTCCTGATGCCGTGCTGGCTCAATTGGGTAATCGCATCCAGCATGCGCTCAGAGCCTTTACGCCCCGCGATCAGAAGGCGGTGCGCGTGGCGGCCGAGACCATGCGACCCAATCCGCGATTCGACGCCGCCGATGTCATCGGGGAGCTGGGTGTGGGCGAAGCGCTGGTGTCTCTGCTGGATAGCCAGGGTCGACCCACCATGGTCGAGCGTGGATTCATCCTGCCGCCGGGTTCGCGTATTGGCCCGATTACTGACGACGAGCGCGGCCGTATTCTGCGCGATTCGCCCCTGGCGGGACGTTATGACGCGGCGATTGACCGGGAGTCGGCGTTTGAGCGGCTTAATCCGGCAGCGACGGTGGCGGATGAGGCTCCGCAAAGTCGCGGCGCTGCCGGCTCGCTGGGTGAACTGCTGGGCGATATCGCAGGCGGTCTGGGCACGGGGCGCGGCCGTGGGTCGACCGGTCAGTCGCGGGGCTCGCCGGTTCGAAATCGATCGGCGCAGCCCGAGTCGCTGTTGGGCACGATCGCCAGAGGCGCTGCCCGCTCAATTGGTTCGGCCATCGGGCGTGAGATCGTACGCGGAGTGCTGGGCACCCTGATTGGGCGTCGCCGCTAGCATGACCGACTTCGTTCGCAAGGTATTTTTCGTCACCGATTCATTCACACAATGTTTCAGGAGCTTTCCATGACCAAAGTCATCCGTATTGAAAAAACTGGCCCTGCCGAGGTAATGCAGCTGGTTGATGTCGATCTGCCCCCGCCCGGCCCAGGTCAGGTACAGGTCGAGCACAAGGCGGTGGGTCTCAATTACATCGACACCTATTTCCGCAGTGGACTCTATCCTCAGCCCCTGCCCGCCGGGGTCGGACAGGAGGGGGCCGGGGTGGTGCGTGCCGTCGGTGAGGGTGTCAGCGGGCTCAAGGTCGGCGATCGAGTCGCTTACTGTGGCGGAGGAACCGGCTCTTATGCCGAGGCGCGCAATATGGCTGCATCCCTGCTGGTGAAGTTACCCAAGAGTGTTGATTTCGAAACTGGCGCTGCCATGATGCTCAAGGGCTTGACGGTGCAGTACCTGTTCCGTCGCACCTACAAGCTGCAAAAGGGGCAGACCATTTTGTTTCACGCCGCTGCGGGGGGCGTGGGCTTGATCGCCATGCAGTGGGCCAAGGCCCTGGGTGTTAGGGTTATCGGTACGGTGGGCTCGCGTGACAAGGCGGCGCTGGCCAAACAGTTTGGCTGTGACCACGTCATCCTTTATCGTGAAGAAAACGTGGTTGAGCGAGTACGTGACATCACTGAAGGTGCCATGGTGCCGGTGGTGTACGACTCGGTCGGCAAAGATACCTTCCAGTCCTCCATCGACTCGCTGCAGCCCTTTGGGCTTATGGTGAGCTTTGGCAACGCATCCGGGCCCGTGCCGCCCGTGGCTCTCACAGCGCTTAAAGGTTCGCTGTACCTGACCCGTCCCTCGCTGATGGCACATACCGCCAATCGTGCCAACTACGAGGAGATGTCTGCCGATCTGTTCCGCATGGTGGGTAGCGGCAAGATCCGCGTGCCGATTGATCAGCGCTACCGCCTGGCTGATGCGGTGCAGGCGCATCGCGACCTTGAAAGCCGCAAGACCACGGGTTGCACCGTCATTCTCCCCTGAGTGGCGAATGAGCCAACCCAGCCAGCGTGTTCAAGCAAGCGAACGTGATCGATGACTGAACGGCTGATCGAATCGGGTGACGGCCCGGCTGCATGCACCGGGCCGGTCGATGATGAGCGACGATTTTTTGGAATGGGTCAGCTGTTCGGCCCTTCGAGTCTGTTGGCGCTCAGATCGGCGCATGTCTGCGTGATCGGTGTGGGCGGCGTGGGCTCCTGGACGGTTGAGGCGCTGGTCCGAAGCGCCGTTGGCCGACTGACTCTGATCGATCTTGATCATGTGGCAGAGTCGAATCTGAATCGTCAGATCCACGCGTTGCAGTCGACGGTGGGCGCGGCCAAGGTTCAGGTCATGAAGGCTCGAATCGCTGACATTTCACCGCACTGTGCGGTTGCTGCCGTTGAAGACTTTCTCACGGTCGATAATGCCGAAGCTCTCGTACCTGAGGGAGCTGTCCTGATCGATGCCATTGATCAGGTCAGGCCAAAGGCTGCTCTGGCGGCGCTGGCCCGTGCCCGGGGGCAGGCCTTACTGATGTGTGGTGCCGCAGGGGGACGTCGCGACCCCTTGCGCCTTGCGCGTGGCGATCTGGCTCTGGTGCGGGGCGACGCGTTGCTGGCTTCGGTGCGTGCGCGTTTGCGTCGCGACCACGGCTATTCGCGCGAAAAAGGGCGTCCTTTCGGCGT
>JBIKMC010000161.1:0-7812 GCA_044359405.1 Burkholderiaceae bacterium
GGCGCCTTTATGGAGTGGGCTGCAAGGGGTCTGGGTCAGCTTGAGCGAAAGCGCCAACGGGTCGACCAAACCGAACCGACCACGATACCCCTCGGCGAGAAATACAAACTCGTTCATCACACCCACCACGCTGCGGTTACCCGTCTTGGCGTACGCAACATCTCCCATGCTTTGAATTTCAGAATCAATGAATTCGGCAGGCAACTCCAATGCGTTCAGCACATACCTCAACGCCTCAGGAAATCGCTTCCCCAGTGTTGCGGTGACTTCTCAGCGCGCGACAGCGCCATGTCGCCCACGGCCCGCGCGATCCGTCCGTTGCCATCCTCAAACGGGTGTACGGTCACGAACCACAAATGCGCGAGGCCCGCTTTGACTACTGGATCGTCCTGGTTATCCACGTTGAACCAGTTCAGGAAATCTCGCATCTCGACTTCTAGCCGATGCGCTGGAGGCGCTTCATAGTGGACCTTTTGCAGATGCACCGGTCCTGAGACTACTTGCATGGGCCCCTGCGCATCGTCGCGCCATTGGCCAACCCGGAGTTTGGTGAGACCGCTGTACCCGGTCGGAAACATCGCTGCATGCCAGCCAAACAGCCGCTCTGCAGTCAGCGGCATGCGGTGCCCCTGGGTGGCGGCCAACACGATGGCCACCATGCCATCGACGTGCCGGTCCACCGGCGCCAAGCCGCCGGGCGATGGACGCGCGCACTGAGTCAGGGTTGAGTTTTTCGTCCTCGATTTCGCAGGTCTTCAACACATCCTCTTTCAGGATGCGAAGGGTCGCCTGGTCACGCGAGTCGGACCCGAGGTCATGCATCCGGCCCAGCAGATGCCCCTGGGCCAGGTGAACCTGGGCGAGCAGTGGAGCCAACCGCCGGTGGTCATATGTCCAATGCGGCCAGTCGTTTTGTTGCCAGATGCAGCACTTATCTTCGTGATTCATGCGGTGATTGTGGTTAGCATTCACCGTACCGTCAAGACGATCTACGCAGGGCGTCCAGATCAGCCACTCGCAGTTCATCCGGCCACAGTCTCGACCTGGTACCCGGGTCCAGAGGTGACCTTTACGCCGTGAAGCGCCCCCCTACGGCTCATCCCCAAATGCTGCATCAACGTCGCGAGCGCTGTGCAGCACGCGCATGACATCGATGCCGTCATCGATCAGCCTGATCCAAGCTGTCATCCGTTATTCGGACGAGAGCTTTTCACACAAAAAGCAAGCTCCTGACCGCCGCAAAAAAGTCCGGAGGTTCTGTGACCAAACAGGGTTTGAGACGGATTTTCGGGCTCGGTACCAAGCGCAGAAAACTGGCCAGTACCATCGGCATCAGTGTCAGGGGTGGCCCGGTCCTTGAGGCGCTGATCGCCCCTTCGAGCCAAGCACGCGCGACGCCATGGTGGGGGTGGTCACTACGCGAAGCCGCGACGAGCACCTTGACATCAGGCGTCATCGTCAAGGGCATTAAGGAGCGCCTTGTTGCTCAGCGGGTTCACCCCCTTGGCCAGTCCACCGCGGCCCTTGAACACTGGCAGACGGACCTTGAAGAGAGGACCGGCGTCCACCTTCGCGTCTGTACCAGACCAGCAAGCAGCTTCGGTTGATCTGGGAGACCACTTGAAAAGTGCCGCCTGGATGTCGCCAAGTTCCGGGAGTTCAAGGCCATGCTGGATACGCCGGTACAACCCAACCCGGGGCTGGAACGCTTGCTGGAAGTCAAAGCTCCTTGGAAAGTGGTGGCGTCGTTGATTCGAACTCAAAGGTTGCCGGTTGTACGTCCGAACAATGAGAGCTCGTGATAACATTCGTCGATACGCTTCAACGCATCAACAGAAAAGACATGGCGACCTCTAAGGCGTGGACCCTCGATGACGTGGCCAAGACCTTTCGAGCGTGCGAGAGCCTGTTCCACGCACTCGGCGATCCGGCTCGGCAACAGATCGTCTTGCTGCTGGCCGAGCATGAGCGCTTGAATGTGAATCAAATCACCGACCTGATGCATCTCTCACGCCCCTCCATCTCTCATCATCTGAAAGTGCTTAAAGATGCTGGCATGGTCAGCCTTGCGCGCGAGTCGCGGGAAAACTTTTACAGCCTCTTGTGGGAAGAGCCGATTGGTCGCCTGAAGTTGCTGATTGAGCAGAGCGAGATCGCCTGCAGCTAAGTTTTTTTTCACCAATCCGTCGATATGTTTCGACCATTCACCCAAATGAAAACCAACCCATGAAATCGAATCCAGTCGTTTTGATCACCGGCGCTTCTGGCGGCATTGGCAAGGCCCTGTGCGAAGAGTTTGCCAAGGACGGCTATGACCTGATCTTGGCCGCTCGCAGCATCGACAAGATGCAAGCACATGCCGCAGACCTGCAACGCCGTTTCAAGATTCAAGTCACCGCCATCGGTGCAGACCTCGAAAGCCCAAAGGGTGCTGAGCAGCTGCATGCCGAAATCAAGAAGTCCGGCAAAGTGCTGAGCGCCTTGGTCAACAACGCTGGCTACGGCGTATTTGGTGAGTTCAAAGACTCTTCGCTGGCTTCTGAACTGGCCATGATGCAGCTCAACATGAACACGGTCATTGCGCTGACAAAGTTGTTTCTGCCCGATCTGTTGGCGACGCGCGGCAAGATTCTGAACACCGCCTCAACAGCAGCCTTTCAGCCAGGACCCTACATGGCGGTGTACTGCGCCACCAAGTCTTTCGTGTTGAGCTTCTCTGAGGCGATTGCCTCTGAGTTGGAAGGTACGGGCGTCACCGTGACAGCCCTTTGTCCTGGTCCGACCGCCTCGGGCTTTCAAGACAAGGCAGCCCTTGGTAACTCGGCTCTGATCAAGGGCAAAAAACTGCCCACATCGGAACAAGTTGCAGCACTGGGCTACCGTGCCACGCAACGCGGACAGCGCGTCTACATCCCTGGCGTCGTCAATTGGGTCATGGCCCAAAGCATGCGTTTTACCCCGCGCGATCTGGCCACCAAAGTGGTCAAGATGTTGATCAAGCCTGTCACATAAGGTCTCACCATGATGAACAACATGAGCGACTACTTCGTCGCTGAGAAGCAGGAGAGCGTCATTTTTGTTGTCGTCGGGCTGCTAGCGATTGGTTTCAGCCTATGGCTGTGGATGCATGGGCACCGCCTAAAGTCCATGGCCTACCCGCTGGTGGTGATTGCATTGATGCAGATTGTGGTGGGTAGCACCGTCTATCTTCGAACCGACTCGCAAGTGTCCACCTTGAGCGCACAGTTGCAGGTGAACCCTGCGGCCCTTAAAGCCGAGGAGACTGCACGCATGGAAACCGTCATGAAAAACTTTTCGATCTACAAATCGATCGAAATGCTACTGCTGATCATGGGGGTCGGAATGATTGCCTTTTTCCAGCGCCACGACGTGGCTGCGGGCATTGGTATCGGACTGGTATTACAGGCGGCATTCACACTGACGCTGGATATTTTTGCTGAGACCAGAGGCGCTGACTACTTGTCAGCGGTGCAGAGCATCGCAACCTGATGGCTCGATAGTCGGAACACCATGACTTTCAAGGATCCTAACCAGGCGTTTTCTCATCGCCTGCTTCGTAATCTGCATGTGGCCACCAAGCTAGCCCTCGGCGCCATTGTGTACGCTGTTGCCCAACGAGAAGACCCTACCTTTGTTGCTATCGTGCAGTGGGGCGTGTTTCCCCTGGTGGCCAGTGCTGGCGTGCTGATGTGGATCCGCCCGTGGCTTGCAAAGCGCGCTGTCGAAAACAAGGCCTCATGAAACGCCGCGAATTCCTCGTCCGATCTTTAGGCCTGCCCATCGCTGGGCTCGGTCTGCCGTTCGCTGCTTCAGCCGGGCCGTCGGTGGCATCAGCCACGCCAGGTCATCGCGTCCTCGACCTCGAGTGGCTCGACGCCGACCGGCAAAGGCCTGTTCCTGCTCGCCTGTACCTGCCCCAGCAGGCGAGCCACGATGAACCGGTACCACTGGTCGTGTTCTCGCACGGACTGGGTGGTTCACGCACGGGCTACAGCTACCTCGCTCGTCACTGGGCCGATGTCGGTATGGCCAGCCTGCACCCGCAACATGTGGGCAGTGACAGCAGCGTGTGGCGCGGCAACCCAATCGACCTGGTGCAACGCCTGCAGTCGGCCGCACGTGATGCCGAAGCGCTGGCCCGAGTACTAGACCTGCGCTTTGCCCTGGACCAGGTCCTCGCCTCAGATCAGGGCCGACTGATCGACGTTACCAAAATAGCAGTCGCTGGTCACTCGTATGGCGCGAACACGGCCATGCTCGTTGCGGGTGCACAGGTGAATACAGACAGTGCAAACCTGGGCGAACTGAGGGATCAGCGAGTACGGGTCGCAATCCTGATTTCTGCGCCGCCTTTGCTCGGCCAAGGGCCCGCTCAGCAGGTGCTTGGAGCAGTGACCACCCCCACGCTGCATATCACCAGTCTGGAGGACACCATCAACTTACCCGGCTACCGCAGCACGGTCGAGGACCGCATCGCGATCTTTGAGGCCATGAAGCGTTCGCCCAGAACCCTGGCGATCTTCAACACAGGTGGGCACAGCATCTTCACCGACCGCACCACGCGCAGCGGTCCCGAAACCAGCGCTCGCATCAAGAGCGCCACGCAAGAGCTTTGCACGATCTTCCTGCGTCAGTCGCTGCGCTTCGGGGACGCCCGCCCGCTGAACCCGCAAAACTCGGCTGAGCAGACAGCACCAGCATCAAAACCTGCTGTGCTGCCAGATAGCCGCGAACTGCAGCCGGGCCTGCGGCAATGGGTCTATCGGCACAAGGACCTGCTGGATCGATTCGTTACGCCGGAAAGCCTGTGACCAATAGGCCTGTCCGGCAATCCTGCTTCGGCCTCCTGAACTTTCATTCTGACCAAGGCAGGTCATTTGTATTTCTGGGGGCCCGGCGCAGAAAAGTTCGAATCCCCAGAGCTTCAGCTGCACGGGATCGATCATGCGAAGGCCGACGCTGTCGGCCAGACGCGAGGCGGACTCAAACGCTTTCTGAAGGGACGCAAGGGCCGGGGCCGGCGGGCAGCGCCTCTGGCGGCACGTCGGGCGGTCCCTCCTCCAGGCGCTCGAGTTGCTGAAGCGACACGAGGTGCCCGTAAATGGAGGACAGCCAGCCCTCGCGGCGAAGCTCGAATAATCGGGCATCGGGCAACCCGTCGAGCCGCTCTTCGTTGATCACGTAACAGCCGTTGACTTCCAAAGCTTCGTCGTCTCGGAGAATACGCACCGACAGGGGCGTAAACAGGTTTCTCGCCGCGAGCGCGCGGCAAAACGCATCGGTTTGAAGCTGCATCTCGCGAATCTGTTGCAGCCAGGCCTTGGCCTGCTCCAACGCCGGTGTTGGCGCCCCCGCAGCATCGAAAAGCGCCGCACCCTCCGTGATGGACAGGAGCTCACTCTTGGCATCAATGCAAACTGCAAACTCGTCGGTCTGTGCCGTTCGCGACAAGGCAAAGGGATATGCGCGGATGACCGCCGGAATATAAGATGCCAGCCATGCGCCATCTACGTCGACGTAGACGTTTTCCCCTTCGCGCAGGCCCAGCAGCGCCATGGGCCGAAAATTATCGATTTGCGGATCTTCGACGAATACGACGGGATACGTGCCCGCAGCCCGCACGATCTCGGCCTGCATGATCGTGCACAGGTGGGCCCCACGCGCAAATGAAAAATCGGTCTGCGGCCGCACTTTGAGGGCAGCATGCCGTTTCGAATGAAGCGCAACCAACTGCTGAAACATGATTCGACGAACTCCGTCAGGCCCGCGAGGAGCTTTAAAAAGGTAGCGCGCTGTCGAGCCAGTCGAACCATCGCCCGTACTGCAAGCGATCGCCCGGGTACGGGCGTGTGCGCCAGCAAAAATGCAAGATAACGCGCGGGTCGAGAGAGAAACCGGCGCACCAGTCCGTCTTCGGTGCTCGCGAAGATCGACACGCTCCCGCGATCGCCCCGGCAACCACAGCGCCCCGCCAATTGGCGATCGATGCACCCTGACTCGTTGACTTCGGCGATGATCACATGAAACCCGCCAAGCCCGGGAACTACATGACCCAAACGGATGTCGGTGCCCCGTCCCGCCATATTGGTGGCAATGGTAATCCGGCCGATTTCGCCTGCTCGGGCAACGATACGCGCCTCTTCCGCATGAAGTATGGCATTGAGGAACTCGAACGGCAGCCCCCGCCACGAAAACAGCGCTGCCAGCGTTTGGCTCGACTCGACGCTTCGAACACCAACCAGAACCGGTTGACCCCGCTCATGCAACGCTACGACCGCGCCGAGCATTCAACCCACGCCTTTTGCGAGATGCAACTGTCCCATCTCCGCGACAAGAGTCTAGCCGCTCAGGCGCCACTGTCTTGCCGGGGGCTGTCTTGGTTCGCTCTGACATCCAGCGCCGCCGAATCCGCCAGTTGCTCGCTCACGGAATCATCCACGTGGCTGAAAGCGCGCGCATCAACGGCAGCCTCATCGGTGACCGTTACGGCCTGGGACGACTGCTCACGATCGAACATACCCATCAGACGCTCGGTTATTCCCCGGTAAACCGCACTGATCCGATGGCGCAGACCTGAGCCCAAGGAAACTCCCGACAACTCCACCGATGCACCAGCGTCGGACGATCCCGAGCGGTCGCGCTCGCTGCCGGGCGAGTCGCCCGAGCCTGGCACTGGCGCGGGAGCGGCCGGTGCATCGGCTGGCGCAGCGTCGGCGGGCGCAGACGGGTCGGGCACCGGTTGTCCAGGCACGGATTGCGCGGGGACCGCTGACCCAGGAACCGGTTGCGCTGGGCCGGATGGCCCAGGACTGACTTGCGCAGGTGCCGTCTGCGCCGGCGCGGTATCGGAGGCGCCACCGCCCCCAGCTGCGCCTGCCGCGCCTCTCGCCGCCGGCGTCCGAGCGACGCTGTCATTGGCTTGAACGGCCTGCGAGGCGCCGGGCGTCGTGGAAACCGGCGCCAGCACCGATGAGACTGGCACAATGGCAGGAGCGGCGGCCATCTGCGCTCCAACAAACAAGCTGCTGCTCGTGAGCGGCGCAGGCACACTACGCGGGGCAATGATCTGAGAGATCGACACGCTACTGGCCGATCCGAGCAACCCTTCCCGAACCGCTTGTACACCAGCCGACAGAACAGAATCGGTACTCGTCATAAGACCGGACGAGTTGTTCATGTTGGGCAGGCTCGACGCGAAACCAGACTCTCCGCCCGAGGAACGACTCAACAGACTCAGAACGGATTGGGCTTCCTGCTGGGAAATTGAAGTCTTGCCAGTGAGAATCACCGTACGCCCGCCCTTGGCTTCGAGTTTTCCGGGCTCAATGGCGCCCTTGCCCGAAAGCAGTACGACCCAGCCGTTGGGAGCGTCGTTACGAACACTGTTCGCAATCAGTTTGTCGACACCCGCGAGCACGATGTCGCCGCTTTGAGTGTTGGTGACTTGAACTTCACTAGCGCTCACGCGCAGGCTCGCAGGCCCGAACGCTCCGATGCCCCTGGCTGCGTTCAGGGTGAGCGAATTCGACGTCTTGATATTGGCAGGTTCAGCGCCGTTGGTTGTGTCATAGATGGCCCCTGCGCTGGTCACCGAGATGGCGCCTGACGACTCGACACGCCCCAGACGCAAATCACCTTTAGCGTTGACCGTTACAACGCTGCCCCCGCGCAGATCGCTGCCCTCGCCCGCCGCCTTCACGCTCACCTGCCCCGTGAAGTCGTTGCCCACCCGATCCAGCGTCACCGCCCCAGTGCCCGCATCAATCGTCGTGGTCCCCGTCACCTGCCAGT
>JBIKMC010000162.1:0-7797 GCA_044359405.1 Burkholderiaceae bacterium
GGGCGGGCTCTTCCAGAACACGGGTCTACAAAATATAGCGCGCCAGATCTTCGGTCCCGGCCACGCGGGCGAGGCGCTCATCGACGTCGGATGCATCAATCGTCACAGCATGGGGGCCTGCAGAGCCCGCCTCAAAGGCAAGATCTTCAAGCAGGCGCTCCATCAGCGTGTGCAATCGCCGGGCACCAATGTTCTCAGTGCTTTCATTCACCTGGAAGGCAAGCTCGGCCACTCGGCGGATCGCGGCCTCGGTGAAGTCCAGCTCAAGCCCGTCGGAGGCAAGCAGGGCGCGATACTGCCGGATCAGGCTCGCATCGGTGTCATCCAGAATGCGTACGAAATCATCAACACCCAAGGGCGCCATTTCGACGCGAATAGGCAGGCGCCCCTGCAACTCGGGGATCAGGTCGGAGGGCCGCGACAGATGAAACGCGCCCGAGGCGATGAACAGGATATGGTCAGTACGCACCGCGCCATAGCGCGTGCTGACCGAGGTTCCTTCAATCAGGGGCAGCAGATCGCGCTGAACGCCCTGACGCGACACATCAGCGCCCTGATGTTCACCGCGCGAAGCCACCTTGTCGATTTCGTCGATGAAGACGATTCCGGTCGATTCGACCAGCGCGACAGCCCGCGCCCGAATCTCTTCTTCATTGACCAGTCGAGCGGCTTCTTCCTGAGTGATGAGGCGCATGGCCTCAGCGATGGGCAGCCGGCGGCTGGTGCGACGGCCAGGCATCTGTGAGAACAGGGCCTGCATCTGCTGACTGATCTCTTCCATACCAGCACCGCCCGGCATGGCCATCATGGGCGCCGCCGGAGCGCTGATCTCAATATCGATTTCTCGCTCATCAAGCTCGCCCTCGCGCAGCTTCTTGCGGAACTTCTGTCGCGTGGGCGAGTCGGGTGCCACTGAAGCCGGCGCAGGCTCGGGCGGCGCACCGAACGCAAAGCCAAACGGCGAGGCATTGGCCGGTTGCGGCCGCGAGCCGGGCACCAGCGCATCGAGTACGCGCTCTTCGGCCGCATCAAGGGCACGCGCTTGAACGTCGCGCAAGGCCAGCTCGCGCGTCTGCTTGACCGCGACCTCAGTGAGATCACGGATGATGGTGTCGACGTCGCGGCCCACATAGCCCACCTCGGTGAACTTGGTGGCTTCCACCTTGATGAAAGGCGCCTGCGCAAGACGCGCCAGTCGACGGGCAATTTCGGTCTTGCCCACACCGGTGGGCCCGATCATCAGAATATTCTTGGGCGTGATCTCATGCCGCATGGGCTCGGCAACCTGCTGGCGACGCCAGCGATTGCGCAGGGCGACGGCTACCGCTCGCTTGGCGGCGTTTTGTCCGACGATGTGCTTGTCGAGCTCGGCGACGATCTGTGCGGGCGTAAACGTGGCCATGGCGGACTCAAGAAAGCGTCTCGATGGTGTGTTGCTGATTCGTGTAGATGCAGATGTCGCCCGCAATGCGCAGCGACTGCCGCACGATAGACTCGGCATCAAGCTCGGTGTGGTCCAACAGCGCAAGCGCGGCCGCCTGCGCATACGCGCCACCGCTGCCAATGGCAATCAGTCCGCGCTCAGGCTCCAGAACATCGCCGTTACCGGTGATCACCAGCGAAGCCTGCTTGTCAGCCACGGCCAGCATCGCCTCAAGCCGTCTGAGCATGCGATCGGTACGCCAGTCTTTTGCAAGCTCAACGGCTGCCCGAACCAGATGGCCGCTGTGCTTTTGCAGCTTGGTCTCAAAGCGCTCAAACAGCGTAAAGGCATCAGCCGTGCCTCCGGCAAACCCAGCCAGCACCTGGCCGTCATGCAGGCGACGCACTTTGCGCGCGCCCGCCTTGATGACCACATGGCCGAGGGTTACCTGCCCGTCACCGCCGAGGCAGACGCTGTCGCCGCGACGCACCGAGACGATGGTGGTTCCGTGAAACTGTTCGATGTCAGTCGCCGTAGAGTTTCTGACGAAGCTCACGCCGCTGCTGCGCCTCAAGCGACAACGTGGCCGTGGGTCGTGCCAACAGACGCGGCAGCCCTATAGGTTCGCCGGTTTCTTCGCAATAGCCATAGTCGCCGCTGTCGATGCTCGCGATGGCCTGCTGAATTTTCTTAAGCAGCTTGCGCTCGCGGTCACGCGTACGCAGTTCAAGCGCATGCTCTTCTTCGATGGTTGCGCGGTCGGCCGGATCGGGCACGATGACCGTCTCGCGAAGGTGCTCAGTGGTCTCGCCGGCATTAGAGAGAATTTCCTGCTCCATCTGCTGAAGCCGCGAGCGAAAAAACGCCAGCTGTGCCTCATTCATGTAGGCCGACTCGGGCATTTTGAGCAAGGCCTCTTCAGTGAGCGGCTTTGAATCTTTGGTGACTGCCATGGTGTTGCGCCAAAAGATGATTCAGCAATGTTCGCAAGCGACTGTTACAGCGGCCTCTATCAGGCCAGGCACTGTTCCAGCCCCTTGATGAATGTGTCTTTCGGCAGGTTTTTGCCGATAAACACCATCTTGCTGGAGGGCTTTTCGCCCGGTTGCCAACGCCGACCCAGATCAGCGCCCATCATCATGTGGACCCCCTGAAACACCGTCTGGCGGTCGGACCCCTTCATGAAGAGGACGCCTTTATACCGCAACATGTCGGGTCCGTAAACCTGGATGAGACCCGACAGGAAGTCTTCGAGCTTGTTCGGATCAAAGGGTTTGTTCGAACGAAAGACGAATGACTGCACCGCGTCATCATGGTCATGCTCATCGCTTTCGAGAAAGCTGGGGTCGATCTCCAGGATGGCATTGAGGTTGAAGCCGCGGATATCGAGGACCTCTTCGATGGGCACCTTGCCAAAGTGCACAGGGCGGATGGGCGCGCGCGGGTTCATCCGGCGCAGCCGCCCTGACAGCGTCTGCTGCTCGGCCTCAGACACCAGGTCAACCTTGGACATAAGGATGCGGTCGGCAAAACCGACCTGCTCCTGGGCTTCCTTCTGGTTATCAAGCTGCTGTTGACCATGCTTGGCATCGACCACGGTGATGATGGCATCGAGCAGGTACCGGTCGGCGACGTCGTCATCGACGAAAAAAGTCTGCGCAACGGGCCCAGGGTCAGCCATGCCGGTGGTTTCGATGACCACATGATCAAAGCTGATCTCACCACGGCTGCGTCGCTCATGCAGATCACCCAGAATGCGAATCAGGTCGCCGCGCACCGTACAGCAGATGCAGCCGTTGTTCATCTCGACAATCTGCTCTTCGCGCTCCTGCAGCAGCAGGTCGTTATCGACGCCCTCCTCACCGAACTCGTTTTCGATGACCGCGATTCGATGACCGTGGTTCTCGCTCAGGATGCGATTGAGCAGCGTCGTTTTGCCGCTGCCGAGAAAGCCGGTCAGGATCGTGACCGGAATGTGGGTGCTGGACATCGCCTCATAACCTCATCATGGCAGACAGAGCCGGCGCGACGTTTGTCATCGCGTCCGCCGTTCGCGGGCTGCGATTCTACGCAGTCCGGCGCAACATCAGGCCCTTCAGGTATTCGCCCTCGGGGTGTGTCATCAACATCGGGTGATCTTCACCCGCCGCAAGCCGCGCCAGCATCTGCGCATCGACCCCGGCATCAAACACGGCGGCGGCCACCACTTTCTGAAAAAGGTCGACCGATACCGCACCCGAGCACGAAAACGTCAAAAGTCGGCCCTGCGGCGCGAGCAGCCGCAGCGCCGCCAGGTTCAGCTGCTTGTACGCCCGCGTCGCGCGATCGAGATGCTGGAAAGACGGTGCAAACTTGGGCGGATCAAGCACGATCAGATCAAACTGCCGCCGCTGCGCATGCAGCTGCTTGAGCGCATCGAACACATCCGCCTGCACCCAATCTGAGGGCGCATTGAGCACATTCAAGTCCTGCTGCCGACGCGCCTGGGCGAGCGCCTCAGCGCTGGAGTCAACCGACACGGCCTCGACTGCGCCGCCACGCAGTGCCGCCAGCGTGAAGCCGCCGGTGTAGCAGAAGCAGTTTAGCAAGCGCTTACCCTCGGCGATCCCCCCGAGAATTCGACGGTTTTCGCGTTGATCAATATAAAATCCAGTCTTGTGCCCGGCGATGACATCGACTTGATATCGAACACCGTCTTCATGCACCTGAATCGGCGCCTGGACCGCCCGACCGCGCAGACATCCCTCGCGGGGCGCAAGCCCCTCTCGAGACCGCGAGGCGGCATCCGAGCGCTCGTGGATGTCGACACAACCTGTCGCTTTGATCAGCGCGTCGGCAATCACCTCGCGCCAGTGCTCAACGCCCGCGCTCATGAACTGCGCGACCAATTGTTCGCCATAACGGTCGACGATCAGACCAGGCAGGTGATCAGCCTCGCCAAAGATGAGTCGCACCGCGCTGGTGCGCGATATCAGGTTGGCACGGCGGGCGATCGCGGCATGAACACGCGCGAAAAACCAGTCCTCATCAGGGCGCTCAGTTTCGTGAAAACTCCACAGGCGGGCTCGGATGGAGGATGCTGGACTGTAAGCGCCCCAGGCCAGAAACCGTCCATCAGCGGCGACCACTCTGACCGTGTCGCCGCTGCCGCAAGCACCCTCGATGCGGGCGATGGCACCCGCATAAAGCCAGGGATGGCGGCGTTCGAGCGAGCGCTCTTTGCCGGGACGCAGTACCAGGGTGGCAAGAGCATTCATACGTGACGTTTGTCGGGAGGGGTCGGTGGATAGCCCATCAACTCTTCTGATTCCTGAGAGCGGGCACTTACATTCTGAAGTCGCGCCCGAGGGTGGGCTGCGTCATACACCGCGGCCAGGCGTTGAAAATCGAGGGCTGTGTAGACCTGGGTGCTGGCGATACTGGCATGGCCCAGCAACTCTTGCACGGCTCGCAGATCACCACTGGACTGCAGCAGATGACTGGCAAATGAATGGCGCAGTACGTGCGGATGGACTCGGGAGGCAATGCCAAGGGACAGCGCCAGCGCATGAAGGCGACGCTGCACGGTGCGGTTGTCGATGCGGCGTGCACGCCGATTGAGGAAGAGTGCGCGACGGTCGGCCTGCGCAGGTGCCTGCGCCAGAAACGCCTCGCGCGCGTCAAGCCAGCGCCGCAGGGCGGCCAGGGCGTGGCTACCCACGGGTACCGTGCGACGGCGGGCGCCCTTGCCGGTCACGGTCAGCTGCGCTTCATCGAGGCTGAGCCAGCTGACTGACGCGATACCGCCGTCCACTGAGTAGCTCGCGTCCAGACTGGTGAGCTCGGACAGGCGCAGCCCACTTGAGTACAGCAGCTCAAACATGGCCCGATCGCGCAAGGCTTCAAACCCTTCACCCGCATCGTTGGCCACCAGACTGACCGCCGCATCGGGCGCCAACGCTTTAGGCAGCCGTCGGCCACCCCGTGGAGCGCGAACGCCCCGAGCCGGATTCGCCTGAAGCAGGCCCTGTTCAATGAGCCAGTCAAAAAAGCCGCGCCACGCCGACAGCTTGCGGGCGATCGAGCGCGGCGAAAGTCCCTCGCGGTGGCGCCGGGCAATCCAGGATCGCACCGCAGCCTGATCCAGCCCGGCATACAGGGACGATCCATCCGCTGAGGCGGGCGATGGCTCATCGACCCCGGGGCTCGGGCGATTCACCGTCAGCGCGACCGAGCTCTGAAAGTTTGGCTGCAGGTCGCTCTGGGCCGCGCGGGCCGTCAGGTACTGACGCAGATCGTGCAGGTCGATGCGATAGGCGGCGAGCGTGCGCGCCTGCATGCCCCGCTCGCTGCGCAAGCGGCTCAGGTAGCGCTCGGCCAGGTCTGCCATGACGTCGGGCGCACGGCCAACCCCGCCGTCGCTCTCAGAGGCCGCGCGCAAAGCTTCGCCGCGGGCCGCTGGCACGTTCAGCGTCCCGCCACCCGGGACAGCGCCGCACTGGCCGTCTCGGCGATTCGCTCGAGGAACGCGGTGCCCATCCCGGTCTGGAAACGGTCGGCATCACCCGAACCCAGGGCAAGCAGCCCAAACGCTTTGGGCGCTGCCCCGCGGCGCAGCGCCATGAGCGCCATGGACCGGGTATCGGCGCCCGAGGCTGACAACCAGCCGGCGACGCGGGCATCGCTGACCGGGCCGCAATAAGGCAGCTGCAGGGCATCCATGGCTGCAACCAGGTCATCAGGCACCGGTCGAACCCATTCGGGCGCCTCAAAGCCTTCGCGCACCCGCCACAGGCGCAGCACCACCTGCGGGACCGAAAAAATGTCGCGCAAACCGTCGACCACTTCGCCCGGCAGGCGCTGCGCATCTTCGGCCAGCAACAGGGCGCGCGTCCAACGCTGCAGCCTGTCGCCGATGGCATCGTTCTCACGGCCGAGTCGAACCAGATCGGCAAGCTTGCGTTCAATCACACGGTGCTTTTCACGCATGACTTCAAGCTGGCGCTCTTGCAGCGAAATGGCCCGGCCACCATGAGCCTGTGGCAGTCGCACCGCTGCGAGCGCATCAGGGTACGACTCGAAAAAACCGGGGTTGTCGGCCAGATAGCGGGCAACCAGGTCGTCGTTAAGCACAGAATCGGACATCGCTCAGGACTCCTTGGTCGCGCGATTCAGAGTTCAATTTCACCGGAGAACACCGTCTCTGCCGGGCCGGTCATCAGCACCTGGGCACCTTCCCAGGCGATGGTGAGTAGGCCGCCCCGCATGTGCACGCTGACCGGCGAACGCACAAGCCCACGCCGAAGCGCAGCCACGGCGGCGGCACACGCGCCACTGCCACAGGCCAGGGTTTCACCCACGCCACGCTCCCAGACCCGAAGCGCGATGGCGTCGCCGCCCAGATGCTGCATAAAGCCTGCGTTTACGCGCGCCACGAACCGCTCATGACGCTCAATCAGCGGCCCCTCAGCGTGAACCTGTTCGTCAGTGAGCGCGTCAACAAGTTGCACCGCGTGTGGATTACCCATGGATAACACCGAAAACCAGCGCTCTGCCTGAGGCAGGTGCAAAGGCCACAACATATCGGTACCGCAGGGTCGTGACTGCAAGCCCGCAGCGTTGAACGGAACCTGCGACAAGTCAAAGACTGGCGCGCCCATATCGACGGTGACCCTGCCGTCATCAGCGATGGCAGGCTCGATGATGCCCCTCATGGTCTCGACACGGATGCGACGCTTGCGGGTGAGGCCTTTGTCGTATACGAAGCGGGCGAAACAACGCGCGCCATTGCCACACTGCTCAACCTCACCGCCATCGGCATTGAAAATGCGATAGCGAAAGTCAACGCCCGACTGAGTGGCCGGCTCGACCACCAGAATCTGATCGGCGCCTACACCGAAGTGGCGATCGGCCAGACGACGTCGCGCCGACTCATCGAGGGTGAACGGATCGCGGGTGGCGTCGATCATGACGAAGTCGTTACCAGCGCCCTGCATTTTGGTGAATCGCAGTTTCATGGCCAGGATTATCGCCCATCGTCTGCGTAGAGGCTGCTCTGACCGTGCGGGCGGGTCTTGAAGCGCTTGTGCGTCCACAGGTACTGTTCGGGTGCCTCAAGGACGCGCGCCTCAATGAATTGGTTCATGCGAAGAGAAGCCGCGACATCATCCTCATCTGGATAGTTCTCCCAGGCTGGAAAAATCTGCGCCACATAGCCCGAGGGCGTCATGCGCGTGACCATGGGAACCACCTGCGCGCGGGTGATGCGGGCCAACCTGGCCAGCGACACCACCGTGGCCGCCGGCACGCCAAAAAAAGGTACAAAGACCGCCTCACGCGGACCAAGATCCATGTCGGGCGAAAAGTGCAGTCCGAATCCGTCGCGCATGAATTTG
>JBIKMC010000163.1:0-7738 GCA_044359405.1 Burkholderiaceae bacterium
CTTTCACCCATTCATCGAACGCGTAATCCGAGTGGCCAATTCTGGTTCGGTACCGACCTTCTGGGGCGCGATGTGTACTCGCGAGTCTTGTATGGCGCTCGGGTATCACTGGTGGTCGGATTTTCGGTGGCCGGTTTGTGTCTCGTGTTCGGGACGCTGATTGGATTGGTGTCGGGCTTTGTGCGCTGGGTCGATGCGATTGTCATGCGTGTCATGGACGGTTTGATGTCCATTCCCACGATTCTGCTGGCGATCGCCCTGATTGCGCTGACCAAAGCCTCGTTGGAGAACGTGATCATTGCCATCACCATTGCCGAGCTGCCCAGGGTGGTGCGGCTGGTCAGAGGCGTGGCGCTTACCCTGCGTGAGCAACCCTTCGTCGAGGCGGCGGTGGCGGCCGGGGCTACGCCCTGGCGGGTCATTACGCGGCACATCTTTCCGAATACGGTCGCCGCACTGACGGTTCAGCTGACCTACATCTGCGGGCTGGCCATTCTTGCCGAGGCGAGTCTGTCGTTTATCGGGGCGGGTGTTCCGCCCTCGATTCCATCCTGGGGCAACATCATGGCCGAGGGGCGCAGCCTTTGGCAGATCAAGCCGCACATGATTGTTTTTCCGGCCTTGTTTCTATCCGTCACGATTCTGGCGATCAATATGCTGGGCGACGGTTTGCGCGACTCGATCGATCCGCGCATGGCCAAGAGAATCTGATGATCGACGCTCCTCAATCCGTATCCCCGCCTGGGCAGGCGCCGGTGGTCGATATCGAAGGCCTGTCGGTTCGATTCGGGCGTGGTCAGCGCTCGGTACATGCGGTTCGAGGAATCGATCTACAGGTCCAGCGTGGTGAGACCCTGGCGATTGTGGGCGAGTCCGGTTCGGGCAAGTCAGTGACCGCGCTGGCCCTGATGAGGCTGGTTGAATTTGGCGGGGGCTTTATCGAGGCAGGTCAGCTTCAGTTTCAGCAGGGAGACGGCACGCGACTGGATCTGCGTACGGCCTCCGAGGAGCAGATGCACAGCATTCGGGGCGCCGAAATCGGCATGATTTTTCAGGAGCCGATGACCTCATTGAATCCAGTGTTCACGCTGGGGTCGCAGCTGATGGAGGCCATCCTGCTGCACCGCCCGGGCAGTCGGTCGCAGGCCGAAGTCGAGGCCAGACGCATGCTGGACCTGGTTCGCATACCCGATGCCGGTGCGGTCATGAAGCGGTATCCGCATCAATTGTCCGGGGGTATGCGTCAACGCGTCATGATTGCGATGGCGCTTTCGTGTAAGCCCGGTCTGCTGATTGCCGATGAGCCCACGACTGCGCTCGACGTCACCATACAGGCGCAGATTCTGCAGCTGATTCGCGAGCTCCAGCGTGAGCTGGGTATGGCCGTTATTTTCATCACCCACGACATGGGTGTAGTCGCTGAAATCGCTGATCGAGTGATGGTGATGCGGCATGGCGAGGTGGTTGAGCGTGGTGATGTTCATGCGCTTTTTTCGTCACCGCAGCACGCTTACACGCGAATGCTGATGGCTACCGTTCCCAGGCTGGGTGCCATGCGGGGGATTGAAT
This sequence comes from Burkholderiaceae bacterium, assembly GCA_044359405.1. Classification (GTDB taxonomy): domain Bacteria; phylum Pseudomonadota; class Gammaproteobacteria; order Burkholderiales; family Burkholderiaceae_E; genus SYIM01. Next base: position 1,570 of record JBIKMC010000163.1, read on the forward strand.
TTCCGCGGGCGTTTGATATTCCAGAGTTGGACGAAGGCGTAAGTCGGTCGGGAACGGCGTCATCGGCTGTCGACGCTAATCCCGCGCAGGGCCTGCCCGCTGCAGATCGGGTGGTATTAAAGGTGCGTGACCTGGTGACACGGTTTGACGTGCGCAGCGGAGTGTTCTCGCGGGTGACCAAGCGTATTCATGCCGTCGAGGGCGTTTCTTTTGATCTGCGAGAGGCCGAGACGCTCGCGCTCGTCGGCGAGTCTGGCTGTGGCAAGACTACCACGGGCCGATCGTTGGTTCGGCTTGCTCCGGTGCTCAGTGGCACTCTCGAGTTCGACGGACGCACGATCCGTGTGGGTGATGGCGCCGCTTTGCGAAGCCTTCGGCGACAGATGCAGTTCGTATTTCAGGATCCGTTCGCCTCGCTGAACCCTCGCATGCGGGTGGGCGACTGCATCAAGGAGCCCATGCTGATCCAGGGAATCGCCAACGGTCTTGAGGCCGATCGCAAGGTGGCTCGCCTGATGGAGCAGGTCGGCCTTGATCCGGCGACCGCATCGCGTTGGCCGCATGAATTTTCGGGTGGGCAAAGACAGCGTATCTGTATCGCCCGTGCGCTATCAGTGGACCCCAAGGTGGTGATCGCCGATGAGGCTGTGTCGGCGCTGGATGTATCGATCAGGGCACAGATCGTTAATTTGCTGCTCGATCTGCAGCGACAGCTTCGTGTGTCTTACCTGTTCATCTCGCACGATATGGCGGTGGTTGAGCGCATCAGCCATCGCGTTGCGGTGATGTATCTGGGGCAAATCGTTGAGATTGGCCCGCGGCGCGCCATTTTTGAGAATCCTCAGCATGCGTACACCCGCAAGCTGATGGCCGCTGTACCGGTACCCGATCCAGCGATGCGCCGCGAGTACTCGCTGGAAGTCTCCGAGATACCCAGTCCAGCCCGCGCCCTGGGCGATGAGCCCGAGCTTGCGCCTCTGGTTGAGGTGGGGCCTGGTCATTTTGTGGCCCGCCATCGGGTTGGGCGTCATGTTTGAATCTGATCGTAAACCTGCAGGGAGAGCCTTATGGATCGCAGAAGCTTTATCAGTGCTACGCCGGCCGCCGTTGCGGCTCTGTCGGTTCCCGGCCTGACTCATGCGCAGTCCAGTCGAGCGCGGGTCTTTCGCTGGGTTCCCCACGCCGATCTGACCATTCTAGATCCGGTGTTCAGCACGGTCTTCATTACGAATATTCATGCGCAGCTCGTCTGGGATACCTTATATGGCCTCGATGACAACTATCAGCCCCATCCACAGATGGCTGCAGGTCATACCTCCGAGGATAACGGGCTGCTCTGGAAAATAACGCTGCGCGATGGCCTGAAGTTTCATGATGGCACGCCGGTGCGCGCGCAGGATGCCGTCGCCAGCATTCAGCGCTGGGCCAAACGCGATCTGATGGGAGGCTCTTTGATGCAGGCGACTGAAGAGCTCAGCGCGACATCGGACAAAGTCATTCAGTTCAAGCTGAAAAAGCCATTTCCGCTGATTCTTCACGCGCTGGCCAGACCGTCTGGCAGCACCGCCATCATCATGCCCGAGAAGCTTGCACAGACGCCTGAGAATGTGCAGGTGCGCAGTGCGATTGGCTCGGGGCCTTTCCGCTTTGCGGCTGATCAGTGGGTATCAGGTTCGCTCGCCGTGTATGAGCGCTTTGCCGACTATGTGCCCCGCGTCGATAGCGTCAAGCCTCAGTTTACGGCTGGCCCCAAGCATGTGCATATCGATCAGGTGCGCTGGCAAATCATTCCCGACCAGGCGACCGCAGTAGCCGCCCTTCAGAATGGTGAAATCGATGGCATCGAAAGCGTGGCTGCTGACTTCATGCCGGTTCTGGCTCGCGACAAACGGATCAAGCTGATCAAGCGAACCCTGCCCTCGCAGGCGCTCATGCGATTCAACCATCTGACCACGCCGTTCAACAACAAACTGATGCGGCAGGCGATTCTTGCGGCGGTTGACCAGAAAGAATACCTGCTGGCCATGTATGGCCCTGAGTTTCCCGAGTACTACAGCCCCTATGCGGTGTTCGTACCGGGTTCACCCCTGGACAGCAACGCAGGTATCGAAAAAATCAATTCAAAGCGTGACCTCAAAAAAGCCGCCGAGATGGTGAAGGCCTCAGGCTATAACGGCGAGCCAGTGGTTATCCTTGATCCGGTTGACTACCCCGAGTTTCATACCTGCGCTCTGGTGACGGTTGAGCTCTTCAAGAAGCTCAATATCAAGGTCGACCTGCAGGCCATGAACTGGGGCACCATGATGCAGCGGCGAAATAATCAGGGGCCCTCCACGCAGGGGGGCTGGAACGTGGCTTTCACGGCTACAACGGGTCCCAATAATCTTGATCCGGCCGGTCATCTGGCGATTCGCGGCAGTGGTACCAAAGCCTGGTTTGGTTGGCCCACCAGTGAACGGATTGAGCAATTACGACTCGACTGGTTCAACGCGCCTGAACTCGCCGCACAACAGAAAATTGCGCGCGAATTGCAGTTGCAGGTCTTCGAGGATGTGCCGTATGTACCGGTGGGGGCCCGCTACACCGTCTCGGCCATTCGTAGCGAGTGGACAGACTTTCAACCGCAGATGCCGCTGTTCTTCACGCTGCGTCGTTCCTGAGCGCCCGGATTTTTGCTCCTGACGCTCACTGTGCACTTATCGCTGAGGAACTCTCTTATGCCTGCCCCGCGTGTCGCCATTCTCGGTTTTCATCTTGAGACTAACAGTTTCGCGCCTGTTTCTGAGCGCGAGGACTTTGTGGCGGCCTGTTGGCGCGAGGGCCATGACATCAACCGCCTGGCCCGCACCGTCAGTAACCTGCCCCAGGAGGTGGTGGGCTTTTACGCCGAAATGGACAGCACGGGTGACTGGGAGCCCGTCCCCATCATTGTGATCGGTGCACCCCCGGGCGGTCCAGCATCGGCCGCCGTGTGGGCTGAGTTCATGCGTAAGGCAGAGGAAGGCCTGAGGGCAGCCATGCCTCTGAGTGCGGTGTTTGTGAACAATCATGGCGCGTCGGCGGTCGTTGGCGAAGACGACTCCGAGGCGGTGATGATGGAAATGGTGCGCAGCATTGTCGGACCGGGCGTGCCAGTCGTGGCCACGCACGATCTGCACTGCAATGTATCTGAGCGCACCGTGCTCGCCCTCGATGCGCTGATCAGTTACCACACGAACCCGCATGTTGATCAGGCTGACAGGGCGCGGGATGCGGCCCGGCTCATTCGCGAGATGCTGGGCGGAATGAAGCCCATGACTGCCTTTATCCGCCTGCCCTTAACCCCGCCTTCGGTCACATTGCTGACGGCTCAGGGACCTTATGCCGATCTGGTTCGAATGGGCGTATCGCGCATTCAGGCGCCTGAGCAAGGCCCAATCGCTGCAGTATCGGTGGCGGCGGGCTTCGTATTTGCCGATCTTCCCAAGTGTGGCATGACCATCACGGTGACCGCCCGCGGCGACCTGCGCGCTGCGCAGCGCTGCGCGCTTGAGTTGGCAAGGGCAGGCTGGGCGGATCGCGCGCGCTACGTGCCCGATATGGTGGAGGTCGGACAGGCGGTACAGATGGCGCGCGAGGCCAGCCAGCCGATGTTGTTTGCCGATGTGGCTGACAACCCCGGTGGCGGCGGACGGGGTAACACGGCCTGGCTGCTCAAGGCTTTTCATGCCGCGGGTCTGCCGGGCGTCGTACTGGGCATGTTTATTGATCCACCGCTGGCAGCCCAGGCTCATGCGCTGGGTATGGGGGCCGTCTTCGACGCCCAGTTCAATACCCGCGAAACAAGCCCCTTCTCTGAGAAATACCAGGCGCGGGTTGTGGTGCGCGCGGTGCATGATGGCGAGATGACCGGTCGACGCGGCATTCTTCAAGGTCGACAGTTCTCGATGGGGCAAACGGCCCTTCTCGAGATGGTCGATACGGGCATGCAGGTGGCGGTATCCAGTCTGCGCCGCCAGCTCTGCGATCCGGTCATGCTTGAGGCCCTGGGCATTGACATCGCCCAACTCAAGGTGCTTATCGTCAAGAGCCGTGGGCATTATCGGGCCGGTTTTGATGAGTTCTTCCCGACCGATCGCATCATCGATGTGGACAGCCCTGGGCTGACCACGCCAAACCTTCGCAACGTGCCGTTCAAGCGTCTTCCGCGCCCGGTGTGGCCCCTGGACGTTGAGGCTCAGTGGATTGAGCCCGACTGGGCCTCTGGCTGCGCGCTTTAACCGAGCTTAGCTGCGTCGAATCACCTGGCCGCTGCGTGACCCGGTCGCGCGACCGTCCGCCCAGCTGAGTACGCCGTTGACGTATACCTGCTCAATACCGCTGGCGGGACGCTCAGGCTCGTCGAAACTGGCCTGGTCAGCGACCGTCTCGGGGTCGAACACGGTGAGATCGGCGTAGGCGCCCTCGCGAATCACACCCCTATCAATCAGGCCGAAGTTTTGCGCGGTCAGTCCGGTCATTTTCCAGACTGCGGTTTCCAGGGGGAACAAGCCCAGGCCTCGGCTGTAATGGCCGAGCACCCGGGGAAAGGTTCCCCACAGGCGCGGATGCGGACGGGCATCATGTGGCAGTCCGTCTGAGCCGATCATGGTGTGCTCAAAGCGCAAGATCTGCTGCACATCGGCTTCATCCATAGAAAAATAAATAGCGCCTGCCGGCAATAGACGGCCAATGGTTTCCTCCAGGCTCAGGCCCCACTGCTTCTGCACGCTGGCCAGGTCCATTCCATTGAACTCAGGGTGGGGTCTTGACCAGGTAATGAGTACCTTGTTGGCGATTCGAGCCCGCGAATGCGACAGAATGGTCGACGACGCGGCATAGGGATAGCAGTCAAGGCAGATTTTCTGATGCTTCATGCGTTCTGCGATCAGCGACAGAGTCTGCGCTGAGCGGCCGAAGTTGGGTCGTCCCATGATCTTGTGGTGCGACACCACCACGGGTACACCGAGCTCTTTGCCGATTCGAAAGGTTTCCTCCAGAGAGTCGATGACCCCTTCAGCCTCGTTGCGCATGTGGGTGCAATAAAGGCCGCCCTGCTCAGACATGGGGCGGCAGACTTCGATGACCTCTTCGGTGGTGGCCGCGAAGGCCGGTTCATAAAAAAGGCCGGTTGACACCCCGATCGCACCCGCCTGTAATGCCTTCTCGACACCGTCGCGCATCACCCGAATTTCATCAGCGGTGGCGGTTTTGGATACGTCCTGCATTGCTTGTAAACGTAGGGTCGTATGACCCACCAACAGGGCGGCATTCAGCGCGGCAGGCGACTGCTCAAGGGCTGCAACATAGTCTGCGAAGGCGGCAAATTGAAAAGCCTCGCCACTGGGATCGAATAGGTCCATAGGCGGCGGGGGTGAGCGTCCCTCGAAGGTGAGAGGTGCGATGGAAACGCCGCAGTTACCGGTGATGACGGTGGTAATGCCCTGGCTGAGTTTGGCCGGTAAGCTTGGCTGGCGCAGCAGCGCCAGATCGTCATGAGTGTGTGCATCAATAAAGCCAGGTGCGACCATCTTGCCGGTGAGATCGACGCGCCGAGCGCTTGGGTAATCAGTCAGATTGCCGACAGCGAGAATTCGTTTGCCCTGAATGGCAACATCGGCGGTGTAGCGAGGCGTCCGGGCGCCGTCAATAACGGTGGCGTTGGACAGAATCAGATCAGCAGCAGGAAGACTCATCGCGGATTCCTATTCAATGTAGGCTTCAGGCCAGTCACTCAGACCGATGAGCCTGGTTCACAAAAGGGCGAGAAACTGATTGACTGCATTCAGGTAGGCGGGGCGACAATCGACCATGGGTGTATGCCCACCGGGTAGAAGTACCATCCGGGAGTTTCGTATTCCCTGGGCCAGGGTTGTTGCCGCTTCAATATCCCGCCGCCGATCCAGGCGGCCGTGGGCCACTAGCGTTGGACACTGAATGAGCGCAAGTTTTGCACGAATGTCAAGTGCCCGAAGGCCAAGTACAGCCTGCAGCAGATGTTCTCCCGGCAGCGCTCTCAAGTACTCGGCGAGTTGCTGCCAAAGCGGCTCGGTGGGTGGATTCTCAAAGCAGCTTGCCAGAAACTCTGCCCTGGCCTGTTCGCTCCAGTCCTGTCGAATTCGCTGCGGCAGCCTCGGGTCGCCGTGCCCCT
>JBIKMC010000164.1:0-7729 GCA_044359405.1 Burkholderiaceae bacterium
CAGCCATGTGAAGACACGGAACAGTTCGGCACACGAGGCGGGCGCGGCGGGCGTCATTTTGGCGGCGGTGTCGCGGGCGGCGGAGGCGGCGGAGGCGGCGAAGGCGGCGGAGGCGGCGAAGGCGGCACGGGCGGAGGCAATATCGGCGGAGGAACGGAATCAGCCGGTTTGGGCTCATGGCGCCCCGCAAACCAGGCCGCACCGCCCAGCATGATGGCCATGCCCCAAAACAGGGTGCCCAGACCCAGAGCGCCACCAACCGCGCCGAGCGCACCCGGCAAAAAGGTCTGTGTAAAGTTGACGAGACTCATTCGAAGGCCTGTCGCCTCGCCGGCCCGAGTGGGAGGCGCCAGACGATGCAATAGCGACAAGATAATGGGCTGAGACATACCCAGACCCAGCCCCAGTACGAACGACAGCGAAAACATCAGGACCAGTGAATCGGACAGCGGATACAGCAGATAAGCAGCCAAGGTGATCCACATCGAGATGTAGATCATGGTCCACTCAGGAAAGCGCCGCATGAGATAGGGCACCACCAGGCGGATGACAAAGGTGGCCAGCGAAAAAGTACCCAGCAAAAGTCCGATGACCGAGGCCGACAGCCCCAGCGAACTGCCGTAAAGCGGCACCACAAACTGGTGAACGTCCCAGGCGGCCGAGATCATGCCGCTGGTCACATACAGTTTACGCAGGGCCGGATCACGCACCAGATCAAAGACGCTGCCACGGGAGGCCTGCACCTGCATTACGGGCTGCGGCGGTGGCACCCGCTCAGCGATGCGACGCTTGTGAAGCATTGCAATGGCCGCCAGCGGGAACAAGGCCAGTACCGCGTAGCAGGCGCGGTAACCGATGCTGTCAATCAGCAACCCGGTCAGGATTGGGCCGATAAAAGCAGAGACCGAAAAACCGATCGCCATGAGACTGAAGTTCATGCGCCGCGCTTCAGGTCCACCGAGCTCGCCCGCCAACTTTTGCCCGCATACATGGATGCCCATGAAGCCCACGCCAATCGCAGTGCTGCAGACAAACAGGGCAGCAATCTCAAAGGCCATCACGGGCATCAGAATGCCGCCCGCCAATATGGCAGCCCCCCAAAGCATGGGTGCGCGCACACCGATGCGGTCAACCTGCCGTCCAACCGACACCGACATCACCATGGGCAACAGACTGACAAAGGCCAAGAGCAAGCCCACGGCGAAGGGCGATGCATCGAGCTGAATGCCCGACAGCGTGACGTTGACCCTTGCGCCGACGAAGGCGGTATGGGTGAGTACGTTGAGCGCGATGAGTTCCAGCATGGTGCGCCGATCGCGCTCATGCTGCACCACGGAAGACTCGCGCTCAGTCGACATCAGGTGCGGCTGGCCACCCAGTCAGCCACGTTGGCCAGCGCCTGCGACAAACGCGAGGGATCGGTACCGCCGGCCTGCGCCATATCCGGCCGGCCACCACCCTTGCCGCCCACCTGCTGCGCCACAAAATTAACGAGATCGCCCGCCTTCACCTGCGCCACCGCATCGGGCGTAACCCCCGCAATCAGCGAGACCTTGCCACCGTCGACCGCGGCCAGCACGATGGCGGCCCGCCCTAGCTTGGCCTTGAGCGAGTCAACGGTTTCGCGCAGCACACGCGCGTCCGCGCCATCGATCTGAGCCGCCAGTACTTTCACACCCTTGACCTCAACCGCGCGCGCAGCGAGATCATCGCCCTGAGAAGCCGCCAGCTTGGACTTCAGACGCGCGACCTCTTTATCAAGCACACGCACCTGTTCAAGCGTCTGTACGATCTTCTGCGGCAGTTCAGTGGCTGCCACCTTGAGCGCCCCAGCTGACTCGGACAAGGTATCCGACAGTGACTGGAGATGCCTCAGGGCACGTAAACCCGTAACGGCCTCCACGCGTCGCACACCCGCGGCCACGCCCGACTCGCCCACGATCTTGAACAGACCGATGTCGCCGGTGCGGGCGACATGCGTGCCGCCGCAAAGCTCGCGCGAGGAGCCGATGTCGAGCACCCGCACCACATCACCGTACTTCTCACCAAACAGCGCCATCGCTCCGCCCCGCACCGCGTCATCAAAGGACATGACCTGCGCCGCCGTTGCCGAGTTGCTCAGGATTTCGGCGTTGACCTGTTCTTCGACACGACGCATCTGGTCGGCGCTGAGCGGCGCGTGATGGGAGAAATCAAATCGCGTCTTGTCGGCATCAACCAGTGAGCCCTTCTGCTGAACATGATCACCCAACACCTCGCGCAGCGCTTTATGCATCAGGTGGGTAGCCGAATGATTCCGCATCGTGTGGGCACGCTGCTGGGCATCAACCGCTGCCGATAGTTCATCGCCCACGCGCAGCGCGCCACTCATCAACTGCCCATGATGACCGAACACCTCGGCTGCGATTTTTTGCGTGTCTTCAACGGAAAATCGAATCGTGAAATCGGCTGAATGCAGAAGGCCAGCGTCACCCACCTGACCGCCCGATTCGGCATAAAACGGCGTCTTGTCCAACACGACCACGGCACGCTGTCCCGGCTGTACCGCAGAAACGATTGCCCCGTCCACGTACAGAGCGGTAATGCGGGCACCCGCAAGGCTGAGATGCTGGTAACCCTGAAAGTCAGTGCTGGCCCCGGTGTAGTCAAGGCCAGCCGCCGCCTTGAACTTTCCGGCTGCACGTGCCTGCTCACGCTGCCTCTCCATGGCGGTCTGAAAGCCTGCCTCGTCGACCTGAACCTGCCGCTCACGACAAACATCGGCGGTTAGATCCAGCGGGAACCCATAGGTGTCATACAGACGGAACGCGGTTTCACCGTCGAGCGTTTTGACACCTCCGGCCAAGGCAGCCTCGAGAATGGCCATGCCATGGGTGAGCGTCTCGCCAAAGCGCTCTTCTTCCTGGCGAAGTACATCGGCCACCCGCTCGGATACCCGGCTGAGCTCTGGATAGGCCTGGCCCATGGCTCGGTCAAGATCGGCCACCAGGCGATGGAAAAATGGCTGCGCCTGGCCCAGCTTATGCCCATGGCGCAGCGCTCGGCGAATGATGCGACGCAGAACATATCCACGGCCCTCATTGCCGGGAATGACACCGTCAACAATGAGAAAACTGCAGGCACGAATATGGTCGGCGATGACGCGCAGCGAGGGGTTGGCCAGATCGGCACAACCCGTTTCGCGGGCGGCCGCGCGAATCAGCTCCTGAAACAGATCAATCTCATAGTTGCTGTGAACATGCTGCAGCACCGCGGCAATACGTTCCAGCCCCATGCCGGTGTCGACACAGGGCTTGGGCAGTGGAGTGAGAGTTCCCGACTCATCGCGCTCAAACTGCATGAACACCAGGTTCCAGATTTCAATGTACCGATCGCCATCGGCCTCGGGCGAGCCCGGGGGGCCACCCCAGATGCCGGGGCCATGGTCATAAAAAATTTCCGAGCAGGGACCGCAGGGGCCGGTATCAGCCATCTGCCAGAAATTGTCTGAAGCGTAACGGGCGCCTTTGTTGTCGCCGATACGCACGATGCGGTCGGCGGGCACCCCGATTTCCTGGGCCCAGATGTTGTAAGCCTCGTCGTCCTCGGCGTACACCGTCACCCACAGGCGCTCTTTGGGCAACGCATAGACGCCCGTCAGCAGTTCCCAGGCAAAGTTGATGGCCTCGCGCTTGAAGTAGTCGCCAAACGAGAAGTTGCCCAGCATCTCGAAGAAGGTGTGATGGCGAGCGGTGTATCCAACGTTTTCAAGATCATTGTGCTTGCCGCCTGCGCGAACGCTGCGCTGGGCCGTGGTAGCCCGCCGGTAGGGGCGATGATCTTTGCCCAGGAAGACATCCTTGAACTGCACCATGCCACTGTTGGTAAAGAGCAGGGTAGGGTCGTTAGCAGGCACCAGGGGGCTGGAGGCCACAATGGAATGCCCTTTGGATTCGAAAAAACGCAGAAACTTCTCGCGGATGTCGGCCGAATTCATAGAGATACCCGATGAGCAGCGCGCGGGGCGCCAATTTGGGACAAACCCAGGATTTTACGTGCCCGGGGCAAATCCTGTAATTTCGCTGGCCTTGGGGCGTGCGGCGGCCCCTTCAAAGGGAATTCCTCTGGAGCCATTTCATGCAAGCCATCCTGCAAGGCATTCGTGTTCTGGATCTGACCCGGGTGCTCGCCGGGCCCTGGTGCACACAAAATCTGGCCGATCTGGGCGCAGACGTCATCAAGGTTGAAAAGCCCGGTGCGGGCGACGATACGCGCGGCTGGGGTCCGCCGTTTTTGAAAGCGCGCGACGGCAGTGATACCGCCGATGCCGCCTACTACCTGGCCGCTAATCGCGGTAAGCGCTCAATCGCCATCGACATCGCGAGCGCAGAAGGTCAGACAGTGATTCGTTCACTGGCGTCGGTCAGCGACGTCGTCGTGGAAAACTTCAAGGTCGGCCAACTTCGCAAGTACGGCCTTGATTACGAAGCACTCAAGGCCATCAATCCCCGCCTGATTTTCTGTTCGATCACCGGCTTCGGTCAGACCGGGCCCTGGGCACACCGCGCGGGTTATGACTTCATCATCCAGGGGCTGGGCGGTCTGATGTCGATCACCGGAGAAGCCGATGGAAGACCGGGCGGTGGTCCGCAGAAAGCCGGCGTTGCCGTAGCGGATCTGTTCACCGGCATGTACGCCACCCAGGCGATTCTGGGCGCGCTGTACCACCGCGAGCGTACCGGCCAGGGGCAGTATCTGGATGTGGCGCTACTCGACTGCCAGGTCGCCATGCTGGCCAACATGAACACCAACTACTTCGCCAGTGGCCGGGCACCCCGTCGCTGGGGTAATGCGCACCCCAATCTGGTGCCTTATCAGACCTTCAAGGCGAGTGATCAGTGGATCATAGTCGCCTGCGGTAACGATGAGCAGTACCGACGGTTCTGCGAAGCCGGTGAATCACCCGAACTGGCCAGCGATAGCCGATTCAACCGGGTGCAGGACCGCATCCGCAATCGCGACGCGCTGATTCCGCTGCTGGAGGCCATGGTGGCGCGCAGAACCGCGCAGTACTGGACCGATGCACTTGAGCGCGCGGGCGTGCCCTGCGGGCCCATCAACGATCTTCCTCAGGTGTTCGACAACCCGCAGGTCAAGGCTCGAGGACTTCAAATCGGCATTGAACGCGACGATGCGGGCACGGTACCGCTGGTTGGAAACCCGGTTAAATACAGCGCGACTCCGCCCATCTACCGGCGCGCGCCGCCGCGCCTGGGTGAGCACACGGCCGAGGTTCTGAGCGAGGTTTTAGGCATGTCAGCCGCCGAGATCCAACGCCTGGTTCGCTGACTCGGTGCCGACCAGGGTTTTGCCCCCCATTCCGGAAGTTCTGTCGCCTAACGCTTGATTACGGAAGCTTACAGAGTGCCCGCTTACGATTTTTGGCGACTGGACGTAAGATCTGCGCGCGGCGGCCCGCGTCGCGCACCTAACGATAAACCAAAAGCGGAGACAAGCGATGCGCTTGCGCAATCACAAGGACTTCTGGTCTGGCCTGATGTTTCTGGGCCTGGGTATATTGTTCATGGCGCTGTCGCGCCAATACCAGATGGGCACCGCTGCCAAGATGGGCCCCGGCTACTTTCCCATGGTTCTGGGCGGTATTCTCGCCGTGCTGGGCCTGATCATCACGGTCGGCGCGTTCGCGCGATCAAACGACGAAAAGAAGGTCGGCAAGATCGGCTGGCGCGAAAACATACTGGTGCTGGTCTCGGTCGGTCTTTTCGCGTTTCTGCTGCCTCGACTGGGTATGGTGGTCTCGCTGCTTGTTCTAATTTTTGCGGGTGCGATGGCCAGCCATGAATTTCGCCTGAAGGCCACCGCCGTCTCATCGATTTTTCTGGTCGTATTGGCGTGGGTTGTATTCGGCTGGGGCCTTGAGTTGCAGATGCCCATCTGGCCGCCGTTTCTGACCAAATAAGCGGAGCGCTCACACCATGGAATTGCTCAATAATCTGCTGCTCGGCTTTTCTGTTGCGGCTACGCTGACCAACATCTTCTACTGCTTCATCGGCGTGCTGTTCGGGACGCTGGTGGGGGTGCTGCCCGGCATCGGTCCGCTGGCCACCATCGCCATGCTCCTGCCGATCACCTACAAAATGACCGACCCCACCACGGCGCTGATCTTGCTGGCGGGCATTTACTACGGCGCACAGTATGGCGGCTCAACCACGGCCATTTTGGTGAACTTGCCGGGCGAGACGTCTTCTGTGGTGACCACCCTCGACGGTTACCAGATGGCTCGTCGAGGGCGCGCCGGGCCTGCTCTGGCCACTGCCGCCATCGGCTCGTTTTTCGCGGGTACCATCGCAACGTTGCTCATTGCCGCCTTCGCGCCACCGCTGGCCGAGTTGGCCTTCAAGTTTGGGCCTGCTGAGTATTTCTCGCTGATGGTGCTGGGACTGATCGCAGCTGTGGTGCTGGCCCACGGTTCCATCATCAAAGCCCTGGCCATGGTGGTATTCGGTCTGCTGCTGGGCATGATTGGCACCGATGTGAATTCCGGTGTCGCACGGTTTTCATTCGAGGTGCCCGAACTGACCGACGGCATTGAATTCGCCGCGGTTGCCATGGGCATGTTTGGCTTTGGCGAGATCATCGCCAACCTCGAGAAGAAAGAAAATCGCGAGATCTTCACCAGCAAGGTGGGCAGCCTGCTTCCTTCGCGCGAAGACTTCAGACGCATGGTTGCGCCGATTCTGCGCGGCACAGCGCTGGGGTCCATCCTGGGTATTTTGCCGGGTGGCGGTGCAGTGCTGTCGGCCTTCTCGGCCTACGCCATTGAAAAGAAAATCTCGAAATATCCTGAGCAGTTCGGCAAGGGGGCCATCGAAGGGGTTGCAGCGCCCGAGGCCGCCAACAACGCGGGCGCCCAGACTTCGTTCATTCCGATGCTCACGCTGGGCATCCCCACCAATGCTGTGATGGCGTTGATGGTGGCGGGCATGATGATTCACAACATTCAGCCCGGCCCTCAGGTCATGACCAGCAACCCCTCGCTGTTTTGGGGCCTGATCGTGTCCATGTGGGTCGGCAATCTGATGCTGCTGGTGCTGAACCTGCCGCTGGTAGGCTTGTGGATTCGCCTGCTCAGCGTGCCGTACAACCTGCTGTATCCCGCGATTCTCATGTTCTGCTGCATCGGTGCGTTCTCAATGAACAACAACACCTTTGACATCTACATGACGATTCCGTTCGCCATCCTGGGCTACCTCTTCATCAAGCTGGAGTGCGAGCCTGCGCCCTTGCTGCTGGGGTTCGTGCTGGGCAAATTGATGGAAGAGTATCTGCGGCGGGCAATGACCATCTCGCGCGGCGATGCCACCGTGTTTGTCACCCGCCCGCTGTCGGCCACGCTGTTGGCCATCGCGGCGATATTGCTCATCATCGTTTTCCTTCCCGCCATTCGCAAGAAGCGCGAAGAGGCCTTTGCCGAAGAAGATTGAGTTAGGTACCTGCACAGCCCGCTCCCCCCGGACGCCCCAACATACGTCACGACGGGCAAGCGAGAAGCTGCCCCGCCCCGCGATGGGGCTGGATGCACTTAGGCGGGTCACCGGCCATGCCCACGGCGCAGGCATGGCTTTTGCGGAGATCACCGGGTCGATTTGCTCGACCTCTCCTCCCTCCTCCACAACAACAGGTGATCTCCATGAACCGTCGATTCTCTCTGAAGGCCATGGCCGCTGCG
>JBIKMC010000017.1:0-25118 GCA_044359405.1 Burkholderiaceae bacterium
GGAATTCGCGCACCAGACCGTGGTGGTGGCCACCCATGGTGGTGTGCTTGATTGCGTATATCGGATCGCCGCTGGTCTTGATCTGCGGGCGCCGCGCCACTTTGATCTAAAAAATGCCAGCTTCAACCACATCCGCTGGGACGGAAAGGCCTTCAGCGTTGTCAACTGGGGCGATGTTTCGCATCTGCCCGAGGCGCTGGACGATATCGAAGCAAAGGGGTGAGGCGGCGCACCGGTGTGGCGTTCGTGATGCCCACAGCTCGACGCGGCACTGCGGCACAGCCCGCGGGGCTGAATGGCGGTCAGTTCAGCGTCTCCCGCCCGTCTTACCCCGTTGACCGGACGCGCTGGCCGGTTTGCCGTTTGAGGTCTTGCGTACGCGCACTTCGGCAATGACATCGGCAAACTCGTCGATGTCTTCAAAGTTTCGATAGACCGATGCGAAACGGACATAAGCGATCTTGTCCAGGGCTTTCAGCTCGCGCATGACCAGTTCGCCCACGCGGTCGCTGCCCACTTCCTTCAGGCCCAGAGACAGCAGGCGCTCTTCGATGCGATGAATGGCTGCGTCAACCGCCTCGGCACTGACAGGGCGCTTTCTCAGGGCCAGCGATAGCGAAGCGCGCAGCTTGCGGCGATCAAATTCAGCACGCACACCATTGCGCTTGACCACCGACGGCAGGACCAGCTCAATGCGCTCATAGGTGGTAAACCGTTTGTCGCACTGCAGACAACGTCTACGACGGCGAATGGCGTCACCGTCGTCAGACTCGCGGGTCTCGATGACCTGCGTTTCAGCATGATCGCAAAACGGGCAGCGCATCGCTCAGTGTCGCGGCAACGGTCGGCGGGTCGGGGCGATGTTCAGCGCAAGCCCGGTACCGCTTGCCTAGCCGTAAACCGGAAAGCGCCCCGTGAGCGCCGACACATCTTTACGGACCCGGGCCAGCACCGCCTCATCGGTGGGTGCATCCAGTACATCGGCGATGAGATGCCCTACCGCCCGAGCCTCGTCAACACCAAAACCGCGCGTGGTCATGGCCGGCGAGCCAAGGCGAATGCCGCTGGTGACCATGGGTTTTTCGGGATCGTTCGGGATGGCGTTTTTATTGCAGGTGATATGAGCCATACCGAGAATGCGTTCAGCGTCTTTACCGGTGATGCGCTTGGCGCGAAGGTCAACCAGCATGACGTGTGACTCGGTGCGGCCCGAAACGATACGCAGGCCGCGCTGCGTCAGCGCGTCGGCCAGCGCGGCCGCATTGGCCAATACGCGCTCCTGATACTGACGAAAATCTGGCTTGAGTGCTTCGCCGAACGCGACTGCCTTTGCCGCGATGACGTGCATCAGGGGGCCGCCCTGCAGCCCGGGAAACACCGCCGAGTTAATGACCTTTTCGTGCTCGGACTTCATCAGAATGAAGCCGCCGCGTGGTCCGCGAAGACTCTTATGGGTAGTGGAAGTGACGATATCGGCGTGGGGTACGGGATTGGGGTAGACCCCGGCCGCCACCAGCCCCGAATAATGCGCCATATCAACCATGAAAATGGCGCCGACCTCGCGCGCGACCTCTGCAAAGCGTGCCCAGTCAATGCGCAGGCTGTAGGCCGAGGCCCCCGCAATGATGAGCTTGGGACGGCTCTCGCGTGCCTTGCGCACCATGGCGTCGTAATCGATGGCCTCGTCCTGGTTAAGTCCGTACGACACTACGTTGAACCACTTGCCCGACAGGTTGAGCGCCATGCCATGCGTGAGGTGACCACCCTCAGCCAGGCTCATACCCATGATGGTGTCGCCTGGCTTTAGAAAGGCTAGAAACACCGCTTGATTGGCCTGGGCTCCGGAGTGGGGCTGTACATTGGCAGCCTCTGCACCGTAGAGCTTACGCAGCCGATCGATGGCCAATTGCTCGACGATGTCGACATTTTCACAGCCGCCGTAGTAGCGCTTGCCCGGGTAGCCTTCTGCGTACTTGTTGGTGAGCTGACTGCCCTGTGCCGCCATCACCGCCGGACTGGCGTAGTTTTCAGAGGCGATCAGTTCGATGTGGTCTTCCTGACGCTGGTTTTCAAGGTGGATGGCATTCCAGACTTCGGGATCGACCTGATCGATGCCGACTGAGCGCTTGAACACGGAAGACTCCCTGCGGTGGCCGCCCGGCGCGGGCGTTGATGTAAGCCGAGATCTTATCGGAAAGCGGTGGGCTCGTTTCTACGCTAGATCGAGCGCTCGCTCGCCGATGTAGCCTGCCTTTTTCGGGGCTTTTTAACTGTTGACGGTTTCCCCGCGGCCAACTCTTCACGAACAACGAGACGTAAAGCGTCCAGCATCGAACGCTGAAGAATAACGGCAACCAAGGCATCGTTGATGAGCGTTTGGTAGTTGCCAGCCCCAGCCTTTTCAACTTCAGCGCGGAAATAGTCCAGCACACGGTTATCTAGTCGAATCGAAATCTTAGTTTTGCCGGGCTCGATCGCGATTGGGGCACCCCGAACCGCGTACGTGAAATCGATCTGTCTGACTGGCTCAGCGACGGTTTGCTTCATAGGCGGCTCTCTGGGTGCGATTGGCTTTCCAAGCCGAGATTATTCGAAAAAAATCGGGAGGGCGATGCGTGTACACAACGACAAGTAACGAACCCGTAGCGCTCATGCCGAGCGATACGAATCGTTGTTCCCCGTGAACATCAGGGTCTTCACGAGTGAGTGCGTAGTCGTCCGTAAGAACCGTAGCTGCTTCGGCAAAACTTATACCGTGCGAGCGTAAGTTAGTAGTTGCCTTGGCGGGGTCCCAAACAATGCCCATTCGTTAATTGTATGGACAATCGTATTCTTTGCAAAGGGGCCTCCCCTCGTTCACTCACCTCAACGGGGTCTGGCGCTCAACGATTTCTCGCGGATTGCATCCAGCGACAGATTGGGCGTGATGTGCTGTGGGTCAACGCTGAGCTCTATGACTGCGGGCCTGCGGTGCTCGCGCGCGAAGCTTAGGGCCGCCTTCAGGGCGGGCTCAAACTCAGCCGTCGTCGCCACTTTCGCACCGAAGCCACCGAAGGCCTCCGCGTATTTCGCGAAGTCGGGGTTGTGCAGGCGCGTACCGAACACGCGCTCGGGGTACTCGCGCTCCTGGTGCATGCGGATAGTGCCGTACATGCTGTTGTTGAAGACGATGACCACCACACCCGCATTGTGTTGCACAGCCGTGGCGAGCTCTTGTCCGGTCATGAGGAAGTCGCCGTCACCCGCAATGCACACCACCGTACGGTCGGGCGCGCAGATGCCAGCGGCGACAGCGGCCGGCACGCCATAGCCCATGGCGCCCGAGGTGCTGGCCAGTTGCGTACGCAGGCCCGCGTATGGCCAGAAGCGATGTGCCCAGGTGGCGAAGTTGCCGGCGCCGTTGGTGATGATGGTGTCGTCCGGTGCCAGGCGGGACAAGCTTTGCATCACAGCCCACAGATCAAGGGCCGGTGTCTGTCCTTGATACAGCGCAGGTCGTTCGCGCCAGGTTTGCAGCTCCGCATGGGCCTGGGCTGCGGATCCCGCCCAGGCTGCGCTGTCCACTTTGACATCGCGCAGACTCAGTGCGATTTCGGGCATGCCGGCTGCGATCATCAGATCGGCCTGGTACACGCTACCCAGTTCCTCAATGCCGGCATGCACATGAACAAGGCCTTGCCTGGGGCGGGGCACTTCGAAAAGTGTGTAGCCGGAGGTGGTCATCTCACCAAGGCGTGGGCCGATGGCGATCACCAGATCAGAGGCCCTGATGCGGGCGGCCAGTTTGGGATTGATACCGATACCCACGTCGCCGGCGTACTGCGGGTGACGGTTGTCGATCAAGTCCTGATATCGGAAGGCGCACGTGACGGGCAGAGCGTTGGCCTCGGCGAACTGGCGAATATCGTTGCAGGCTGATGGCGTCCATCCCGTACCACCCAGCATCAATACCGGGCGTTTTGCCTGGCTTAAAAGCTGGCGCAGACGATCGATCTGCGCCGCCGAGGGCGAAGCGCGAACGGGCGTGTGGGCAGCGGGTTGCGTCGGATTGGCCTGTGCCACCAGCATGTCTTCGGGTAGTGCCAGCACCACCGGTCCATTGCGGCCGCTGGTCGCGACCTGAAAGGCGTGGCTGATGTATTCGGGAATACGTTCGACGCGATCAATCTGAGCGACCCACTTGGCCATAGGCCCGAACATGCGGCGGTAATCGATCTCCTGAAAAGCCTCGCGGTCGGCGAAATCGGTGCCCACCTGGCCTACGAATACCACCATGGGCACAGAGTCCTGATGCGCCGCGTGTACACCGATGGAAGCGTTGGTGGCGCCAGGGCCTCGGGTAACCATCAGTACGCCGGGTTTGCCCGTGAGCTTGGCGTAAGCATCGGTCATGAAGGCTGCGCCCCCTTCCTGACGGCAAATGATGAAACGCATGCGGTCGCGATAGCGATAAAGGCCATCCAGAACGGCCAGGTAGCTTTCACCCGGTACACCGAAGATGGTGTCCACGCCCTGGCAGGCCAGTGAGTCGGCCAGAATGTGACCTCCGATCAGGCCGTCGGACGCGGCGGGGGAGTGAGGTGTTGTGCTCATGGCGTGTCTCGTTGTCAGGCGAATGTCGTTAGCGCGTTCTTGATTGTAGTGCGCCTCGGCAAATGGGGCATTTCGCGCATCGGGTGATAATTGCGAGATGTTCAGTACCCAAGATCATGATTGGATGAGCCGTGCGCTCGCGCTTGCCGAGCACGGGCTCAACACCACAACGCCCAATCCGCGCGTTGGCTGCGTCATCGTTCGCGAGGGCGAAAAGGTGGGTGAGGGGTGGCATCACCGCGCGGGTGAGGCGCATGCCGAGGCCATCGCCCTTGCCCAGGCGGGTAGTCGGGCGCGTGGTGCCACCGCCTACATCACGCTCGAACCCTGCAACCACTTTGGTCGCACGCCGCCCTGCGTTGATGCGCTCATTGGAGCACGTATCGGGCGGGTTATCGCGGCAATGGAAGATCCCAACCCCAGGGTCAATGGTGCGGGCCTCGCAAGACTTCGAGAGGCTGGTATCGATGTGCGCTGCGGTCTTTTGGGCGTGCAGGCGAGGGCGCTCAACATCGGATTCGTCTCGCGCATGACACGGGGGCTGCCCTGGGTGCGCATGAAGACGGCGGCCAGCCTCGATGGCTTGACGGCCTTACCCGATGGAACCAGCCAGTGGATCACCGGCGAGGCGGCCCGGGCGGATGGCCACGCCTGGCGGGCTCGAAGCTGCGCCATCTTGACCGGCATTGGTACCGTTCGCGATGACAACCCTCAGATGACGGCGCGTCACGCCCCTGTTGAGCGTCAGCCACTCAAGGTTCTCGTTGATTCCCGGCTTGAGGTCGATCCGCACGCGCGCATTTTGCAGGGGGGCTCGGTGCTGGTGGTGGCTGCGGTTGAGAACAAGGACGCCGAGCGTGAGCTTCGCGACCGGGGCGCCGAGGTCCTGATGCTGCCGAATGCGTCGGGCAAGGTCGATCTGCCGGCGCTCATGCGCGAACTGGGTGGCCGGGGTGTCAACGAGCTGCATGTTGAGGCCGGGTTCAAGCTCAACGGTTCCCTGCTTCGCGAAGATTGCGTCGATGAGCTATTGATTTACCTGGCACCCCGGCTACTGGGGCAAGGTATTGGTCTTTTCGATCTGGCCGCGCCGTCACAGCTGGGCTCGGCTCGCCAGCTGCAATTCGATTCGGTTGAGCGATTGGGTGATGATCTGCGCCTGACGGCACGATTTGCCGGTCGTCTCTGAGCGCAGCGTAAAATCCTGTCTTATGAGTCTTGCCACCACCCCCGAAATCATCGCCGAGATGCGCGCCGGCCGTATGGTCATCCTCGTTGACGAGGAAGACCGCGAAAACGAGGGTGACCTCGTTCTGGCAGCAGAGTTCGTCACACCTGAGGCCATCAATTTCATGGCCCGCTTTGGCCGGGGTCTTATCTGTCTCACGCTCACCGAGCAGCGCTGCCGGCAGCTTGACCTTCCCCTGATGGTCAGCCGAAACGGTACCCGGCACGGCACCAAGTTCACCGTGTCGATTGAGGCTGCCGAAGGCGTCAGCACGGGGATCTCGGCGGCTGATCGCGCCCGCACCGTGCAGGCGGCTATTGCCAAGGCAGCTACCGCGGCCGACCTGGTGCAGCCTGGGCATATCTTTCCCCTGCGCGCTGAAAACGGCGGCGTGCTGGTACGCGCCGGTCACACCGAGGCTGGTTGTGACCTGGCCTCGTTGGCGGGGCTTGAGCCGGCCGCGGTCATCTGCGAGATCATGAATGACGACGGCACCATGGCGCGTCTGCCTCACCTGATCGAGTTCGCGCGACTGCACGGTCTGAAAATAGGCACCATTGCCGATCTGATCGGGTATCGCAGCGCGCACGAAACCTTGATCGAGCGGGTCAGCGAAAGCCCGGTGCAGACGCCCTACGGTGATTTCCGTCTGGTTGCGTATCGCGACAAACCGTCTGGTTCGCCCCATCTCGCTCTGGTCAGGGGGCAGCCCGGCGAGGGTCGGGAGGCGCTCGTGCGCGTGCACGAACCGCTGTCAGTTCTCGATTGCCTGCTGGCTGAAGGTGGCTTGCATTCATGGCCCCTGCCGCGTGCCCTGCAGATGATCGCCGAGTCGGGTTGCGGGGTTGCGGTATTGCTTAACTGTGCGCAAGACGCCACGGCTGTTTTGGCTGAGGCTGCAGCGCTTTCAGCGCCCGCGCGCAACGCTGCGACGCGTCTGCGCCCCGGCAAAATGGACCTCAGAACTTACGGTATTGGCGCGCAAATCCTTAAAGACCTTGGCGTTGGACGCATGCGATTATTGTCGCGCCCCATCAAGATGCCCAGCATGGCTGGTTTTTCTCTCGAAATCGTTGGTTTCGAGTCTATGGCCCAGGTGCCTGGCGCCTGACCTCACCCCAGGAATACTGCATGAGTACCCAGATTTTCCAGGCCTCCACCGACGGCTCCGGCCTGCGAATCGGCGTGGTTCAGTCGCGCTTCAATGACCGCGTATGCGATGCGCTTCGCGAGGCGTGTGTGGCCGAATTATTGTCGTTGGGGGTTGAGGCGGAAGACATCGTCGTCTGCACAGTGCCGGGCGCGCTTGAGATTCCGTTCGCGCTTCAAAAAATGGCTGACAGTCTCGACCTGGATGCGCTTATCGCACTGGGTGCGGTCATTCGCGGCGAAACTTATCATTTTGAGGTCGTGTCCAACGAGTCGGCCCGAGGCGTGCAGACCGTCGCGCTCGAGTCGGGTATTCCGGTTGCCAATGCGGTGCTCACCACCAATACCGATGAGCAGGCGCAGGCCCGAGCGGCTGAAAAAGGTGCAGAGGCTGCCCGTGTGGCCGTTGAAATGGCCAACCTCAGCAATCTGTTCGGCGAGCTTGAGGCGAACGATCTCAATGACCCGGTCTTCGAACAATGAGTGACACCTCTCCTTCAGCGTCCGTCGAGAGTGCACCGCCCACGTCCCCAGGGGATGGTGCAACCCCCGCGTCCCCGCGAGACGGTGCAACGCCTGCGTCTGCGGGGGCTTCGACAGTGCCGGCCTCGCCGCCCCGGGTGCGCGGCACGCCCCCCAAAAGTTCGCGGCGTCGATCGCGTGAGCTCGCGCTGCAGGGTTTGTACGAGTGGCTGCTCAATGGCGCGGATGGCCCCAGCATTGAGGCGCATCTCGCGCTCGATAATCCGGGGTTTGAAAAGGCTGATCGCGAGCACTTTCGCTCGCTGCTTTACGGTACCGTTGAGGCCATCGAAGAGTTGCATGCATCGATCACCCCCTTTCTTGACCGGCCTGTCGCTGAGCTGAGTCCGGTTGAGCACGCGAGTCTGCTGCTGGGTGCCTTTGAACTCTTACGTCACCCTGAGATTCCCTATCGCGTGGTCATCAACGAAGCCGTTGAGCTGACCAAGACCTTTGGCGGCACTGATGGCTTCAAGTACGTCAATGGGGTGCTTGACCGGGTCGCTGCGAAATTGCGAGCGGTGGAAGTCGGTGGCGGGCGAGTTTGATCTCATCGCACGCTATTTCGATCGCGGCGCGGCGCGATCGGCGCTTCTGGGCATCGGGGATGACTGCGCACTCATAGCGCCACCCCAGGCAGGCCAGGTGATGGCAGTCACCACCGACATGCTGCTGGCCGACCGACATTTTTTTTCGGCGGATCCCGCTGATACCGTCGGTCACAAGGCCTTGGCGGTCAATTTGTCAGACCTCGCCGCCATGGGCGCGAGCCCTGCATTTTTTACCCTGGCCATTGCACTGCCCCAGGCTGATGAGGCCTGGGTGGCCGGCTTCGCCAAGGGGCTTTTCAGGCTGGCTGACGAACATGGCTGTGAACTGATCGGTGGCGATACGACCCGGGGACCTTTGTCCATCAGTATCACGGCCATGGGGTGGCTGCCCCGTGATGCGGCGCTTCGTCGGGACGCTGCCGAATTGGGGGACGATATCTGGGTATCCGGCGAACTGGGCGCGGCCGCGCTTGCGGTCCACCAGGCTTTAGCGGGAAACCGGCTGCCTGACGGGCACCCGGCCATGACGCGTATGCTCAAACCCATGCCGCGTGTGGCGCTGGGGCTTGCGCTCAGACATCTGGCGCGTGCGGCCATCGATGTATCCGATGGGCTGCTGGCTGACCTGGGCCATGTGGTTCAGCGCTCGCGGGCGGGTGCTGACCTGCACTGGGAATGTATCCCGGTGGATCCCGCGTTGACTCAAGAGTCGCCGGCTTCGCAGCAGAAGTTGGCATTGAGTGGTGGCGACGACTATGAGTTACTGTTTACCGCCGCGCCCGAAAATCGTCCAGCCATCGAGGCGATTGGCCCGCGTCTGGGGCTCAGGCTGTCGCGCATCGGAAGTATTCGCGCAGGTTCTGGGGTTCGGGTGCTGGATCAGCGTGGGCGGGCGGTGTCTGTTGCGCGCGGGGGGTTTGATCATTTCGCCTGACCTTCGATTCATGCTGGGCCACCCGGCGCGTGTGCTGGCCTTGGGGCTGGGTAGCGGGCTGTCGCCCTGGGCGCCAGGGACGGCGGGCACGCTCTGGGCCTGGGCGGGTTTTTGCGTACTTGATCTATGGCTCACCGATGTGCAGTGGGCATGGGTTATCGCGACCGGCTTCGCGGTGGGTGTATGGGCCTGTCAGCGTACGGGGCGTGACCTGGGCGTAGCCGACCATTCAGGCATGGTATGGGATGAGGTCATCGCTTTCTGGCTGGTGCTTTGGGTGCTGCCGCGCGAGTGGCACTATCAGCTGATTGCTTTCGGTGTTTTCCGGCTTTTTGATATCACCAAACCACCGCCCATCCGCGCGCTCGAGGCGCGTTGGAAAAATGGTCTGGGCGTCATGGCTGACGACCTGCTCGCGGCGGCCTATACCCTGCTTATTTTCGCGCTCTGGGGGGTCTGAGGTGCATCGGTCACAGGTCGATGGCAATCGGGGGCCGAGATGTCCGAGATCAAAATGACTGATTCGCCTGCACAGGCCGGGATGAGCCAGGGCCCTGGGCTTTCGGCCGGTCTGAACACTGATCTGGTTGAATCCGCGCTGGCGCTCGGTCGTCGTCTTGAGCGTGATGGGGCCATGGTGGCCTGCGCCGAGTCATGTACGGGCGGCCTGGTGGCTGCAGCGCTCACTGAAGTGGCGGGCTCCAGCGTCTGGTTTGACCGGGGCTTTGTCACCTACAGCAATGCCGCCAAACGACAGCAGCTGGGCGTGAGCGCCCATAGCCTTGACCAGTTTGGCGCGGTCAGCGAGACGGTCGCGCGTGAAATGGCCCAGGGCGCCCTGGGCCGCAGTGATGCTGCGCTGGCCCTGGCCATTACGGGTATTGCGGGTCCTGGTGGTGGTTCGCCGGACAAACCGGTGGGCACGGTCTGCTTTGCCTGGGCCTTACGGAGCCAGGGGGTATGGTCTGAGACCTTACACTTGCCAGGTGATCGAGCGGCTGTGCGTCTGAAGGCGGCGATGCATGCACTCAGGCAGGGGCTGACCTGCTGGATCGGCCAGTGCGCGGCCCCTACCGATCTTTCCTGAAACTCGTGACAGCCCAACCGAACCGTCGTACTAGCCAAACAACTGATTGTTTATACAGTATTCCCGTGCAATAATTCTGGCCAGTTGTCGTTTACAACCTCCCAACCGACGGGGCCAGTCATGGACAAAGTGATCAATATGGATGACGCTAAATCTTCCCGCAACGAACGCAGCAAGGCCCTATCGGCCGCCCTCGCGCAGATTGAAAAACAATTCGGCAAGGGTTCCATCATGCGCCTGTCCGATGGCGACGTCGGCGAAGACATCCAGGTGGTGTCCACCGGCTCACTGGGGCTTGATATCGCGCTGGGCGTGGGTGGTCTGCCGCGTGGCCGGGTGGTCGAAATTTACGGGCCTGAGTCATCGGGCAAAACCACGCTCACCCTGCAAGTCATCGCTGAAATGCAAAAGCTGGGCGGCACCTGTGCCTTCATCGATGCTGAGCACGCGCTTGATGTTCAGTACGCGGCAAAGCTCGGCGTCAGCCTTGAAGACCTGCTGGTATCCCAACCCGATACGGGCGAGCAGGCGCTTGAAATCGCCGATGCATTGGTGCGCAGCGGTTCGGTCGATCTCATCGTCATCGACTCGGTCGCGGCGCTCACGCCCAAGGCTGAAATCGAGGGCGAAATGGGCGACTCCTTACCCGGGCTGCAGGCCCGCCTCATGTCGCAGGCCCTGCGCAAGCTCACCGGCACCATCAAGCGCACCAACTCCATGGTCATCTTCATTAATCAAATCCGTATGAAGATCGGCGTCATGTTCGGCAATCCCGAAACCACCACGGGTGGTAACGCACTCAAGTTTTACGCCTCGGTGCGGCTTGATATCCGTCGCACTGGCTCCATCAAGAAGGGCGAAGAAGTCATCGGCAACGAAACCCGGGTCAAGGTAGTCAAAAACAAGGTGGCTCCGCCGTTCCGTTCGGCCGACTTTGACATCCTCTATGGCGAGGGTATCTCGCGCCAGGGTGAAATCCTTGAGTTGGGCGCCAACTGTGGGGTCGTTGAAAAAAGCGGTGCCTGGTACAGCTACCAGGGCGATCGTATCGGGCAGGGTAAAGACAATGCTCGCGAGTTCCTGCGCGAAAACGAACCCATGGCGCTCGAAATTGAAAACAAAGTCCGCGAACACTTTGGTGTTGCGGCTCGCGGGCCGGGCGCACAAGACGCAGCCGCCTAAGGGCTTATGCGGCACGTAGCGGGTGGGGCGCAGGGCCTTGTCAGACACTGATCAGCCCTCCGCTCGCAAGCGGCCGGCGCCTTCACTTGAGGCGCGGGCGCTTGGGTTTCTTTCGCGGCGAGAGCACAGCCGGTTTGAGTTACAACACAAACTCGCGCCCCACGCCCCCTCGCCCGAGTTACTTGAGGCCTTACTCGACAAGCTTCAGGCCAGACGTCTTCTGTCGCAGGAACGCTTTGCCGAGTCTGTGGTACACCGGCGGGCCGATCGGTTCGGCAGCGCCCGCATCCGTCAAGAACTCAAAAGCCACCAGCTTGATCAAGACACCATGGCGCAGGTCTTGGCTCCGCTTAAGGCCAGTGAATTCCAGCGTGCGCAAAGCCTGTGGCAGCGACGCTTCGGCGGCGAACTCGCCGCTGATCGAGTTGAGCGTTTAAAGCAAATGCGCTTCCTGGCCGCGCGCGGGTTTGACCTCTCGATTGTGCGGCGTGTGGTGGGTGGTCGGGGCGATGACGACGGCGGCGAGGCCTTGTAAAGCTCGTGTGGCAAGGGCTCGTTCTGCCTCGGACGGCTTGCGACGATGCCATCTGGCAAGGTGCTGCGTGATACACTGCGCCGCGCCTTCAGCCTGGGTTCCCAGTCGAATTCTTCAAGCGCTGGGGTCGGGAAGCAGCCACCGGCAGACGTTTTCTACACGCGTATCGTCCGAATTTTCGGGTGATGCGCTTCCTGCCGTCAGGCTTGATCGATTGCAGGGAGTGTCTTCATGAAAATCCACGAATATCAGGGCAAAGAACTGCTCAAGCGCTACGGCGTCACCGTGCCGCGCGGCATTGCCTGTTTTTCCGTTGATGAGGCGGTCGCAGCAGCGAATACCCTGGGCGGCCCCGTCTGGGTCGTCAAGGCGCAAATTCATGCGGGTGGCCGCGGCAAGGGCGGCGGCGTCAAGTTGGCCAAGTCGGTTGATGAAGTGCGCGTCCGTGCCAGCGAAATTCTGGGTATGCAACTGGTCACGCACCAGACCGGACCCCAGGGGCAGAAAGTGCGCCGCTTACTCATTGAAGAAGGCGCCGACATCCGCAAAGAGCTTTACGTGGGCATCGTGGTCGATCGCGTCACTCAGCGCGTCACTCTGATGGCCTCCAGCGAAGGCGGCATGGATATCGAAGAGGTGGCTGCCCACACCCCTGAAAAAATCCACAAGGTATCGGTCGATCCGGCAACCGGGCTTACCGATGCTGACGCTGATCGTTTGGCCAGCCTCATCGGTGTGCCGGCGGCTTCGCTGCCGAAGTCACGTGTCGTGCTGCAGGGCCTGTACAAGGCCTTTTGGGATACCGACGCCAGCCTGGCCGAGATCAACCCGCTCATCCTGACCGGTGACGGGAATGTCATTGCGCTGGATGCCAAGCTTAACTTTGATTCCAACGCCTTATTCCGTCATCCGGAGATCGTAGCGCTTCGCGATCTTGATGAAGAAGATCCGGCTGAAATCGAAGCGTCCAAATTTGATCTCGCCTACATCCAGTTGGACGGCAATATTGGTTGCCTGGTTAACGGCGCGGGGCTTGCCATGGCCACCATGGACACCATCAAGCTGTTTGGCGGCGAGCCCGCCAACTTTCTTGACGTGGGTGGCGGCGCAACGACCGAGAAGGTTACCGAGGCCTTCAAGATCATGCTGCGCAACCCTGACCTCAAGGCTATTCTGGTCAACATCTTCGGCGGCATCATGAAGTGCGACACCATTGCGCAAGGCGTCATTGCAGCCAGTGTGGCGGTGGGTCTCAAAGTGCCGCTGGTTGTTCGCATGAAGGGCACCAACGAAGACCTTGGCAAGAAGATGCTGGCCGAGTCAGGCCTGCCCATCATTTCGGCGGACACCATGGCCGAGGCCGCGCAGAAGGTGGTTGCGGCGGCGGCCGGTCGCGGTTAAGTGAAACAACGAAGAGGCATGCCATGAGCATCCTGATCAACAAGCAGACCAAAGTCATCACCCAGGGCATCACGGGTAAGACCGGCCAGTTTCATACCCGCACGAGCCGCGATTACGCGAATGGGCGTGCGGCTTACGTGGCGGGTGTCAATCCCAAGAAAGCCGGCGAAGACTTCGAAGGCATTCCTATTTACGCCACCGTAAAAGACGCCAAAGCGGCTACCGGTGCCACGGTGTCCGTGGTCTATGTGCCGCCGGCCGGCGCGGCTGACGCCATCTGGGAAGCGGTCGACGCAGATCTTGATCTGGTCATCTGCATCACCGAAGGCATTCCGGTGCGCGACATGATCGTGGTGCGCGACCGTATGCGCAAAGCGGGTAAGAAAACGCTGCTGCTGGGGCCCAACTGTCCTGGTGTGATCACCCCTGATGAACTCAAGATCGGCATCATGCCCGGCCACATTCACAAAAAGGGGCGTATTGGTGTCGTCTCGCGCTCGGGCACGCTCACTTACGAAGCCGTGGGGCAACTGACTGCGCTGGGCTTAGGTCAGTCCAGTGCGGTTGGAATTGGTGGCGATCCAGTCAACGGTCTCAAGCACATTGATGTGCTTCGCATGTTCAACGATGATCCCGAGACTGATGCCGTGGTCATGATCGGCGAAATCGGCGGCTCAGACGAAGAGGCCGCCGCCGAGTGGGTCCGCGACAATATGAAAAAGCCCGTGGTCGGGTTCATCGCCGGTGTTACAGCACCACCTGGCAAGCGCATGGGGCATGCGGGTGCGATCATTTCGGGTGGCAAAGGAACGGCTCAGGAAAAGCTCGCCACCATGGAGGCCTGTGGTATCCGGGTTACCAAAGACCCCTCCGAGATGGGGCGACTTCTGAAGTCGGTGCTTTAAGCGTTTACTCTGCCGGATTCGTCTTGAGCCTGCGCGCGCCTGCGTGCCGTAGCGCTTGACTTGAATTCTTACCTGTTCGGAGTCCTGCACCGTGATGCAAGAGGTTTTATCGTGGTTTTCCCAGCCTGCCTTCTGGGTGGCGGTGGGCCAGATCATCATCATCGATATTCTGCTGGGCGGCGATAACGCGGTTGTCATTGCGCTGGCCTGTCGTAACCTTCCGCCCGCGCAACGGCGGCTGGGAATCATGTGGGGGACAGCAGGTGCCATCGGCTTGCGCGTGGTATTGATCTTTTTCGCGGTTACGCTGCTCCAGTTTCCCTTCCTGCGGCTGATCGGTGGGGCGCTGCTGCTGTGGATCGGTGTCAAGCTCATCATGCCGACCGATGATGACGAGCACGGCAATCTTGAGGGTGGCAGTACCCTCATCGCAGCCATCAAGACCATTATCATCGCCGACTTTGTCATGAGCGTTGACAACGTCATTGCCATCGCGGGTGCGGCTCAGGCAGCCCCCGGTGCGCAACAGATGTTCCTGGTCATCTTTGGCCTCATCGTGAGCATTCCGCTCATCGTGTGGGGCAGCACGCTGGTGCTCAAGCTGCTTGACCGCTATCCGGTGGTCATCACGATTGGTGGCGGTCTTCTTGGTTACATCGCTGGCAAGCTGATGGTTGAAGATCCGGCTATCCTGAGCTACACCGAGGCCGTGGCCAACTCAATAGGTTTAAGTACCCTCAATCTGTCCCGCATTGCTGGTCTCGTGGGCGCTGCGGGGGTTATTCTCGTTGGCAAAATGCTGGCTGCGCGGCATTCGACGCGCGAGCTTGAAGCCTGATTCCGGAAACTGTCATGAGTCAATCGAACGACGCGCCTTTTCGTACCTGGATGTGCCTGATCTGTGGTTGGATCTACGATGAGGCGGCCGGCCTGCCCGATGAAGGTATTGCCCCGGGCACGCGCTGGGAAGACGTACCCATGAACTGGACCTGTCCCGAGTGCGGCGCTCGCAAAGAAGACTTTGAGATGGTCGAGCTCTGAAGGCGCTGCCCTTTCACGTTTAAATGGCCAAGCTTCTGAAGACGCGGCCCGGTCCTTCAGGGCGTGTCGATTTCAGGTAACCCCTGACTCACGGCGTGTCAGAGAGCATTCGACACGCGCTCAGCGCTTTGCCTTAACGACCGAAAATCGCGCCAGCGTGGCCTGTCTGGCTTCATCGTGAGCGACCGCTGGCAAGGGGTAGTTGTCTGTTGCGCCGCTCCCAAGTCGCACACCAGCCGCCTGCAGCAGCAGTGGTTTGGTCAGCCATGGCGCATGAATATCATCGTCAGATAGCTTGGCCAGCTGAGGAAGATAGCGGCGAATGAATTTGCCGTTCGCGTCAAAGCGCTCAGATTGCGTGACCGGATTAAAGATTCGAAACCAGGGCTGTGCATCGCAGCCGGTTGAGGCAGCCCACTGCCACCCACCGTTGTTGGCCGACAGATCAAAATCAAGCAGTTGCCGGGCGAAATATCGTTCGCCCAGACGCCAGTCAATGCCCAGATCTTTGGTCAAGAATGAGGCAGTGACCATGCGCAATCGATTGTGCATCCACCCGCTGCGATTAAGCTGCAGCATGGCGGCATCGACCAGCGGGTAACCCGTGCGGCCCTCACACCAGGCCGCAAACAATTCAGGGTCGTCAACCCAGGTCACGGCATCGTATTCGGGGCGAAAAGCGCGTTCAATGACATGCGGATTGTTGAACAGAATCTGAAAGTAAAAGTCGCGCCAGATCAGCTCCGATAGCCAAGACTCAGCACCCTCTCGGGCCGCTGGATCGCGCTGCATGAGTTCCCAGGCGAATCGGGCAAGTCGGCGGATCGAGACGGTGCCGAAACGCAGATGAACTGACAGGTAGGAGGGCCCGCGGACACCCGGAAAGTCGCGGGTGTCGCGATAGCGCGCGACACGATTCTTGAAGTCTTCGAACAAGGTCTCGGCGCCGCTCGCGCCGGTACGAACTCCAATATCAGCCAGATCGGTATCAACAAAGCCCATCGCCTCAAGACTGGGTATCTGCCAGTGTTCGCCGGGTGCGGCCAGACGGCCTTCGAGCTTAATCTCGTGTTCAGCCAAATCTGCTGGTGTCAGTCGCTTGAGCCACGCTCTCTTGTAGGGGGTAAACACTGAAAACGGCCGACCGTCGGCCGTTAGAACCTCATCACGCTCAAAGATCGTTTGGTCTTTACAGGTGACCAGGCGTCTGCCCTGGGTGTGCAGCGCATCGGCAACGTTGTTATCGCGGGCGATTGCCGAGGGCTCGTAATCGTGGTTGGCGTAAACCGCCTGAACCTGGAGCTGCTGAGCTAATTGCGGAATCGCGTCGACGGCACGCGCATGCAACGCGATAAGGCCGCCACCGCAGGCTCGCAGCTGAGCCTCGAGTTCGACCAGCGTTTCGCGAATGAAGTGAACGCGGCGATCGAAGCGCGGCAGCTCATCGAGAATGTTCTGATCGAAGATGAAACAGCAGTAAATTTTGCCGCCATCGCGCAGCGCCCTTGCGAGTGCTGCATTGTCTTGCAGTCGCAGATCGCGTCTGAACCAGAAAAGGCTGGCCTGACCGGCGACAGTCGGTTGAATCTGTTTCACATCAGCTTCCATCGGATATTCGTTGTTTCGCCAGTGCGTGACCCGTAAAATGCGGACATGCCAACCGACGCCTCAAAGCCCCCAGCGGCTTCGCCCTTCAGCAACTTCACCAACCACTTCCTCATCGCCATGCCCAGCATGGCGGACCCGAATTTCGGCGGAGCGCTGGTGTTCGTGGCGGAGCATAGCGAAAAGGGAGCGCTTGGTCTGGTCGTCAACCGCCCCATGGAAATCAACCTGGCGACGCTCTTCGAGCGGATTGACCTGCAATTGCTGGGCGATTCCCCAGCGCGGTCTCCGGTCTTTTACGGTGGGCCGGTGCAGACTGATCGCGGGTTTGTGCTGCATCAACCGGTCGGGCAATGGAACTCGACCGTGTTGGTGAGTGACGAGTTGGGGCTTACCTCCTCCAAAGACATTCTCGAGTCGGTCGCCCAGGGACATGGGCCCGAGCGCCTCATGGTGCTGCTGGGCTACTCTGGCTGGGGCCCTGGGCAGCTTGAAGACGAAATCTCGCGCAATGCGTGGCTCACGGTCCCGGCAAACCCTTCGCTCATTTTTGACACGCCAGTTGATGATCGCGTGCATGAAGCTTTTGCACTGCTGGGGGTCAATCCGGCCTTTCTCGCAATCGCTGCCGGGCATGCCTGAGCACGTCCCGCATCAGACGCTGCTTGCCTTCGATGTCGGCACGCGCCATACCGGCGTTGCCATCGGTAACACCTTGAGCGCGTCAGCTCGCGCGCTGACAGTTCTGGATGCGCGAGTAAGCGCTCGAATGTTTGAGGCGATCGCCGCGCTTGTGAAAGAGTGGCAACCCGACGCGCTGGTCGTGGGCCGCCCCTTGCATCCAGACGGAAATCCGCACGAGATGACAGCGCGCAGCGAACGCTTTGCCCGCCAGTTGCACGGACGTTTTCGCAAACCGGTTGCGCTGATCGATGAGCGCTACAGCACCGTGACGGTGGAAGCGGGGCGTGTCGCACAGGTCGACGCCGAAGCGGCGGCGGTAATCCTGCGACAATATCTTGCTGATCGGTAATCACCGTCTGTTGGCAGCCGACAAAACCAAGGACCCCTGACCATGAATGCGCCTGATGCCGAAGCCGCCTATGTCAGCCTTCGTGAGGCACTGCGAGACGCGCGACCTGCCCAGCTGGTGGGCATCCATAGCGGAGGGGTCTGGGTCGCCCGACGCCTGCATACCGATCTGGGGCTCAAGACGCCCGTGGGAAGCCTGTCCAGTGCCTTTCATCGCGACGACTACGACCGTCGTAAATTACCGGCTGAAATTCACGCGACCGAGCTTCCTTTTGACGTGGCGGGCGCTGACATCGTTCTGGTTGATGACATTCTCTACACCGGGCGCACAGTACGCGCTGCCCTCAATGAAATTTTCGACTATGGCCGTCCCGCGCGAGTCCGACTGGCCGTGTTGATCGATCGGGGCGGACGCGAGCTACCGATCGAAGCCGATTTTTGTGGGGTTCGGCAGGCGTTGCCCGAAGAGCATGAGTACGTGCTGTCGCAGCGTCTCGATCAACGTTTTGAACTCACTGTCGAATGAGTTCTGTCGCCCGGGCCTGCACTACACATTCGATTAAAGACGCACATCTGAGCACCCACGCACATGCCGCTCAAACATCCACAGCTCAATAGTCACGGCGAACTCAAGCACCTGCTCACCATTGAGGGCTTGTCGCGCGACATGATTCATCACATTCTCGATACCGCAGCTGGTTTCGTGGGCGTGTCTGATCGCGAGGTTAAAAAGGTCCCGCTGCTTCGCGGCGTGTCGGTATTCAATCTGTTTTTTGAGAACTCAACCCGGACGCGCACGACCTTCGAAATCGCCGCCAAGCGTCTGTCGGCTGACGTGGTCAACCTCAACATTAATACCTCATCAACCGCCAAAGGTGAGTCGCTGCTTGACACCATCGACAATCTGGTCGCCATGCATGCCGATATGTTTGTGGTGCGGCATGCGCAAAGCGGGGCCCCATTTCTGATTGCCGAGCATGTTGACCGCACACGAGGCAGCGTGCACGTGGTCAATGCGGGTGATGGTCGGCATGCGCATCCCACGCAGGGTTTGCTCGACGTTTACACCATTCGCCATTTCAAGAAAGACTTCACCCGGTTGCGCGTGGCCATCGTGGGTGACGTGCTGCATTCGAGGGTGGCCCGGTCGGATATTCACGCCTTGACGACCCTTGGTGTACCTGAGGTGAGAGTGATCGGACCCCGAACCCTTCTGCCGTCAGGCCTTGAGCAGATGGGTGTCAGCGTCTACAACGATATGCGTGAGGGCCTGCGCGATGTTGACGTCATCATCATGCTCAGGCTGCAAAGCGAGCGTATGCGCGGCGCGCTATTGCCCTCGGCGCAGGAGTATTTCAAGCACTATGGCCTGACTGAAGAGAAGCTCGCGCTGGCGCGACCCGATTGCATTGTCATGCACCCAGGGCCGATGAATCGCGGCGTCGAGATCGACTCGGCAGTGGCCGATGGTCCGCAGGCGGTCATCCTTGATCAAGTTACTTTTGGTATCGCGGTGCGTATGGCCGTGATGAGCATTTTGGCGAAGTCATGAACCGACTGACCATCTCAAACGCGCGGATCATCGATCCCGCATCGGGCACAGACCAGCCCGCTTCGGCGACCACCTCGGTTCATATCGAGGCAGACCGTATTCTCGCCTTGGGCGAGGCGCCCGCGGGGTTCGCCCCCGATCGGAAGATAGACGCCAGCGGACTCATTCTCATGCCGGGTCTGGTTGATCTGTCAGCCCGCCTGCGTGAGCCAGGCTTTGAGTACAAGGCAACCCTCGAGTCCGAGATGCAGGCGGCCATCGCGGGTGGCGTCACGTCGCTGGCCTGCCCACCCGACACTGACCCCGTGCTTGATGAGCCCGGTCTGGTCGAAATGCTTAAGCATCGGGCGCGAGGGATC
Organism: Burkholderiaceae bacterium; assembly: GCA_044359405.1. GTDB lineage: Bacteria > Pseudomonadota > Gammaproteobacteria > Burkholderiales > Burkholderiaceae_E > SYIM01. The sequence goes on from JBIKMC010000017.1 coordinate 19,677, forward strand.
GCAGGCGCCCGGCTCTACCCCGTGGGCGCGCTTACGGTCGGTCTACGTGGCGAGACCATCACTGAAATGGCCGAGCTGGTTGAGGCCGGCTGCGTGGGCTTTTCTCAGGCGCACGCGTCCATCGCTGACACCCAGGTTCTGATGCGGGCGCTGCAATACGCGCGCACCTTCGGTTATACGGTCTGGTTGCATCCGCAAGATCCGCAGCTGTCGCGCGGTGGTGTTGCGCATTCGGGCGCTTATGCCAGTCGCCTGGGGCTTTCGGGTGTGCCGGTCATTGCCGAGACGGTGGCACTCCACACCATTTTTGAGCTGGTCCGCGCAACGGGCGCCCGCGTGCACCTGTGCCGCCTGTCATCGGCGGCTGGGGTTGACCTGTTACGTCGCGCGAAGGCCGAAGGGCTTCCCGTCAGCTGCGATGTGTCGGCGCATCACGTGCACCTGACCGACCTTGATATCGGCTTTTTTGACAGCAACAGCCGGGTCGATCCGCCCTTCAGATCACAACGCGATCGGGACGTGCTGCGCGCGGCCTTGGCCGACGGCACCATTGACGCGATCTGCTCAGACCACACCCCCGTGGATGATGATGCCAAGCAGCTGCCCTTTGCCGAGGCTGAGCCGGGTGTGACGGCTCTTGAGCTTTTGTTGCCACTCACGCTCAAGTGGGCCGACGAATGTGGACTGCCCCTGGTGCAGGCTTTGTCGCGACTGACCACAGGGCCCGCCCGGGTGCTGGGCTTGGATGAGGGGCCGGCTCTCGCCCCCGGCGCGCGGGCTGACCTGTGTCTGTTTGATCCGTCTGAACACTGGGTGGTATCGCGCGGCAGCCTGTACAGTCAGGGAAGCCATACGCCGTATCTGGGCCGTGAACTTCAGGGGCGCGTGCGCAAGACGCTGGTGGCAGGGCGGGTGGTGTTTGAGAGCGCGGCGTAGGCTTAAGCGCGCTGCCCTGAGAGGCGGGCACCTATCAGGGTTGAGGATGCTGTTCTGAGATGCGGGTGTCTCTCAGGGTTCAGGATGCTGTTCTGAGATGCGGGCGCCTCTCAGGGTTCACGCCGCTGTTTTAACAGCGAGCTGATGTACGGATTGCTTACCGCACCGAAGGGGTTGCATACGGTAAGTCCACCCCAGGTGAAACCGTCTTGCAGGTCTTCAGACAGCAGCCATCGGCAGCCTGCCTGGGCAGCTGCTGCAATAATGAGCGCATCCCAGATACCGAGACCGTGGCTGGCTGATAGCTCAGCCGCCAGAGCCATGGCCCGTGGCGACGAGGGCACGGTGTCGAAGCTGTCTGACCAGGCGGTGATGGCTACGCGGGCTTGAACCGGCGTTCGGCCTGCTTTTTTGACCAGCACTGCGAACAATTCGCCCAGTACTTGAACCGGGATGAGGGTATCGCCTTGGGGCAGTGCCGCTACCAGTGCGAGCGCGCGATGCTTGCGGGCGGCGTCGTTGAGTCCCTCTGCATAGACCAGAATGTTGGTGTCGAGTGCGAAGCGCATGGGCCGCAGCCTGAAAGCGGAGGGTCAGAAAGGGGAGGGTCAGAAAGGGGAGGGTCAGGGTGGGAGGGTCAGGGTGGGAGGGTCAGGGTGGGGGCCAGCAATCGACCCGCGAACGGGACGGGCTTGGGTTGCAGATCAGCCGCGGTCATACAGCGAATCGCGTGACCAGCGGGGCAGGTTTAGCACTGGCTGGCTGGTCAGATGATTGAGCAGCGATGCCCGCGCTTCTTCAGCCAGTGCTCGAGCGCTGGACTCGGCAGCGGGAATGAGACGGGCAACTGGCTTGCCATGGCTGGTAACCACGTAGTGGGCTCCTTCTTCTCGGACTTCGCGCACCAGCTGCGCAAAGTAACGATTGGCATCGGTCGCGGGGATTTGTTTAGACATCGGCAAATTGTATGTATTTTCACTACTTTGTCAACCAGTCGAAACAAGGCGTCGCTGCGAGCCTTGTGATGCCCGCTAGGCCTCGCGTGCGGTTTCACGCGCGCGTTTCAGCGTTTCAGAGGCCGTATCGTCCATGGGCAGGGCCAGCCTGGCAGCAATGGAGGCTCGGGCCAGTCGCGCGGCCTCCTGACGTGTGGCCGCTGTTACGGCAGGCAATGGGTGCAGGGTTGCGATAAAGCCAGCGGCTCCCAGCACCCTTTTCAGGGAGGTGCCCAGACTAACCGTACCTGTAAAGTCAATAGAAGAATCGTACTGACCGTTTAGGTTGGTGTATCGAATCGCTACCGGAACAACGGCCGCATTTGAGCGTAGCGCGGGCTCCAGCAGGTTGCCATGAAAGGCGAGCACACGCTTACCGTCGCTGGTCGTGCCCTCGGCGAATACAGCGACCCTGCGCCCGCTTGTCAGCAGATCGAGTATCCGCTCGTTGAGTTGATGGACGGCATGGCGCCTGCCGCGCTCGATGAACAGGGTACCGGCCCCGATAACCAGCCGACCGATGATGGGCCAGTTGGCAATCTCGATTTTGGCGACGAAGTGCGCTGACGTCATGGCCAGCATCAAAAAGATATCCAACCAGCTGATGTGATTGGCAACGATGAGCGTGCCGCCATGCAGCTGGCTTAAGGGCGTTGCCCCCTCGGTAGCAGCCTCAGCCAGGCGTACCCCGCAGGCGCGCAAAAGCCATCGCGACCAGCGTGCCACGATGCGATCGCGTGCCGGGAAGCCCATACGCGGAAAGAAAAACACCACCGTGAAAAGCCCGCCCAGCAGCAGCACGAGCGCCACCGGAATTCGACGGGCGATGCGAAACCAGGCGATCAGTGACATGGCCCGAAGTGTACTGGGGACTCAATACCAAGACGGAGTGCCTACCCACCTTGACATCATGATGCGTATGCATCATGATGCGATCTCGGAGGTTGTTACACCCATGAGAACCACGCTAGACATCGACGATGAAGTCCTTAACGTACTTAAAGATCTGGCGCGGCAGCAAAACGCGTCGGTCGGAAAAATCGTTTCAAAGCTTGTTCGCGATGCTCTCGTGGGCGGCGGTACTTATCGTGTTGAAGATCGCGGCCCAAGCCTCGCGGGTTTTAAGCCATTTCCAACAAGGGGCAAGCTGGTCAGTAACGCTGCGGTTGAAGCTTTGCGAGAGCGCGACGGCATTTAGCGTAGGAGATGTCGGTGCGCGCACTGCTTGACGTCAATGTGCTCATCGCGCTGCTTGACGCTGATCATGTTCATCACCGTCAGGCTACTGAATGGCTCAGCGCCGAGCACTATTCCGGTTGGGCGTCCTGCCCCATCACACAGAACGGTTGCTTGCGCATCATGTCGCAGCCTGCCTATCCGGGGGCGCTGCCCATGCTCGCCGTCATGCAGCGTCTGGCCGAAGCAACGCAACATCCCTCCCATGAGTTCTGGCCTGACAGCGTCAGCCTGATGCAGAACGAGCAGGTTAACTGGCAGCGCCTGTCTGGGCCGCGCCAAATCACAGACGCCTATCTGCTGGCGCTGGCGGTCGGCCACGGCGGGCGCTTCATCACACTTGATTCCAAGGTGCCCCTGACGGCGGTGCCAGCCGCCAGGACGGGACAATTGGTGGTGTTGGCTGGGGTTGGGGCGTAATTAGCGCTGACGTGATGCCTACTAGGCGCACTCTACCTGCCAGATCTGTCGGTCTGACAGCCGAACGGCCGTGAGTTGCCGTCCCCAGACGCACCCAGTATCGATGGCCAGCAGATCCTTGCGATTGATCAAGCCCAGCGTGGACCAGTGACCAAAAACGATGGGTTGTCCCGCACTGGATCGACCGGGCACCTCGAACCATGGCATGAAGCCAGAGGGTGCGCTGTCAGTGCCTTCCTTGGATGCGAACTCCATTTCTCCCTCAGCCGAGCAGAAACGAAGCCGGGTCAGCGCGTTGACGATCACGCGCAGTCGTGCCGCTCCCTGTAAACTTCCAGTCCATTGCGCCGGTTCGTTTCCGTACATCTGGTGCATGAACTCGACCCAACGTGCGCCTGAGAGCACCTCATGCACTTCGGCGGCAAGTTCAAGGGTTTGCTCGGCTGACCATGATGGCAGCACGCCTGCGTGCACCATCAACCAACCGTGGCTTGTGTGGGCGAGTGGGCGTTGCCGTAACCAATCCAACAGATCGTCACGATCTGGTGCCGAAAGGATATCGTTGAACGTGTCAGACCGATGCGCCCTGCGCACTCCGCAGGCCACCGCGAGCAAGTGTAGATCGTGGTTTCCGAGCACGGTCGTCATGCGATTTTCGTTGGCACGCACCCAGCGCAAGGTTTCGAGCGACTGTGGTCCACGGTTGACCAGGTCGCCCGTGAGCCAAATGGGGCACTCGCTTGGCAACAGCTTGACCAGCGAGCGTAGCGAATCGAAGCAACCTTGGAGGTCACCGATGGCGATGGGGGAGGGGGTCGACACAGGCTTTTGAGTGAAAAGAGTCGGTCGTAAAAAAGAAAACTCCAAAGTTCTAGCCAAAAAAGGGCTCACGAATGCCGGGTTAGCACTGACGGCGGCTACCGAGTCCCTTTGTGCAATCGCAAGTCCTCAAGGTTAATCATAAAACCGAGCCCCTGTTTCATGTCCAATCCTCAGAAAATCTCTGCACACATCGATCTGAGAATGAACCCTCTGCGCATGCCTGTTAACCGTAGCGACGTATTCCCCGCCGCAGATCTCAATATTCACGCTAGGCGTTTGCAAGCCTTTTCGTTGCGGCCAGAGCCGCTTGGCCGTCGCGATTCGAGCCTTGTGATTGACGAATAAGTCATGCGCGTGCTCTTTCTTAGCTTCTACTACACACCCGACCTGTGTGCTGGGTCTTTCCGAGCGTCGGCTCTGATGGAGGCTCTTGAACGCCAACTACCCGCTGAATCGCATGTCGACCTGCTGACTACCATGCCGAATCGTTACGGTAGCTTCTCTGCGGCCGCCTCAGAATTTGAGGAAACTGGGTCAGTCTCGGTGCGACGAATTCCGCTTCCTTCCCATCAGAGTGGGATGCGTGATCAATCGAAGGCGTTCTTCGCCTATGCGCGTGCTGTTCATGCACACGTACGCAACCGTAAATATGACTTGATCTTCGCGACGTCGTCTCGGCTGATGACTGCAGTGCTCGGGGCTTCGATTGCACGCAGCCAGGGGGTATGCCTGTACTTGGATATCCGCGATATTTTTGTCGACACTATCCAAAGCATGCTCCCCCGCAGGATTTCGTTTCCGATTGTAGGTACTTTTTCGTTGCTTGAGCGATACGCAGTCAGATCCGCGAGTAAGGTAAATCTGGTATCGCGTGGATTCGAGGGTTATTTTGTTCGGCGTTACCCGACGCAAAGCTTCTCTTATTTTCTAAACGGAATCGACGACATGTTTTTCGCCCGCGGTAAGGGCGGGGTGCCAGCAACACCTCCACCGCATCAGTACTTAGTTCTATACGCCGGTAACTTGGGAGAGG
>JBIKMC010000165.1:0-7564 GCA_044359405.1 Burkholderiaceae bacterium
TCAAGCGCCATGAAAAAGCCCTTGATGAAGTCAATGCCACCGGCAAGTGCGTACACATTGACCATGGCATTGGCGCCAAAAAAAATCCACACGACCGGTCCCAGGGCTCGTCCGGTCTGGCGGGTTGCCTCCCAAAGGCCGGTCGCGCTCAATCGGCGATTGGCCGCCGCCGAAAGAATGGCGCCCAAAACGCCCATGGAGGCGGCTTCGGTGGGTGTTGCGATGCCCGCATAAAGCGAGCCCAGCACCAGGACGATAATGACAAGGGGCGACAACAGGACCAGGCGCTCGTAGAAGCCGGCCGGGCCTGTGGCGACTTCATCGCGCGACGCAGCGGGATTGCCCGCGTCGTGCCCCCCAAAAACCGGGGCGAGCGATGGATTGATGCTGCATCTAACGATGACATAGGCGGCGTACAGGCCAGCAAGCAGCAGCGCTGGAAAGACTGCCGCGAGAAAAAGGTCTGAAATGGATACGTTGGCGATCAGGCCGTAGATCACCAGCACCAGACTGGGGGGCATCATGGTGCCCAGCGAACCGCCTGCGACAATCACGCCAAGCGCGATCTTTTTGTCATAGCCGCGTTTGAGCATGGCCGGCAGAGCCACCAGGCCCAGCATGACGACCTCAGCGCCCACCACGCCCACCATGGCAGCCATGAGGGTGGCGGCCAGCACGGTGCTGACCGCAAGGCCGCCGGGCAGCCTGCGGGTGAGTACATGCATGGCCGAAAACAGCTTCTCGGCCACACCACTTCGCTCAAGGATATTGCCCATCATGATGAACATGGGCACAGCCAGCAGCGGATAGTTATCGCTGATATCAAAGATTCGACTGGCAATAATGAGCAGACTTTGCGGGCCGAAATTCAACACCGCGACGATGGCTGCTGTAATGCCTGTCGCGACCGCAAAGGGAACCTTTGCCAGCAGCTGCACCGCCAGGAGCGCAAGCATCAGCACCGTGATCGAGTCGATACTCATGAGCCCGGCTCCAGGGAACGACTTCGCCTCGACAGATTGATGAGCCGACGCAGCTCAATTAAGGTCCAGAGCAGGCCTGCAAACGGGATCAGTAACTTGATGACCGTGGGGGCGGGCGAGTTCAGCACGCTACCCGTACGTTCAACCCCGTCGATCAGTGGTGCAGCCAGCCGCCATCCTGAGTAAGTGATGACAAGGCCAAAGACGATCGACGCGGCAAGGCCTACCCACTGCAGTAGGGTCTGGACAGGTGAGGGGAGCAGACCTGACACCACATCCATGCGAATGTGCGTATCCAGCGCCGTCGCTTGAGGACCGAGCAGGATGTAGGCAATGCCCGAAATCAGAAGTGCCACCTCAAGCGTCCAGACGGTGGGGCTGTTAAATGCGACGCGGGCGATGATCTCCCAGATGGTCAGCACGAACGCGAGGGGAAAGGCCAGAACGGCCAGATCCCCCAAGCGAATCGTGAAGCGCTCAATAGCCCCATTGCTGAGGCCATCGGCACCCGTGCCTGCCCGACCCTTGGAATCGCTCACTCGAGCGCTCCGAGCCGCTTCAGGTAGTTGATGTGCGCCTCAATCGCGCGCTTGGCCATGGGCGAGCGCTGTGCCCACTCATCCCAGGCTTTGCGGGCAGCCACCCGATATTTGGCGCGCTCCTCATCGGACAGGCTGGTGATGGTGACGCCTGCGTCACGCGCCTTGCGACTGGTTTCAAGATCATTGATCAGCAGCATCCGGGCGTAGCGCGAGACATGGTTCTGGACTGCAACTTCCAGGGTTCGCTTGAGCTCGGGTGTGAGCTTGTTCCATCGCTCGACATTGACCGAGATGTCGCCCATGCTGGTCGAATGAAACCCGGGGTACACGGCAAACTTGGCGTCCTTATGCAGACCCACCGAGAAGTTGTAATGCAGCGCGCCCGCATCCGCTGCGTCGACCACCCCTTTTGACAGGGCATCAAACACCTCGGAGAAGGGCAGATTGACCGGTGTCGCACCGAGTTCCTGGAGGATTCGTGCTGATATCCCGGCCGGAACTCTGATGCGCATGCCTTTGAGGTCTTCCACTGTCCGAATAGCCCTGCGACTGGGCAGACTCTCAGCGCCGCCCGTGTCGATCCCGATGACGTAGATGTTGTGCTTGGCGTACATCTCTCGAAGCAGCGACAGGCCCACGTCCTCGTAATAGAACCCCAGTGCTGTGGTGGTGTCGAAATAGGCGCCGCTCAGATCACCCATGGGGGCAAAACCAGGCTCGAGACCTGCCCAGTTGAAGGCATAGTTGATGTGACCATCGATGACACCCTGCTTGACCGCTTCAAGCGTCTGCGTGGCACCAACAACTGCTCCCGCCGGCAGGAGCCTGATTTCGACCTGTCCGCCGGTCATGTCCTTGATGTCGGCAGCCAGTTGTTCATAACCCTTGAAATTGGGCGATCCAGCTGGAACGATGGTTTGAAGGCGCCACTGGTGTTTAGCCTGGGCGCAGGCGTCAACGGGCGTGCTCAGGCCGACGGCGGTTGCCGCGGTGAGTGCCAGGCAGCCGATGACTTTCTTGAACAGGGTGCTCATTCGGGGTCTCCAAAAATGACTATTTCAGAATGTTGGTCCAGACGTCGTAGTAGGCAGGACGCATGAAGGTGGCGCTGATCGCGCGCGACGTGAATTTCCACTGATCGCCGACGCGGGTGTAGCGATCGTCGTAGTAGCCCACCACGTACGGACCTTCAAAGGGCATGCGGGTTCGGGGCGTGTCGTCATTGGCGTCGAAGCGGTAGATGGTGACGTAGGCAATGCCCTTGGCGGTGTTCTCGTCGATGACATCAATCAGCAGGTTGCTGCACACGTGCCGATTGGTTCGGGAGTTGGGTCTACTGAACATGTACTCCCGGATGGCTGCCTGCCCGTCCAGTAGCCACCCGTCCAGGTTGAGTGTGGCTGTCTCGGTGAAGAGGTCGACCAGTTCGGCGTAGCGCCTGAAGTCCAAAAACACCGAGTAGCTGGTTGCGACTTTCGCGCAGTCCGCCTCGATGGCCCTGCGGGTCATGGGATCCACGTGCTGTCTCCTGATCGGGTTAAAGAATATATAATATAAGATCAAGAAAGTATCCGTCTGTCAATCGTCGTGTCAGCGTTGAGGCTGTGGCAGACTTTTCAAAACACAGGAAGGCTTCGAACAGCGTGGACTTGATGTCGGACTCAACGACCGTCTTGGCGACCAGACCGGCGATTGGTGATGCGGTCTCTTCGGTTGCGGAGGCTATTCGCGACCAGATCTTGTCGGGGATCCTTCCTGCCGGAGCCCAGCTCAAGCAGAATCGGCTGGCGCAGGAGTTTGGTGTCAGTCACATTCCGGTACGCGAAGCCTTCAAAGTGCTTGAGGCCGAGGGCTTCGTCATCTGGCACCCTCGGCGAGGCGCTTTCGTCGCCGATCTGACGATCGACAATGCGGGCGAGATCTGGGAGTTGCGCGCGCAGCTCGAGCCCATTGCGGTTCGGCATTCAGTGCCCCGCATCAGCGCCCGTGAAATCGCCCAGGGCCGCGCTCTGATGGAGCGGGCAGCCAGCACCTCGCATCACATTGACTGGATGCGCTTGAACTGGGATTTTCATCGCACCCTGTATTGCGCAGCAGGCAGACCTTTGCTGCTCGACATGATCAACTCGCTCTGGCACAACGTCGATCGCTATTGCACGGTGCTGGCGCGTGCCAATGACAGCCAGCATCTGAGCTGTGATCACGCCAAGCTGCTGGACGCTTACGAACGCCGTGATGTCAAAGCTGCGAGTGCCTCGGTGCTCAGGCACATGGAGCAGGTGGGCGACCGTGTAAAGCTCCTGCTGCACAAGCGGCGAAATACAGGAACTGCATCATGATCAAAGATTCAGACAATCCCATGGGGCTGTGCGGATTTGAATTTGTTGAGTTCGCCTCGCCCACGCCCAATGTGCTTGAACCGCTGTTTCGTCAGTTGGGCTTTGAGCTTGTTGCGCAGCATCGCTCCAAGGATGTGGTGCTTTTCCGTCAGGGCGACATCAATTTCGTCGTCAACCGCGAACCCCGCAGCCTGGCTGGGTACTTCGCGGCTGAACACGGGCCTGGTCCCTGTGCCATGGCCTTCAGGGTGCGCGACTCGCACGAGGCCTACGCGCGTGCCCTGAGCCTGGGGGCACAACCCATTGAAGTACCCACAGGGCCGATGGAGTTGCGGCTTCCCGCGATCAAGGGCATAGGAGGGGCGCCCTTGTATCTGATCGACCGCTTCGAGGACGGACAGAGTATTTACGACATCGACTTTAAGTGGTCGTCGACCGAGCGGCACCCGGTTGGACATGGGCTTCGCGTCATCGACCATCTGACGCATAACGTCTATAAGGGGCGCATGGGCTTTTGGAGCCAGTTCTATGAGCGGATCTTCAATTTCCGAGAGTTGCGCTACTTTGATATCAAGGGCGAGTACACGGGCTTGACCAGCCGCGCCATGACAGCACCCGATGGCTTGATTCGAATTCCACTTAACGAAGAGTCGGGGCAAAGCGGTGGCCAGATCGAGGAGTATCTGCTGCGCTTCAACGGCGAGGGTATCCAACACATCGCACTGCGCTGTGACAGCCTCATCGATGTGGTCGATCGTCTTCAGCTTTCGGGTGTGTCGCTCATGAGTGCGCCCAACGATGTGTACTACGAGATGTTCGCTGAGCGATTTCCAGGCCATACCCTGCCGGTGGCCGATCTACGCGCTCGGGGCATTCTGGTTGATGGAACCACCGCGGGCGGCGAGTCCAGACTCTTGCTGCAGATATTCAGTCAGACCCTGCTGGGCCCGGTGTTCTTCGAGTTTATCGAGCGCCGGGCCGACGAGGGCTTTGGCGAGGGTAACTTCAAGGCGCTGTTCGAGTCGATTGAGCGCGATCAGGTTCGTCGGGGTGTCGTCGGCGGCAAACGCTGATCACCAGCGGCAGCCCTGTTCAGGGCTCTTCGACGAAGAAGTTACCGGCTTTCACTTTGATCAGTGCCTGAGCCTCGTCCATGGTGTGGCCGACCGGGTCGGCACCAGCGGCTACGGCCCGAATCTGCTGCGTGAGCAGTTTACGCAACATGATGACGCCTTTGTCCGAGGTGGTCAGGTGCTCTTCATTGTGGAAGGTGATGGCTCCCTGTCCTAACTGTGCCTCGTAGTCGTCGGGGTACTGCTGGTGCTCTTCTTCAGTCATTTCGCCCCACATCTTGCCGTTGTGGTCGGCGTGACGCGACCGGCTGGTGTAAAGGCCGGCTTCACTGACCCGGGCAACGCCGAAGCTGTGGTGGTGTGTGTCGTCGATGGGCACCAGCCAGGCGACTTCACGGCCCTGTCCCGGTGTGAGTTGGATGCTGGGCACCACACGGATATTCGGCAGCAGCACCTGGGTGATTCGGTCGAACGTCTTGCCGTTGGGCAGTGATCGAAGAGAACGTGCGGCAACGCCGTGGTCGAGCAGCGACCAGTTCACCTTGGGCATGATGTCAAATTCCTTTCGGAACTGTATGCCGGTGAATCGAGAGTGCAAGATCAGTACGTGATAAGAGTCGACCACGTTTTCGAAGTTCTGCAACCAGTTAAACGGAGCGAAGGAGTCAAGCTCCATCGGTCCACCGGTATAGAAACTCATTGTGTCCTGCTCGAGAAACTCACCGGGACCCAGATTTTCCAGGGTGTCGTAGCGGGGCAGCGCCGGCATTCGATCGAGGGGCCCCATATAGGCGAAGATGAGTCCATATCGCTCCTGAACCGGGTACCAGGGCTGACGAACCTTGTGTCGCCGGGTACCCCCCTCGGGTTCGCAGGGCTGCTCCAGGCATTGACCGTTCACATCGAACAGCCAACCGTGATAACAGCAGCGAATACCTTCGTCTTCCACCTTACCGTAGTAGAGGGTGGTGCCGCGATGACAGCATCGTGCATGTAGCAGACCAGGGCGACCCTTTCTGTCGCGGAACAGCACCAGATCCTCACCGAGAACTCTGACTTTCTTGGGTGTCGTACCGATCAGCGAACTGACGCCCACCGGATGCCAATAGCGACGCATGAATTCGCCACAGGGCGTGCCTGGACCCACGCGCGTGAGTTCATCGTTCGATTGACCCGGTGGCAGTCCGTAGGCACCGCCCTGAACCCGTCCCCGGCGTGATGCCGATCGTTTCGGCCGCGCAGATGCCTGCTCCGACCGCGATTCGGATGAGACGATGTCGTTGAGATCGGAATCGTTCATGTGTCTCCCCTTGCATTCGTTTCATCGATGCGGCCGATCGCTTACGGCCGAAGCGCCCATGTCTCTGAGGTATCAGCGAACAGCTCGACGTGCGTGCCCACCGGCGCGGCGCGCAGGGCAGGCGCCTCAGCGACCAGCCGCAGCTTGCCCACGCGCATCACAATTGAGCATCTAGCGCCGCGGAAAATTGAGTCGACGATCTCTCCGCGCCAGCGGCCCGTTGTACCCGCGTCGTGGGCGGTCGATACGGAAACCTGCAGGCTTTCTGGCCGGATCATGACCACCACCGAATCTCCGGCTCTGAACGCCTGGCTGGCCAGGCAGGCGCCCCGCCAATCCTCGGCGAATACCTCGAGCCTGAACAGATCGTCGGATTGACGTTCGCAGCTTGCAACGGTCGCCTCGATCAGATTGGGCGAGCCGAAAAAGGCCGCAACAGCTCTGCTTGAGGGACGCTGATAGATTGACTGTGGATCGCCTACCTGCAGCACGCGCCCGTGCTGCATGACGACGATACGGTCAGAAAGAGCCATTGCCTCTTCCTGATCATGGGTGACGTAGAGGCAGGTGATGCGCAGACGATGCTGAAGCGCCCGAAACTCCTCGCCCATCTGCGCTCGAAGCTTGGCGTCGAGATTGGACAGAGGCTCATCGAGCAAAAGCACCTGCGGTTCGAATACCATGGCCCGGGCGATGGCTACCCGCTGCTGCTGCCCGCCCGAGAGCCGAGGCGCTGGTCGGTCAGCGTAGTCGGTCATTTCGACGAGCGCGAGCGTCTCGTGCACCTTCTGCCTAATAAGTTCTGCCGGGGCTCTGCGCACCCTGAGCGGGTAGGCCACATTGTCAAACACGGTCATATGCGGCCATATCGCGTATGACTGAAAGACCATGCCAAGCTGGCGCTTCTCGGGTGCCACATAGGTGCCCGACGCTGGGTCGCTGACGACACGATCCCCGATGCTGATGCTGCCGGAGTCGTTTTGCTCAAGTCCGGCCACCATTCGCAAGGTGGTGGTCTTGCCGCAGCCCGACGGACCCAGCAGCGTGACGAATTCACCGGGTTGCACCGACAGGCTGACCGAGTCAACCGCAGTGGCCTGACCGAATTTCTTGCCAACACCTTTCAGAGTCACGCCTTGCATGATGAGTCCTCAGATACGGCGCGCCTCATTCGCATGCTCTGGGCAGGTCGTAGGGTTCTCATCGATAGATCCGCTTAGCCAGATCGAGCATCGCGTTTTGTCGCTCTGCGACCGTCGTGCCCATGACCCGGGTTGCCAGCAGCGAGCGCACCTCGGGGCTGGCACGGTCGACCACACCCTGCATG
>JBIKMC010000166.1:0-7546 GCA_044359405.1 Burkholderiaceae bacterium
CATGCCGAGAAAGGGGCTACAAAGCTGACGAGGAGCACCAGAAACAGCGCAGCACTGATGGCCGCCAGCGGAGTGCTCGCGCCCGCGGCCACATTGACGCCCGACCGATTGAAAGATCCACTGGCGGGGTAACACGAGGAAAAAGCACCACCCAGATTGGCAAGCCCCTGGGCGAACACCTCGCGGTTTCCATTGAGTGCAGAACCGCTGCGGGCAGCCACCGCGCGGGCAATCGACAAGGCCTCAGCGAGCGCGAGCAGTGTCATCACGGCACAGGCCAGGGCCAGTGTCTGCACAGTGTCCAAGGATAAATCGGGCGTGGATAGCGGCGGCAACGCACCGGGCAATGCACCCACCAGGGCGATTTTTTCTGCCCCCAAAATACCTACCGCTGACAGCAGTGCCGCCGCCGCACTGCCCGCCAGCACACCGACCAGCATGTAGGGCACGCGACGATTGAATGGGCGCGCCAGCACGCAAGCCAGTACCGTGGCGACCGTAACCAACAAGGTCGGCAGGTGAACCTTGTGCAAGTCACCCGTCAAACGCACCAAGGTCTGCGGCACGCTCAGGCCACGAGGCCAATCCAGGCCCAACATGGTGCGCATCTGAGAATTGATGATGAGTACGGCTGCGCCTGCGGTGAAGCCCACGATGACCGCATGCGGCACACGGTCGGCCAGACGTCCCAGCCCCGTTGCCGAGATGATGAGCATCAGCACGCCCACCATGAAGGTCAGGGTAACGGCTAGCTGCACATACTGCGGGCTCTCGGGTAGCGCATGGGGTGACAGCAGGGCCAGCACCGTGAGCGAGATGGCATTGGCAGGACCCGTCACCATCAGGCGGCTGGAGCCGAAGAGTGCCGCTACCACGCAAGGCAACATTGCCGTGTAAAGGCCGTACTGCGGCGGCATGCCCGCCAGGGTGGCAAAGGCCAGCCCCTGTGGCAGAACCACGATGGCGCCGGTAAGGCCCGCCATCAGATCCGTGCGCAGGGTTCCCGGCTGGCGCAGATCAACCAGCCAGGGAAACCATCGCTGCAGACGACTCACGCCAGCCCGTGGTAGGTGCGCACGACATGCCTGGCCTGCGCGAAAAATAGCCATCGCTCAATGCCAAGCCCTGCCAGGCAAGGCATCAGCGCGAGCACAGCCCAGGCGCTGCCAGCGCTGATCAGCAACACAGGTAATACGAAGGCCAGGGCCAGAGCCAGCCAACGCAGCTGACGGCCCGTTTCTTCTTTCAGCTGATACCCAAATTCACGCGTCAGAAACGTAGGCCCGGTATGGCCGGCATCCAGCATGCGTACCCGTCCGCTCAGATTCAATGCCGCCCCAAGCCCCGGCAGCGCGCGGGTTGCCTCTTTCCAGGCCGAATACTTGAGCAGCGCCCCGGCCACCAGCAGGGCGATCACCAGCCGCCCGACCTGCGCGTCAGCCAGCCGCGGCGCAAGCGTGATCAGACATACCCCGCCCGATGCGAGGCCCAGCAGGGGATAGGACAGCCGGGTCTGCCACACATTCCAGCTGGGTACCGTCTTCAAGCAGGCATAAATCATCGCCGTGCAATAAAGGGTACCCATCGCCAACGCTATGAGCACGACCCCCAGCAGACCCGCAAGTAACTGGGCGTTGACATGCACTGTCCACAGATAAGCCGCCCCAACCGGGCACAAGGCAATTGCCAGCACTGCCTCACGTGAAAGCCACGAGTGACGCCAGCGGCTGGTCGCTCGCCAGGCGTTACGCGGATTGGCCAGATGCAGACTGGAGCAAAACAGGCCTGCGCTTGTCAGCGACACGGCAAGCAGGCTCCCCCACCACCAGATGCCGACATCAAGCAGCGCGAACCAGTGCGCCAGCACCAGGCATACGGTGAGCCCGAGACCAGCGCCCGACAACACCGTGAACGCAATGACCGATAGCGCAGGTTTCATCGCGCAAGCTTCATAGTGAAACAACCCGATTGACGAGATCCGCGAGGCGTTCGCGCAGGCTGGGTGCTGCCGACGATACACGCTGCGTATCGATGTCAGGAGCCGACCGAGGTGGAAGGTACCGATTGACGGGCCGGTAACCCAACTCTTCAAGAAGGCCACCACCCTCGCGCGCACGCGTCAGACACGACACCGCAGAGTTGGGGTCGGCCAGATCACCAAAGTGCCGCGCATGCGTAGGGCAGGCCAAGACGCAGGCCGGCTGCCGCTGCTCGGAGGGAAGTGCTTCATCGTAGATACGGTCGACGCAGAGCGTGCACTTGCGCATCACACCCGCCTCTTCGTCAAGCTCGCGTGCTCCGTAGGGACAGGCCCAGGCGCAGTAGTTGCAGCCCATGCAGCGCTGCGGGTCGACCAGAACGATGCCATCTTCAGCACGCTTGTAGGACGCGCCAGTGGGGCACACCGTGACGCAGTCGGCCTGCTCGCAGTGCATGCACGACATGGGAACATTGATAGTCTTGGAAAGATTGATGTGCCCGCTGGCAGCATCACGATCTTCAGACTGCCTGACCTCGTAGTGGCGAACCCGGTTGAACCATACCCCCTCGGCCTGCTCACCGTGCGGGTGGTAGTCGGGAGCCCCACCGGCCATGAGGGACGCACCATTCCATTCTTTGCAGGCAACCGCGCAGGCATGACAGCCAACGCAGGTATCCAGGTCAATCACCAGGCCCAACTGTTTCACCGTCGGCGTCATGTGCGTCCTCCCGAAGGCCACGAAAAAGGTTCGGGCGCAGACTGACCGAAGGCCAGCTGCGGCCATACTCCCACCTCGCCTGGATCCGCCTTGCGAATGCGTACCTTGAGGTCATACCAGGCGGCCTGACCCGTGATGGGATCAGCATTGCCCAGGGCCGTCGAGTCATCACGAGCTGAGCCCGAACCGGTTGCGCATCCGCTCGCCGCCAAGCGCTCGCTGATCAGATGATTGAGCAGAAATCCATGACTGGCTTCGCGCGCTTCAGACGCAAGGCCCCAGGTACCCGACATCTTGCCCACGGCATTCCAGGTCCAGACGGTATTGGCTTGGACGCCCTCCATGGTTTTCATCTGACAGCGGATACGGCCATTACGCGACTCGAGCCAGACCCAATCAAGATCAACCAGGCCGAGATTGGCTGCGGTGGCCGAATTCACGTAAAGGTAGTTCTGTCCCATGATCTGACGAAGCCAGGCATTCTGCGAATCCCAGGCGTGATACATGACCATGGGTCGCTGCGTGATCGCATGCAGCGGAAAAGCGTCACTCGCATCGCTTTCTTCCAGCGGCGGCTCCCATCCCGGCAAGGGATCAAAGTATCTGGCAAGACGCTGGGCATCCTGCGGCCGACTGGGTTTGGGGCCTCGATAAAGCCCCTGACCTGCCAGCCGAAACTTCTGCAAGGGCTCGGACCAGATCTGCATGATGATGGGCTGGGCCTTGGGAATGAACCCGAACTGGGCCGCCTGCTCCAGGTAAGCGGCATTGATGCCGCGATTAAATTGCTGCTCAGCCGGCCAGTGCCAGCTGAAGTGACTGCGATTGTCGATGTACGCCTGCCACTGCTCAGGATTGGGCGCACCTTTAATGGGCTCAGTACCCTGCGGGCCGCGCCAGCCCGCCAGAAAGCCGATACCGGGGGCCCGCTCATAGCGCACGATGAAATCGGTGTAGCCCTGATAACGCGGACTGCCGTCGTCGTGCGCAAACACTGGAAAACGCAGGCGCACAGCCAGATCAACCAGCACCTCCTGCCAGGGTCGTACATCGCGATCGGCTTGAAGCACCGGATGCCGAATCGCATCTGCCACCGTATCGGGCTCGGAAATGGGCCGATCAAGTAACGAGATGGCATCGTGGCGCTCAAGATATGTGGTGTCGGGCAGCACCAGGTCAGCGAAGCGCACCATCTCGGAGTCAAACGCATCGCCGACCACGATGAACGGAATACGATACTGACCCGATTCGTCCCGCGCGCACAGCATGGACTGGGTCTGGGCCGTATTCATGGCCGAATTCCAGGCCATGTTGGCCATGAACAGCATCAGCGTGTCGATCGGATAGGGATCGCCCTCGACCGCATTGCGAATCACGTTATGCATCAGCCCGTGCGCGGCAATGGGTGACTCCCAGGAGTAAGCCTTGTCCAAGCGAAGCGGTTTGCCCTGTGCATCGACCGCCAGGTCTTCGGGTCGGGTCGGAAAACCAAGCGGTGGCCGACTCAGCGGCGTGTCGGGCGCTGCCATCAGGGCCGCGCTGTTCTCGGGCGCGGGCGCTGGCGGCACGGGCCTTGGAAAAGGCGCCTTCGAGCGAAAGTTGCCAGGCCCGTCGAGCGCGCCCAGCAGCATCTGGATGAGATGCAGCGCACGGCAGGTCTGAAAGCCGTTACTGTGCGCCGAGATACCCCGCATCGCATGCATGGCCACCGGGCGTCCGCGTACGCTGGCATGCCGCTGTCCCCAGACATCGGTCCAGGCAATGGGCAACTCAATGGGCTGCTCAAAAGCGATGCTGGCCATTTCAAGCGCAAGACGCTCGATGGTGGCGGCATCAACCCCGCAGCGCTCAGCCACCGCAGCCGGTGAATAGGCGTCATCCAGATAGCGTTCGGCCAGTAGCGACATCACCGTTCGCACGCGAAAACCTGCGTACTCGAAGCCTCCAAACAAGGCAGGCTTGATACCCGCTGCCAAAGGCATGGGAGCCGCGCCACCCTGATCCCAAACCAACGGCTCGCCATCGCCGGTGGCATAGCGGTATCCGCCCTGTTCGTCGTTCTGCCGTCTAAGGAAAAGACCGTCATCCGGCGTGCCCGGCGCCTGGACGACCAGCCAGGCCGCGTTGGTCTGGCGAATCAGGAATTCCCAGTCGAATAATTCGCGCGCGAGCAGCACGTGCACGATGGCAAGCGCCATCAACCCGTCAGTGCCTGGCCGGATGGGGACCCACTCATCCGCAATGGCTGAATACCCCGTTCGAACAGGATTCACCGACACGATCTTGGCACCATTGCGCTTGAGCTTGTCCAGACCGATTTTGATGGGATTGCTGGAGTGATCTTCAGCCACGCCCCAGATCATCATGTAACGAGCTCGATCCCAGTCGGGTGCACCGAACTCCCAGAATGAGAATCCGATCGAGTACAGACCGGCGGCCGCCATGTTGACCGAGCAGAACCCCCCGTGCGCTGCCCAATTAGGAGTACCAAATTGCTGCGCCCACAGGCCACTCAGGGCCTGCATCTGGTCACGTCCGGTGAAGAAGGCCAAACGGCGGGGGTCGCTGGCGCGGATGTGAGCCAGTCTTGTCGCCAGCAAATTGAGCGCGTCATCCCATGAGATGGGGTCAAAGATACCGGCACCGCGATCGGTACCGGGCCTTCGAATCATGGGGTGCTTAAGCTTGGCGGGCGAGTACTGCTTCATGATGCCAGCGCTGCCCTTGGCGCACAGAACACCCTGATTGACCGGATGCCCGGGCGTGCCCTGAATGAAACGCACCCGCTCGTCTTCCAGCGTGACCTGAATGCCGCAACGACACGCACACATGTAGCAGGTGGTGTGCTCCACACGCTGCCGGCTGCGATTCTCCAGGCTGAGCGGACGGCTCGCCGCCGGCGTCAGTGGTGTGGCAGACATGGGTATCGGGCTCCAGACTAAGAAACGCCGGCGATTCTAAACCCCGATCGCCGCGGATGGCAGCCAACGTATCGCTTAGAGACCCTCGCTGCCGATGACCACACGATCGCTCAAGCCTTCACAATTCAAAATACGTCGATTTCAGGCCGTACGGCCGCGGGCGCATACTTGTTCCACATAAAAAACACACCGTATTCAAGCCTGGTGACTTTTCATGAGCATTCGAATATTTTCAGCCCGCCGAATCATCACCATGAATCCGGCTCGCCCTTATGCGACTCATGTTGCTGTCCGCGATGGGCGCATCCTGGGAGCGGGCAGCCTGGCAGAACTGCAGGGCTGGGGCGAAGCCCATATTGATGACCAGTTCGCCGACAGGACGCTGATGCCGGGTCTGGTCGAGGGACATAGCCATCTGATGGAAGGTGCGCTCTGGGCCCACACTTACGTAGGTTTTCACGACCGGATCGACCCCGATGGTCGCACCTGGCCGGGCGCGCGATCGATCGATGAGGTCATTGAACGCCTGCGCGCGGCAGCCCGCGAACACGACGACAGGCTTCCCATCATTGGCTGGGGATTCGATCCTATTCATCTGGGCGAAGCACGCTGCAGTCGACACGATCTGGATCGCGTGAGCAGCACGCGGCCGGTCGCGGTCTGGCATGCCAGTCTGCATATCGTCAACGCCAATACGCCCGCCCTGCAACTGGCCGACTACCTGCGCCCGGGGCTGACTCACCCGGGCCTGCCTCTGGGCCCGGATGGCCTGCCCGCCGGCGAAGTCAAGGGGCCCGACACCATGCTGCCGCTGGCAGCGCGACTGGGTCAGGACTGGGGACTCATGATGGGTAAACCGGACACACTCACACGCTTCTCACGTCTGTGTGTCTTGAAGGGGGTCACCACGGCGACCGATCTTGCCAACCCTCTGCCTGACGAAGCTCTGCCCACCATGTTCGAGACGACGGCTCGATCCGATTTCCCCACGCGTATCGTATCGCTGCTGCGATACCTGGGAGGGTCGCCCGAGGCGGCTGCACGACGTGCGGCCGAGCTGCGCACCCGCAGCACCGAGAGGCTTAGGTTGGGCATGATCAAAATCGTGGCCGATGGCTCGATTCAAGGCTTCTCGGCGCGCCTGCGCTGGCCCGGGTACTACAAGGGCCAAGCCAATGGACTGTGGTACCTGGCGCCCGAGCAAATCCAAAAAGCGCTCAGCTGCTTTCTTGAACACGGTGTTCGCACACACATTCACACGAATGGCGATGAGGCCACCGAGGCAGTCCTTGACGCCATGCAGACAGCGCTTGCCCACCATCCTCGGCCAGGCCATCGCTTCACTCTGCAGCACTGCCAACTGGCGGACGCCGCGCAAATGCGTCGCGCGGCCGAACTGGGCATGTGCGTTAACCTCTTCGCCAATCATCTCTACTACTGGGGTGAAGCGCATTACGCACAAACCGTGGGCCCTGAGCGGGCTTCACGCATGAATGCCTGTCGTACGGCGCTGGACTGCGGACTACCCCTGGCGATTCATTCAGATGCGCCCATAACACCTCTGGGGCCCCTCTTTACGGCCTGGTGCGCGGTCAATCGACAGACATCATCTGGCCGCGTACTGGGTGAAGCCGAGCGCATCACCGTACCCGAGGCCCTTAAAGCCATCACCCTGGGAGCGGCCTACACCCTGGGTCTGGACGGCGAGATCGGCTCGATCGAAACCGGCAAGCGCGCTGACTTCGCGGTTCTTGACGATGACCCTGAGCAGGTCTCACCGCAAACCCTGAAAGACGTGAGAGTCGCTGGTGTCGTCTCGGCTGGTGAGCCCTTCATGGCGCCCGCTGCGTGAGGGCATCGCCCATGGCGCCGCACCGCATGCTCGCAAGATTGGTGCCGAACGGTCTCAGCACGGGCCTATGACAA
>JBIKMC010000167.1:0-7444 GCA_044359405.1 Burkholderiaceae bacterium
GTCCGACCGCTGGATTCGCCGAATGGCCGCGCAAGGGATGATCGAGCCCTTCGAACCAGGGCAGGTGCGTTCAGTCGATGGTCAGCGCATCGTGTCCTACGGTACCTCCAGTTATGGGTACGATCTGCGCTGCGCCGACGAGTTCAAGATCTTCACCAACATCAACTCCACCATCGTCGACCCCAAGAATTTCGATGAGAAATCCTTCGTCGACTTCAAGGGGCCGGTCTGCATCATTCCGCCCAACTCGTTCGCGCTGGCCCGTACGGTTGAATACTTTCGAATTCCGCGCTCGGTGCTCACCATCTGCCTGGGCAAGTCCACCTATGCTCGTTGCGGCATCATCGTCAACGTGACCCCGCTTGAGCCCGATTGGGAGGGCCACGTTACGCTCGAGTTTTCCAACACGACGCCGCTACCCGCCAAAATTTACGCGGGCGAGGGCTGCGCGCAGGTGATCTTTCTCGAATCCGATGAAGTCTGCGAGACCTCTTACCGTGACCGTGGCGGCAAGTACCAGGGTCAGCAGGGCGTGACCCTGCCCAGAACCTGAGGCTGCGCGACGCTGGCGCTCGGGCCATCATCCCTGCTGTGCTTGCCGCTGGGTATCGGCACAACTTGCACCGTCCGCGATCTACGCATATAGTCGACGGCATGCACGGCGAATATATCCGCATCACGTTAACGAATACCGCAGCCCGCCTACGGCTGCCGGCGGCCCTGCGCATGCTTCCTGCGCCGGGTCTGCTACTGCGCCTCGCGCGCTAAAAACCCCTTTCCCCACAATTCGTTCAGCAAGCTCCCCAGACCAGCGGGGGCAGACCCAGGAGCATCTATCATGGCCGACAAATTAATCATTTTCGACACCACCTTGCGTGACGGCGAGCAAAGCCCTGGCGCTTCGATGACTCGGGATGAAAAGCTGAGGAT
The DNA here is from genome assembly GCA_044359405.1 of Burkholderiaceae bacterium. GTDB lineage: Bacteria > Pseudomonadota > Gammaproteobacteria > Burkholderiales > Burkholderiaceae_E > SYIM01. Next base: position 931 of record JBIKMC010000167.1, read on the forward strand.
TGCCAGACAGCTTGAAAAGCTGCGGGTCGATGTGATCGAGGCGGGTTTTGCGGCGTCGTCCAATGGTGACTTCGAGGCGGTCAAGGCCATTGCTGACACCATTCGTGATTCCACCGTGTGCTCCTTGTCCCGTGCGAATGACCGCGACATTTCGCGGGCGGCCGAGGCGCTTCGCGGTGCCAAGTCCGCGCGTATTCACACGTTTATTGCGACCTCGGCCCTGCACATGGAAAAAAAGCTGCGCATGACGCCTGAGCAGGTGCATGAGCAGGCCCGGCTGGCCGTTCGTTTTGCGCGCAAGTTCACCGACAACGTCGAGTTCTCACCCGAGGACGGCAGCCGATCCGACATCGACTTTCTGTGCCGCGTGCTCGAGTCGGTCATCGCCGAGGGTGCCACCACCATCAATATCGCCGATACGGTGGGCTATGCGGTGCCCGAGATGTTCGGTCAACTGGTACGCACGCTGCGCGAACGCATTCCCAACTCTGACAAGGCCGTATGGTCCGTACATTGCCATAACGATCTGGGCATGGCTGTGGCCAACTCGCTGGCTGGCGTCACCCTGGGTGGCGCGCGTCAGGTCGAGTGCACCATCAACGGTCTGGGCGAACGCGCCGGCAACACCTCGCTTGAGGAAGTGGTCATGGCCGTCAAAACCCGGCGCGACTTCTTCAATCTGGATGTGGGCATTGACACCTCGCAGATCGTGCCTGCCTCCAAGCTGGTGTCGGGCATTACCGGGTTCCCGGTCCAGCCCAACAAGGCGGTGGTGGGCGCCAACGCGTTTGCGCATGCCTCGGGTATCCACCAGGACGGGGTGCTCAAGCAGCGTGACACCTACGAGATCATGCGTGCCGAAGATGTGGGCTGGAGCACCAACAAGATCGTGCTGGGCAAGCTCTCGGGTCGTACCGCCTTCAAACAGCGCGTGCAAGAGTTGGGTATCCCGGTCGAGTCCGAGACTGAGCTCAACGCCGCTTTCGCCCGTTTCAAAGACCTGGCCGACCGCAAGAGCGACATCTTTGACGAAGACATCCAGGCGCTGTTTTCCGATGAGTCGGTTACGCCGGAAGACGAACACTTCCGCTTTGTGTCCATGGCGCAGGGCTCCGAGACCGGAGAGCGGCCCCATGCCGAGATCACGCTGTCGGTGGGCGGGCGCGAGTCGCGCAGTTCGTCCCAGGGCAATGGCCCTGTCGATGCCACGTTGAAAGCAATTGAGGCGCAGGTGTCCTCGGGGTCTGAGTTGCTGCTGTATTCGGTCAATGCCATCACCACCGGCACCGAGTCTCAGGGCGAGGTCACGGTTCGACTCTCCAAGGGGGGGCGTATCGTCAACGGGGTAGGGGCTGATCCCGACATCATCGTGGCGTCGGCCAAGGCCTACCTCAATGCGCTCAACAAGCTGCACAGCCATTCGGAGAAGCTCAATCCGCAGGCGGGTCTGTAGGGCTTTTTGCTGTACAATCATGGGTTTGCACGGTCCGCTTCCCGGCGGAACCGCAAGTTCGCCCGTAAGGGCTTCAAGGGGAAATCATGGCTGTCGCCAATATCGACAAAAGCAAGATCGTTTCTGAATTCCAGCGCGCCAAGTCTGATACCGGTTCGCCCGAGGTGCAGGTCGCGCTGCTCACGGCGCGAATCAACGAGCTCACTGAGCACTTCAAGGCGCACGTCAAAGATCACCATTCGCGCCGTGGCCTGCTGCGCATGGTCAGCCGTCGCCGTAAGCTGCTTGACTACCTCAAGGGTCGCAGCCCCGAAAGCTACAAGGCGCTGGTCTCCCGGCTCGGTCTTCGCGGCTGAGTTCTGCCAAACCCGCAAGCGGCCCTTGCGGGTTTTTTGTTTTTAGCGGTGCCGCTGTGGCGCCGCATGTGAAAGGAAGACAATTGTTCGAGATCGCCAAGAAGAGTTTCAAGTGGGGCGACAACACGGTCACCATCGAGACGGGCGAGATCGCCCGTCAGGCGACCGGCGCTGTCATGGTCAATATTGACGACACCGTGGTGCTGGCCACCGTGGTGGCGGCCAAAAGCGCCAAGCCGGGACAGGATTTTTTCCCGCTCACGGTTGATTACATTGAAAAGTTTTACGCGGCCGGCCGGATTCCCGGGGGCTTTTTCAAGCGTGAGGGCCGACCCACTGAGCGCGAGACCCTGATTGCCCGCCTCACCGATCGCCCCCTGCGTCCGCTCTTTCCGGATGGCTTCTACAACGAGGTCCAGGTCGCCCTCCAGGTGATGTCACAAAATCCTGAGGTCGACAGCGACATCGCCGCCATGATCGGCGCATCGGCCGCGCTGGCCATCTCAGGCATTCCCTTCAACGGACCCATCGGTGCGGCTCGCGTGGGCTGGATCGACGGCCAGTACAAGCTCAACCCCAGCGCCAGCGAGATGTCGCGCTCCAAGCTTGATCTGGTGGTGGCTGGCACCGAGGCGGCGGTGCTCATGGTTGAATCCGAAGCCCATGAGTTGGCCGAAGATGTGATGCTGGGCGCGGTGGTCTACGGCCACGAGCAAATGCAGACTGTCATCAACGCCATCAACGAACTGGTTGAGATGGCCGGCAAGCCCGAGTGGGACTGGAAAGCGCCTGAGCGCGACCAGGCTCTGGTTGCGCGGGTGACAGAACTCGCCGAAGCCGACATGCGCGCGGCCTATCAGCTGCGTAACAAGCAGGCGCGCACCACCGGGGTTCGCGAGGTCGAGAAGGCCGTGCATGCCCGTCTGGCCGAAGAAGCCGCCGCCGCGGGCAAGGCTGCGCCCGATTCCAATGATGTGGGCAACCTGCTGTTTGAGCTGCAGTCGCGCATCGTCCGCGGTCAGATTCTGTCGGGCGAGCCCCGTATTGACGGGCGCGATACGCGCACGGTTCGCCCCATCGCCATCCGTACGGGGGTGCTGCCGCGTGTGCACGGCTCGGCATTGTTTACCCGTGGCGAGACTCAGGCGCTGGTGGCCGCCACGCTGGGTACCTCACGCGATGAGCAGATCATCGATGCCATCACGGGTGAGTATCGTGAGCGCTTCATGTTCAACTACAACATGCCGCCCTTTGCCACGGGCGAAACCGGTCGTATGGGCTCGCCCAAGCGGCGCGAGATCGGCCACGGCAATCTGGCCAAACGGGCCATTCGCCCACTGCTGCCGGCGCCGGCTGACTTCGCCTATTCGTTGCGCGTGGTCTCGGAGATCACCGAATCCAACGGCTCATCGTCCATGGCCTCCGTTTGCGGCGGTTGCCTTGCGCTGATGGACGCTGGTGTGCCGGTCAAGTCCCATGTCGCGGGTGTCGCCATGGGACTCATCAAAGATGGCGGTCGCTTTGCAGTGCTCACCGATATTCTGGGTGATGAAGACCATCTGGGCGATATGGACTTCAAGGTGGCCGGCACCGAGCAGGGTGTGACGGCGCTGCAGATGGATATCAAGATTCAGGGCATCACCAAAGAGATCATGCAGGTCGCGTTGGCCCAGGCTCGTGAGGGACGCATGCACATTCTTGGCAAGATGCGCGAAGCGGTCAGCGGTGCTCGCACCGAGCTATCCGACTTCGCACCGCGCATGTACACCATGAAGATCAATCCCGAGCGCATTCGCGATGTGATCGGCAAGGGCGGCGCCACCATCCGGCAAATCACCGAGACCACCAGCACCCAGATCGATATTCAGGATGATGGGTCCATCACCATCGCCGCCGTCGATAGTGCCGCGGCAGGCCGCGCCCGTAAGATGATCGAAGATCTCACGGCAGAGGTTGAAATCGGCCGTATCTATGAAGGCACGGTGCTCAAGATTCTCGACTTCGGTGCCATCGTTCAGGTAATGCCGGGCCGTGACGGTCTGCTTCACGTGTCACAAATCGCCAATGAGCGCGTCAACCAGGTCGCCGACTACGTGAAAGAGGGGCAGATTGTCCGGGTCAAGGTCATTGAGGCCGACGACAAAGGGCGTCTGCGCCTGTCGATGAAAGCGGCCGCGGCCGATGATGCCGCAGCAGCCGGGGCAGCCGCACCGGCTCAACCGCCGTCAGCCTGACTACGCTTGCTGTCAGGCCGGACGCTTGCGCGTTCGGCCTGAGCGCTTGCGCGTTCGACCTGAGCGCGAAAGCTCTGCACAACGCCTGACTGCTGTACGTCGGGCGTTTTTTATGGGTGTGCCCGACGCGAGCACAGCGTGTCGGCGGGTAGCTCGAGGCAGACTTGGCCAAGCCCGCTAGCGCGGGTACCAGCGCTCAGTGCCGTCGCGATCAGCGCGTCCGTCTTCTCGCAGCTTGAACAGGTGCGCGGTCAGCGAGCGCTTGGCGGCTGGATATAACTCACGAGGAACATCATCGTAGGCGTGCACCACCAGTTCGTCCAGGGTGCCGTTACCGCATTGAAGCAGCGAATCCATCACCTTGGCTTCGCGCTTCAGGCGATGCGCGATCAGTCGGTCGATTTCGTGTTTGGCGTTGCCCAGCACATAACCGTGCGCGGGCAGCAGAGTATCGAAGGCCTCACCGCGCAGTCGCTCCAGTGACTGCAGATAATCGCGCATATTGCCGTCGGGCGGATCGATGACAGTGGTGGAGCCATTGAGGATGTGATCACCAGAGAACAAGAGTCCGTCCTCCTCGAGCAGCAGGCATAGGTGATGTTCAGCATGCCCGGGCGTGTGCAGTACGCGCAGCGTGCTGTCACCGACAGGAACGCGATCTCCATCATGCAGGGTGCGGTCTGGCCGGAAGGTCCAGGCAGGATTGAAATCAGGACCAGACGGACGTCCCAGAATGGGCGCGCCGGTAAGGGCCTGCAGCGAGACGGCTCCGGGCGCGTGATCGGGATGGGCATGCGTGCACACAATGGCCTTGAGATCTTTGCCCACCAGTGCGTGCAGTCGCGCAATATGCGCGAAATCATCCGGGCCGGGATCGATCACCACATAATGGCCGGGCTCACCGAGGATGTAGCTGTTTGTGCCGGGTCCGGTCATACGGCCAGGATTCGGGGCAGTCAGTCGCATGAGGTGTTTCAATAGCGGAACAGGCTTCTCATGCTGCCAGTCGAGCGCGTGCACCACCTGGCCATCGGGCGCAACCAGATCGAGTTCGCCGAACGGGGCCTCGTCTTCACAGAAACGCTCGACCCGTCCTTGCAAAAAGCCTGCGCGTGGCGATGACTGCCATACCTTCACCTGGGTCCGGCAGTGCTCAATAAGCTGAGCGATATTCCTGAAGCGAGTCAGTTGCCGCAGCGTTCGAATGGTCGGGAAGATGATGTTGAACTCACCCCGTTCATGACGCGCCAATCCGTCGCTGGGGTTAACCCAGACAGGTTCGAACTGCTCGGCCCCGTCCGCATCAGGCGTCTGCCCCTCAGGCATGCGAGCGACGAAAAATCGCGCATCAAAGCGTTTGGGAAGATCTCGGTCGGTGATCCAGTGGCTGAACCACCAAACCCTGTCAAGGGCGAGCCGCCACTGACGGCTGGCCAACTGCCGAAGCAGGTCATGGTTAGTGTGACGGCTGAGCGTGTCGGCATGAACGCCAGTCAATGCGTTTCCCTCAGCATCGCAGGCCAGCAGAATGCCCAGTTCTTCAAAAGCCTCGCGCACCGCCGCCGTGGCAAAGCGTAATTCGTCGCCCTCCTGATCGTCACGAATACTGCTCTGCTCACGCGCCTGGATGGAGCCGTCGGCGGCATCAACGGCCCCGCCAGGGAACACGTAAGCGCCCGGTGCGAAGCTTGCCGTGAGTGAACGCCGCGTCATCAGAACCTGCAGGCCGGCATCCGTGTCGCGCACCAGCAAGATGGTAGCCGCGGGGCGAGTGGCAACCGGCTCACGCCATTCATGCAATCGTTTGGAAGCGCGAACCATGTCTACTCCTTAAAGCGTCTCGCCTCGCGAAGCACGGGCGACCAGGCTATCGGGTGGCGTGAAACGCTCACCGTGCAGATTTGCCAGTTGCCGGGCGCGCTCGACGAAAGCTTGAACGCCCACGTGGTTGACGTATTGAACCGTGCCACCCGTCCACGCCGGGAAACCCCAGCCAAATAGGGAACCGATATTGGCGTCGCGCACCGATTCAAGAACACCTTCCTCCATGCAACGGAGTGTTTCCAGGGCCTGCACGTAGAGCAGGCGCTCGCGGATTTCCTCGACGCTGGGTGTCGCCTTGCGGGCTCCGCGCTGAAAGACGGATAGTCCGGGCCAGAGTGACTTGTGGCTGCCTTCTGGATAGTCATAAAAGCCCGCGCCATAGGCGCGCCCCAGGCGCTTGTAGCCGTGCGCCATTTTTTCAAGCACGTAGACGGCCGTTTCAGGCATGCGCTTGGACTTGATCTTATGACGATGGGTGTGCCCCGCCGATTTGCGCTGTAACGAGACCGACTGCGCCGCGGCGGATGAGGCAGCATGCGCGTGGCGATGATCGTGCGCGTGGTCGTGCGCGTGGTCGTGCGCGTGATCGTGTGCGTGATCGTGTGCGTGATCGTGTGCGTGATCGTGCGCGTGGTCGTGCGCGTGGT
>JBIKMC010000168.1:0-7443 GCA_044359405.1 Burkholderiaceae bacterium
TGCGCGAGTCGGGTGCCATCGAGCAGGATGCGGATCTCATTATCTTCATCTACCGAGATGAGGTTTATAACCCCGATTCTGCTGACAAAGGCACAGCCGAAATCATCATCGGCAAACAGCGTAATGGCCCCATCGGTACGGTGCGGCTTACTTTTGTCGGGGCCCATACCCGGTTCGAGAACTTTGCGTCGGGTGGGGCTTACGGCGGATCCGCCTGAGATCAGGCTTTTCCTGGGGGCGCCCGCGCCCATCCCGGAAGTCGTAACAGACGCTGTGGTATGGTTGTTCGCGGTCAGGCAGACTTGCCTGGCGACACTGTAGACGAGGGCCACCTTGAGCGTCCAGACCGGTCAACCTGTTCCCGATTTTGAAGCTAACGCCACTCAGGGCGCTGTTCGCCTGTCCGCCCTGCGCGGCAAAAAGCTGGTGTTGTACTTTTACCCCAAGGACAATACGCCCGGCTGCACTACCGAGGCCGGAGAGTTTCGCGATCAATATAAAAACTTCGTGAAGCATGGTGCTGTCGTTGTGGGCGTCTCCCGCGATAGCGTGCGGTCGCACGAAGGCTTTCGTGCCAAGCTCGAACTGCCGTTTGATCTCATCAGCGATCCCGACGAGACCCTGTGCGAGCAGTTCGGTGTGATGAAGCTCAAGAACATGTATGGCAAGCAGGTTCGTGGCATCGAACGCTCCACGTTTCTCATCGATAGTCAGGGGAACCTGGTTCGCGAATGGCGTGGGGTCAAGGTGGCTGGTCACGTCGAGGAAGTTCTGGCCGCGGTTCGTCAGGTCTGAGATTTCCGTTGCGGTCAGGCGCTGACCGAAACTTCGTCCGTCCGAGTTGAGTCATGCCTCTACCAAAACCGCCCTCCGGACCGGCCAGCCGCGTTCGGACCGAACAAGCCCAAACCTCGCGTGCCCGCGAGCGTCAGGTTGCCGCCCGCCGCCCAGATCAGCAGGAGCAACACGCCGATAACTCCGGTCCATTGCCCGCGGTTGAGCCGGTGGTGGCGCTGCCTGCGACGGCAGGGGCCAGTCCGCTTGAGCGCGCGCTAACGCCGAAAGCGGCGCCGGCTAAAGCATCGCGAAAGACTGACCGTGCTCCCGCGGACGCGTCTCCTGCCGCGCGCCGTACAAACGCGCAAGCCCCCAGAGCGCAAGCCCCCAGAGCGCAAGCCCCCAGAGCGCAAGCCCCGAGCGCAACCAGCACGGCAAGGGGCCCAGCTGCTTCGCTCGAGCCGCGCAAGCTTTTCGTGCTCGACACCAACGTGCTCATGCATGACCCTAGCAGTCTGTTCCGCTTTGATGAGCACGACATCTACCTGCCCATCATGACGCTGGAGGAGCTCGACAGCCACAAGAAGGGCATGTCGGAGGTCTCGCGCAATGTGCGGCAGGTCAGTCGCAGTCTGGATGCACTGATCGCCGCTGCTAATGCCGACATCGATGCTGGCGTGCCTTTGGCTGCGCTGGGCAGTCGCGAAGCGGCTGGTCGGCTGTTCTTCCAGACGCAAACCTTTGCTGCGCTGCTGCCGGCCAGTCTGCCGGTGGGCAAGGCCGACAACCAGATTCTGGGCGTGGTGCGCGCGCTGAAAGAACTGCACCCTGACCGGGCCGTGGTTCTGGTTTCCAAAGATATCAACATGCGCATCAAGGCGCATGCGCTGGGCCTGAGCGCTGAAGACTACTTCAACGATCATGTTCTTGAAGATACCGATCTGCTCTATACCGGCACCCTGCAACTGCCGGCCGACTTCTGGGATCGCCACGGCAAAGGGATGGAGTCCTGGCAGCAGAACGGCAGCACTTTTTATCGTATCAGCGGCCCTCTGGTCGCCAAGTTATTGCTCAATCAGTTCGTGCACTTTGAGGGTGAGTTACCCCTGGTGGCGCGTGTACGCGAAATCGCGGGGCGCACCGCGGTGCTACAGACCCTGCGTGACTACACCCACCACAAAAACGCGGTCTGGGGTGTGGGGGCTCGTAATCGCGAGCAGAATTTCGCGCTGAATCTGCTCATGGATCCCGACATCGACTTTGTTACGCTGCTGGGACAGGCGGGCACCGGAAAAACGCTGCTTACGCTCGCTTCGGGTATCGCGCAGGTGATGGAGGGGCGGCGCTACTCTGAGATCATCATTACCCGGGCGACGGTGCCGGTCGGTGAGGACATCGGTTATTTGCCGGGCACAGAAGAAGAGAAAATGCAGCCCTGGATGGGAGCGCTTGAAGATAATCTTGAAGTGCTCAACAAGGGTGATCCCAGCGCTGGCGACTGGGGACGGTCAGCCTCGGCCGATCTGCTGCGTGCCCGTATCAAGGTCAAGGCGCTGTCGTTTATGCGCGGGCGTACCTTCATCAATAAATTTCTCATCATTGATGAGGCGCAAAACCTAACCCCCAAGCAGATGAAGACCCTCATTACACGGGCCGGGCCCGGTACCAAGGTGGTGTGCCTGGGCAATATCGCGCAGATCGATACGCCTTATCTCACTGAGGGCTCATCTGGCCTGACCTTTGTGGTGGACCGATTCAAGGGGTGGGCGCATTCAGGCCATGTCACCCTGCAGCGCGGCGAGCGTTCGCGTCTGGCCGATTTTGCCGCTGAGGCTCTCTGAGCAGACGGGCGGTCTGAGCAGACGGCCGCTCTGGCGCCTCCGGTCGGTCTGCCGCTTCAGGGCAAGAGCAGTACGGCCGCCACCTTGCGGCCCTCGCTCATCAGAATGTTGTAGGTGCGACAGGCGGCGCGCGTGTCCATGACGTCCAGCCCGATGCGGTACCGGGCCAGAGACGCCGCCAGGCGTGGGTGCGGGAAGCGCTGAACCGGCCCGGTTCCCAGCAGCACAATCTCAGGCTTGCGGGCAGCCACCGCGTCCAGGCTTGCGCTATCAATGGCGTCTACCTGCGCGTGCGGCCAGACGCTGAGCTCGCCCTCGGGCATGACCAGAATGGCCGTCTCATGCCGCTGCCGGTTGACCTCGATCCAGCCGGGTCCGTAGCCGGTGACGGTATTAAGCACTGAAGATGGGTCGGCATGCAGCTTCAAGTGGTGAACTCGGTGTCAATTCAGGGTGAAGTTAGAATAGCAGTGACCATGAAAACCATCCAAAAATCCGCCAAACTGGCCAACGTCTGTTACGACATTCGCGGCCCGGTGATGGCGCGCTCGCGCATCCTCGAAGAGGAAGGCCACCGCATCATCAAGCTCAACATCGGCAATCTCGCACCCTTCGGTTTTGAAGCGCCCGACGAAGTGGTTCACGATGTGGTGATCAATTTGCCCAACGCCTCGGGCTATTCAGATTCCCGGGGATTGTTCGCCGCGCGCAAGGCCATCATGCAGTATGCCCAGACCAAGGGCATCGCTGGCGTACAGCTTGACGACATCATTACCGGCAATGGCGTGTCCGAGCTGATTGTGATGGCAATGCAGGCCCTGCTCGATGATGGCGATCAGGTGCTTGTCCCGGCGCCTGATTACCCCTTGTGGACGGCTGCGGTCAGTCTGGCGGGCGGCACGCCGCGGCATTATCTCTGCGACGAAGGCAGTGGCTGGCTTCCGGCGCTTGATGACCTCGAGGCGAAAATTACGCCCTGCACGAGGGCCCTGGTCATCATCAATCCCAATAACCCAACCGGCGCGCTTTACCCAACCGATATGTTGCGAGCGTTGGTCGACATCGCGCGTCGGCATCAGCTCATCGTGTTTGCCGATGAGATCTACGACAAGATGGTGTACGACGGCAAAAAGCATGAGTCCATCGCCTCGCTGGCCGACGATGTCCTGTTCATCACGTTCAACGGGCTGTCCAAGAATTACCGCGCCTGCGGTTATCGCAGCGGCTGGATGGTTATTTCGGGAGACAAGCGCAGAGCCACCGATTACATCGAGGGTCTGGGCATTTTGGCCTCGATGCGGCTGTGCGCGAACGTTCCGGGTCAGTTCGCGATTCAGACGGCTTTGGGCGGACGTCAGAGTATTGATGATCTCATTTCGCCAGGCGGTCGCCTGCACAAGCAGCGAGAGCTGGCCTGGCGGCTGATTACCCAGCTTCCGGGTGTCAGCTGCGTCAAACCTGAAGCGGCCCTGTATCTGTTTCCTAGGCTCGACCCCGCGATGTACCCCATTGCGGATGATCAGCAGTTCATTCTCGAGTTGCTCGAGCAGGAGCACGTGCTGGTGGTGCAGGGTACCGGCTTTAACTGGCCGGCCCCCGATCATCTGCGCATCGTGTTTCTTCCCAATGGCGACGACCTTGAAGTGGCCATCGGTCGCTTCGGTCGCTTTCTTGAGGCATATCGCCGGAGGCACGCAGCATGAGCAGTCAAGCGATTCGGGTAGGCCTGTTAGGCATAGGCACGGTGGGCAGTGGAACCTTCGCTGTGCTCAGGCGCAATCAGGCAGAAATCATGCGACGCGCCGGTCGTGCCATTGCCATTACCCACGTGGCTGATCTCGACACGCAGCGGGCGCGCGCGCTGGTGGGCGAATCGGTGAAGGTAACAGCCGATGCCCTGTCGGTAGTGCGAGACCCTGACGTTGATGTCGTGATCGAGCTCATTGGCGGCTACGGTATCGCCAAGACTCTGGTGCTTGAGGCCATCGCCAACGGCAAGCACGTGGTTACCGCCAATAAGGCGCTGCTCGCAACCCATGGCAATGAAATCTTTCGCGCCGCCTCCCAGCGGGGTGTCATGGTGGCTTTCGAGGCTGCGGTCGCCGGCGGTATTCCCATCATCAAGGCGCTGCGTGAAGGCCTAACCGCTAATCGCATCGAATGGATTGCCGGCATCATCAACGGCACCACCAACTTCATCCTGAGTGAAATGCGCGATAAGGGGCTACCTTTTGCCAGCGTTCTGGCCGAGGCGCAGCGACTTGGCTACGCAGAGGCTGACCCCACCTTCGACATTGAAGGTATCGACGCCGCGCACAAGGCAACCATTCTCGCCGCGATCGCTTTTGGTGTGCCCATGCAGTTCGATCGCTGCCATGTAGAGGGCATCACGCAGTTGCAAAGCGAAGATATCCGTTACGCCGAGCAGCTGGGGTATCGCATCAAGCTGCTGGGGGTGGCACGGCGTCGCGAGGCGACGTCGGAAGCCGCTGCCGGCATCGAGCTGCGCGTGCACCCTACGTTGATTCCGGCGCGCCGCCTGATTGCCAACGTTGAAGGCGCCATGAATGCGGTCCTGGTCAAGGGTGATGCCGTTGGGCACACGCTTTACTACGGCAAGGGGGCCGGTGCTGAGCCCACAGCCAGTGCCGTCATCGCAGACCTGGTTGATATCACCCGCATGTTTACGGCCGACCCTGAGAATCGGGTGCCGCACCTGGCGTTTCAGCCCGAGGCCTTGTCTGACATACGCATCCTCCCGATTGAGGAAGCACTCAGTGCCTACTACCTGCGCATGCGGGTGGCTGATCAGCCGGGGGTTTTGGCCGATGTCACCCGAATTCTGGCTGATGCCGGTATCTCCATCGATGCCGCCCTGCAGCGAGAGGCGGGCGAGGGCGAGCGTCAGACTGATTTCATTCTGCTCACCCACGCCACCATTGAGGGGCGCGTCAATGCGGCGCTGGCCCGTATCGAAGCACTGGCAACGGTGCTGTCCAAGCCAGTGCGTATCCGCATGGAAGAGCTGTCGTGAAATACGAATCAACCCGGGGCGGTCTCAGTCCCACCGGTTTCAGCGACATTCTGTTGGGTGGGCTGGCGCCTGATGGCGGTCTGGTGGTTCCCCAGCATTATCCACGGGTCGATGCCGCTACGCTCGCCGTGTGGCGGGGGCTATCGTATGCCGATCTGGCTTACGAAATTCTTCGGCTGTACGCCGACGATATCGATCCGCAGGCGCTGCGCGACATGGTGCGCTCAGCCTATTGCGCAGAAGTCTTTGGCAGCGATGAGGTCACACCGCTGTCCACGCTCGAACCGGGTCTGCACCTGCTGCATCTGTCCAATGGCCCAACGCTGGCCTTCAAAGATGTGGCCATGCAGTTGCTGGGCAGGCTGTTTGAGCATGTACTGATGCGCGACGGCCGTGAACTGAATATTCTGGGAGCCACCTCAGGCGATACGGGCAGCGCGGCTGAATACGCCATGCGTGGTCGGCGCGGGGTTCGTGTGTTCATGCTCTCGCCACATGGGCGCATGAGCGCCTTCCAGGCGGCGCAGATGTATTCGTTGCCCGATGCGAATATTTTCAACATCGCGGTGCGTGGCGTGTTTGACGACTGCCAGGACATGGTCAAGGCAGTGTCCAACGACTTGTCGTTCAAGAGCCGTTTTGCCATCGGCACGGTCAACTCCATTAACTGGGCTCGTGTCGTTGCTCAGGTGGTCTATTACTTCAAGGCCTACTTCGCAGCCACATCGAGTGATGATCAGCGGGTGTCCTTCACCGTACCTTCCGGAAACTTCGGCAATGTGCTGGCGGGCCATATCGCGCGCAGCATGGGCCTGCCCATCGCGCGGCTGGTAGTGGCAACCAACGAAAATGATGTGCTTGACGAATTCTTTCGCACAGGCCGATATCGGGTGCGCGGCTCGGCCGAAACCTGGCAGACCTCAAGCCCGTCCATGGACATCAGTAAAGCATCGAACTTTGAGCGCTTTGTATTCGATCTGCTCAACCGCGATGCAGCGCGCCTGGCTGACCTGTGGCGAACACTCGAACGAACCGGAGAGTTCGATCTGGGAGGCACGCCCGAGTTTGCTGGCATTGCCCGCTTCGGGTTCTGTTCGGGAAGCAGTCGGCATGCCAATCGCTTGCAAACCATTCGTGAAACCGCGCAGCGCTATGGGCGCGTGGTCGACACGCACACGGCTGATGGCCTGTTCGTGGCAGCGTCTTGGCGCGAGCCGGACGTACCCATGATCTGTCTTGAAACTGCCTTGCCGGCCAAGTTCTCCGATACGATTGTTGAGGCTCTGGGCCGTTCTGCGCCCAGACCGCCCGCCTTTGACGGACTCGAAAGCCGTACTCAGCGTTTTGCGCTGATGCCGGTCGACGTGCCCATGCTCAAGGATTACATCGCGGCCCGATGCGTGCCGCGCCAACGCGTGTGAAGCCGCCCTTGCTCGAGTTTGATCAGGCGCTGAGCAGCCTGATTCAGCAAGCCCAGGTCGTGCCTGGTGTGCAGATAGTGGCCACGCTGGAGGCCCACGGGCGCGTGCTCGCCGAGGCGGTTCATTCGGCGATCAATGTGCCCCCCATGGATAACACCCAGATGGATGGCTACGCTGTGCGTACCGCCGATCTGCATAACGGCGTCGGCACACGTCTGCGTATCGCGCAGCGCATTCCCGCAGGCCAGGTCGGACAGGCGCTGCAGCCTTGGACAGCTGCGCGTATTTTCACGGGCGCCATGATTCCAGCCGGTGCCGATGCGGTGGTGATGCAGGAGGCTACGCGTGTTGAGGGCGACGACGTCATCAT
>JBIKMC010000169.1:0-7442 GCA_044359405.1 Burkholderiaceae bacterium
ACTTGCCACGCCGCACATCAATGCCGGCAACTGCGTCCGAATAAGCTCGAGCTCATGCTGGGGCACTTCAAGGACCAGTTCGTCATGCACCTGCATCACCAGCTTTGACGCGAGCTGCTCGCGGTCAAGCCAGGACTGAACGGCAATCATGGCCATTTTGATGAGGTCAGCCGCAGTACCCTGCATGGGTGCGTTGATGGCGGCACGTTCGGCAGCCGCTCGGCGCGGCCCGCTGGGACTATTGATCTCGGCCAGCCAGAGTCGCCGGCCAAACACGGTCTCAACATAGCCCTGTTCGCGCGCGCGCAGACGGGTGTCATCCATGTATGTACGCACACCTGGATAACGCGTGAAATATCGGTCGATGTAGTTACGTGCGGCATCGCGCTCAATGCCCAGATTGGATGCAAGACCGAACGCGCTCATGCCATAGATCAGGCCGAAGTTGATCACCTTGGCGTAGCGACGTTGCTCGCTGGTGACCTCAGCGGGCGTGGTACCAAAAATTTCAGCCGCGGTCGCACGATGCACATCGAGCCCCTGCGCAAAGGCGCTCAGCAGCCCGGCATCCTGCGAAAGATGCGCCATGATGCGCAACTCAATCTGGGAGTAATCGGCCGACACAATACGGCATCCAGGCGGGGCGATGAAGGCCTCGCGAATTCGGCGCCCCTCGGTTGTACGGATGGGAATATTCTGCAGGTTGGGGTCGCTGGAGGCGAGACGGCCTGTGACCGCAACGGCCTGGGAATAGCTCGTGTGTACCCGGCCTGTTCGCGCATTGACCATGCGCGGCAGCTTATCGGCATAGGTACTCTTAAGCTTGGCCAGGCCACGCCAGTCAAGCAGCAGCCGCGGCAGCGGGTAATCTTCAGCCAGCTGCGTCAGCACATCTTCATCGGTGGAGGGCGCGCCACTGGCCGTCTTCTTGACCACGGGCAGCCCCAAACGCTCGAATAAAATCTCGCCCAGCTGTTTGGGCGAATTGAGATTAAAGGGCTGACCCGCTGCTTCATGGGCCTGCGCTTCAAGCGCCAGCAGCTTGTGGCCCAACTCATTCGACTGACGAGCCAGAAGCTGTGCATCAATCAGCACACCGTGTCGCTCCATGCGTTGCAGCACCCGCGACACTGGAATTTCGATCTCGCGATAAAGCTGCTCAAGAGCTGGCACCGCGGTGACTTGTGGGTAAAGCGTCTGATGCAGTTGCAGAGTGACCTCGGCATCTTCGCCCGAGTACTCGGTGGCCCGCTCGATGGACACCTGCTCAAACCCGATCTGGCTGGCGCCCTTACCGGCCACCTCTTCATAACGGATGGTTCGACGCTCGAGGTGCCGGGCCGCGAGCGAGTCCATGTCATGGTTGCGGTGGGCTTCCAGCACATAGCTTTCAAGCAAGGTGTCATGCGCCACGCCGGCCAGCGTGATGCCATGGTTCTGAAGAACATGCGCGTCGTACTTGAGGTTTTGACCGACCTTGGGTGCAGTGTCATCCTGGAGCCAATCGCGCAGGTGATCCAGCACCGCTTCAAGCGGCAGTTGATCAGGGGCACCCGCATACTCGTGACCGACGGGTATGTAACAGGCCTCAAAGGGCTGTACCGACAGTGAAATACCCACCAGGCGCGCGGCCATGGGGTCGAGCGAGGTGGTTTCGGTATCAAGTGCAACCAGCGGCGCCGAGCGGACGCGGGCCTTCCAGCGCTCAAGCTGCTCCCAGTTGAGCACACACTCGTATTGCGCGGCAACCGCCGGTGCGCCGGTGACCGCACCCGCCGCAGCATCAGCCATCGTGCCGCTGACCGTACCCATGGGCACAGCACTCGACACCGCCGCGTCGCCCGCGGACGCAAGGCCAAGCCCGCGTCGCGATTCGACCGCCCTGCCCGGGAGCGCGCGCACCGACGAAGACTGGCCGGCTTCCAGCTCGCGCAGCCAGGTTCGGAACGCGCAGCGTTCGAACAGGCCCCGCAAGGCGGGTATGTCTTCGGGCAGAAGATCGAGACTGTCATCGATGGATGCGATATGCCCGCTAAGATCACAGTCAGTGCGGATGGTCACCAGGGTTCGGGCCAGCGGCAGCCAATCAAGCGCCGTGCGCAGATTTTCGCCGACCACACCCTTGACCTCAGCGGCTCGCGTCATCAACGCATCAAGCGAACCGTACTCAGCCAGCAGCTTGGCTGCCGTCTTGGGCCCCACCTTGTCGACCCCAGGTACATTATCGACCGCATCGCCCACCAGGCTGAGATAGTCGACGATGCGCTCAGGCGGCACCCCGAACCGCGCGCTGACACCGTCGCGATCAAGCCACTCGGCACCCCCACCATCTCGGCTCATGGTGTTGACCAGACGAACATGAGGACCCACCAACTGCGCCATGTCTTTGTCGCCGGTGGAGATGATGGTTTCAAGCTGCTGCGCACGTGCCTGCAAAGCCAGGGTGCCGATGACATCATCAGCCTCGATGCCGGAAATCATGATCACCGGCCAGCCCAGCGCTCTAACGATGTCGTGAATGATGGGAATCTGACGCACCAGGTCAGGCGGTGTCTCGCTGCGGTTTGCCTTGTATTGCGGATACAGATCGTCGCGAAAGGTCTTGCCAGGTGCATCGAAAATCACCGCCCCATGGGTCGCTCCGATATTCAATTTGCGGTCGGCGCGCATCCGCCGTAGCATCGCGACGATTCCGTAGATGGCGCCGGTCGGTTCGCCGTCACGGTTGCGCAGATCTGGCAAGGCGTGAAAGGCTCGATACAAATAGCTTGACCCGTCAACCAGGAGCAAGGCCTTGCCGGAATCTGATGGCAACTGAGACATACCCGGATTATCCCCGTTTCAGAATTTGATGGAGCCGCCAAACCGGGGTCGCCCGCGCGGCTGATGACTCGTGACAGAACATGGCCGTATTCACGCCACTTGATCAGACCGACGTGCAGCAGTGGCTGCGCAACTATGAGCTCGGCGACCTGCTAAGCCTGGAAGGTATCAGCTCGGGGATTGAAAATACCAATTTCTTCCTGGATACCTCGGAGGGCCGTTTTGTACTGACCCTGTTCGAGCGACTGTCGGCCCGCGATCTGCCGTTTTATCTGGAACTCATGCGCCATCTGGCAGCGCGGGGCATTCCCTGCCCCGACCCGATCACCAATCGACGGGGTGCGCTGCTGGGCGAACTCAAGGCCAAACCGGCCGCGATCGTCACCCGCCTTTCGGGGCGTGTGCAGATGCAGCCCGATGCGGCGCTATGCGCTGAAGTCGGCGCCACCCTCGCCCGCATGCACCTGGCGGCTGCTGACTATCCAGGACACCTGCCCAATCCTCGCGGTCGCCACTGGTGGCAACAGACCGCGCCCCGGGTGCTGCCGTTCCTGACGCCCACGCAGGCTGATCTGCTTCAGGACGAGCTCATTGCGCAAGCCCGTTTCGCCTCGAGTTCGGCTTTTGCCGCGCTGCCTGGATCCGCGGTCCATGCCGATTTGTTTCGCGACAATGTTCTGGTTCGCGATGATGAAGGCCCGGGTGCAAAGCTCGGGGGCATCATCGACTTTTATTTCGCGGGCGTTGACAGCTGGCTCTACGACCTTGCCGTCACCGTCAATGACTGGTGCATCGACGACCGCGACGCCAGCCTGGTTGAGGATAGGCTTTCCGCTTTCCTGGCGGCCTACCGAACGGTACGGCCGCCACAGGCGGCTGAGCTCGAGTGCTGGCCCATGATGCTGCGCGCCGCTGCCTTGCGTTTCTGGTTGTCGCGGCTATTTGACCTTCACCTGCCCAGGCCCGCTCAGATCGTGAACGTCAAAGACCCCGCGCATTTTGAGCGCCTGCTGACCCAGCGTCGCACCCGGCTCATCGGGCTGGGCTAAGATCGCAGCCATGCAGATTTCCCGACTTCCCGCGCGGACCGGCTGGCGGTGGGTGCTGGATGGCTTCCGCATCCTGCGCCGACAGCCTATCGGCCTGCTGGCCATTGCTTTTGTAAACCTTGTACTGATGTGGCTCTCGGTACAGATACCGGTCATCGGATCACTCGGCCCGCTCATTCTGACGCCGCTCCTCATGGTGGGTCTAATGAAGGCGGCAGCCCTGGCCGAACGTGGGCAAAACCCTTCACCGCTGGTTCTGTTCGCCGCCTGGCGCGACGACCAGGGCAGGGCTTGGCGGCCACTGCTGGTGCTCGGTCTGATCAATGCGGTGACAACCCTCATTGCCATGGCGCTGTCCGCCCTGGCAGGGGGCGAAACGCTGATCAACCTGATTACCGGTCGTATCGCGCCCGATGATCCGACCCTGCAGGATGGCCGCCTGCTGATGGCTGCGCTGGTGTTTCTGCTGGCTTACCTGCCCGTGCAGCTGGCAACCTGGTACGCGCCCATGTTTATTGCCTGGGATCAGGTACCCCTGCTTAAGTCTTTGTTCTTCAGTATCGCTGCCATTTTTCGAAACAAGGGCGCGTTTCTGGTCTACGCAGTGGGATGGATGCTGGTGGCCACCGCAGCCTCTATCGTCATCAGGCTGGCGCAGCTGATGCTCACTGACGTGCCTATGCTGATGTCCATGCTGCTGTCGCCGTTATGGCTGATAGGGCTTACCGCCGTCTACTGTTCGTTCTGGGCCACGTATCGCGACGCGGTCGACTTGAAACGAATTGACCCGCCCACGCAGACACCGCAATAAAGCTTGGAGCTCAGGTCGAGGCCTGAAGCTTGGCCACCGACAGCGCGAGCCACTTCGAGCCTTCGTGCCGAAAATTAACCTGCACGCGGGCCTCCTGACCACTGCCCTCGATATTGACGATCACGCCCTCACCAAAGCGGGCATGCGTCACGGTTTGACCGATGCGCCACGGCACGCCCCGGTCAAACCGTTGCGCCGCACGCGCGCTCGAGGCATCGCTGCGACCCGTATCAACATCCCGATCGGTCCAGGCTGACTGTCTCTGATCGCGGCGTTGTCCGGAACCCTCCCAGACAGCGCCCCAGCCCTCACGCCACGCCGGTGCGGCAGACGCGGGTTTGACGCGCGGCGTTAACCACTTGAGCGCGGCCTCAGGCAACTCTTCAAGAAAGCGCGAGCGCAGGTTGTAGCGGGTCTGGCCATGCAGCATGCGCGTTTGCGACAGAGACAGGTAAAGGCGCTCACGTGCCCGCGTGATGGCCACATACATGAGCCGGCGCTCTTCCTCGAGCCCGTCAATTTCGGTGGCCGAGTTTTCGTGGGGAAAGAGACCTTCTTCAAGACCGGTCATGAACACGGTATGGAACTCCAGGCCCTTGGCGGCATGCACGGTCATCAATTGCACGGCGTCGACGCCCTCACCGGCCTGCGCATCACCCGCCTCGAGCGAGGCATGGGCCAAAAACGCCGCCAGCGGCGACAGCTGCACAACACCGTCAAGATCGCCCTGACCGGGCTGCAGTGGATCAGCCAGCATCGGCCCAGAGGTCGGCAAGCTGGCCTGAGCCACGCCCAGATTGGCGGGGGTATCGACACCCAGCCCCTCTTCGGCTAGGAAGGCAGTCGCCGCATTAACCAGTTCGCGCAGGTTTTCAATGCGCTCGGCGCCTTCCTTTTCGTTGACATAGTGCGCGCTAAGGCCACTGCGCTCAACGATGTGCTCGATGAGCTCGGGCAGTGGCAGGCGCTGGGTTTCAGACCGCAGCCGCTGGACCAGCTCATTGAATGCAGCAAGCTTTGTGGCGGGCGCACCCTTTAACTGCTGAACGGCCGAATGCAGACTGACCTCTTGTGCACGGGCAAGATCCTGCAGGGCTTCAAGAGAACGGGCTCCGATGCCGCGCGCCGGGAAATTCACCACGCGCAAAAAAGCGCCGTCGTCGTCCGGATTGTCGAGCAGACGCAGATAGGCCATGGCGTGACGGATTTCAGCACGCTCAAAAAAACGCAGCCCGCCATATACACGGTAGGCGATTCCCGCCGAAAAAAGCGCATGCTCGATCACGCGTGATTGCGCATTGGACCGATAGAGCACAGCGACCTCGTGGCGCGACAGGCCTTCGGTGCACAGGGTACGGATCTCTTCGACCAGCCATTGCGCCTCCTGGCCGTCGCTGGCCGCCTCGAACACCCGTACCGGTTCGCCCTCGCCTGATTCGGTCCACAGCTGTTTACCCAGGCGACGCGTGTTGTGCTCGATGAGGGCGTTGGCGCAGCCCAGAATATTGCCGTGCGAGCGGTAGTTTTGCTCGAGCTTGATGAGATGCCGGACCTGAAAGTCGCGCTCGAATGAGGCCATATTGGCCACGTTGGCGCCACGAAAGGCATAAATACTCTGGTCATCATCACCGACCGCAAAGACCGCGCTCTGGGGCCCCGCCAAGAGCTTAAGCCAGCGGTACTGCAGGATGTTGGTGTCCTGAAACTCATCGACCAGAATGTGACGAAAGCGTCGCTGGTAATGCTCGCGCAGGAGCTGGTTGCGCTCGAGCAGTTCATAGCTGCGCAGCAGCAGCTCGGCGAAATCGACCACACCCTCGCGCTGACACTGCTCGTCATAGGCGGCGTACAGCTCGGCCATACGCCGGTTGTAATCGTCAAAGACTTCAAGGGCTGATGCCCGCAGGCCCTGCTCTTTAGCGCCGTTGATGAAGTACATCAGGTTCTTGGCGGGATACTTCTCATCATCGACCCCGAGCGTTCGGATGAGTCGCTTGATGGCCGCCAGCTGATCGCCCGAATCCAGAATTTGAAAAGAGGGCGACAAACCCGCATCGCGGGCGTGAGCACGGAGCATACGGTTGCAAAGACCGTGGAAGGTACCGATCCAGAGGCTGCGCGCGCTCACCGCCAGCTGGGCGGACAGACGCGTCATCATTTCGCGCGCCGCCTTATTGGTAAAGGTAACCGCCAGCACGCCCTGCGGGCTGACCTGACCGGTGGCGATGAGCCAGGCGATGCGGGTCGTCAGAACCCGGGTCTTGCCGCTGCCGGCGCCTGCCAAGATGAGAGCATGCTCGCCCGGCAAGGTGACCGCAGCCAGCTGGGCTTCGTTGAGGTGTTTTAGAAGATCCGACATGCTGTAATTTTACACAGGGGTGTCTTAGTGCCCGAAAAGTTGTAAGGCCTGTTAAGCTCAGACGTGTCCTGTTGTTCAAACAACCCTGACCGTCGGACGCACTTATGACCGCGCTGCTGCTCAACATTGCGCATGCGATTGACCACCTGCTTCTGCTGATCTTCGCCACGGCTGTCGCTGCCATTGCCGCTGATTTCGGCATGACCCGCTGGGAGGACCTGATGCCCTATGCCAGCGGCGCCTTTCTCATGTTCGGTTTGGGTTCATGGCCAGCGGGACGGCTGGGCGACCTCTGGAGCCGGCGCGCCATGATGCTGGTATTTTTTTTCGGTATCGGCATTTCATCCCTGCTGGTTGCGCTGGCCCAGGGGCCCTGGCAGCTGGCCGCGGCCCTTACCCT
>JBIKMC010000018.1:0-23966 GCA_044359405.1 Burkholderiaceae bacterium
TTTGCCAGCGATCTCGACCACATCACCCACACGAATCTGATCTTCCAGCAGCAGGAACACGCCGGTGAAAAAGTCTTTCACCAGGCTTTGTGCGCCGAAGCCGATCGCAACGCCGGCCACACCGGCTGCGCCGAGTATGGGCGCGATCGGAATACCCAGAGTATTGAGGGCCATCATGCCGATCATGACCAGCAGCACGACCGAGATGGTGTGACGCAGCACGCGCCCCAGCGTTTCGATGCGTCGCCGCTCTTCCACGCTGGGGAGCCGCCTGGCGAGGGTATCGAAAAAACCTGTTAACAGCCGCAGCAGGACTCGGCGGGCAATCAGGGCGGCGATGAGTAAAACGACGAGCGTCAGGACCGTTCGCGCCTCCTCGGGCCAGCGCGAAAAAGCCATGAACTCGAGAACGAAATCCAGCATGAGTGTGTCTCCAGACGGTGACAGTCGAAGCGCCGGGGGCTTCTTGCCGGCGCGTCACTGTACCCGAAGTAGGCTGCGCTGATCAGGTGGCGGACGCTGTTTGCACTCGGTCAATCGCCAGGCCGGTAGGCACCCCTAAGGTTGGCGGTATCTGCCGCCCAGGAGGAGCCCGACGATGACT
Organism: Burkholderiaceae bacterium; assembly: GCA_044359405.1. Taxonomy (GTDB): domain Bacteria; phylum Pseudomonadota; class Gammaproteobacteria; order Burkholderiales; family Burkholderiaceae_E; genus SYIM01. The sequence continues at coordinate 605 of JBIKMC010000018.1, forward strand.
GCCAAGCACATACTGTTTCGAGCCGAGGCTCGAGCCAAGATTCTTTCAGGGGCCGGGCAGCTGGCCGATGCGGTTCGCGTCACCCTGGGGCCGAAATCGAAGTCGGTGCTGATTCAGCGCCGGTGGGGCGTTCCGCTGGTGTGCAATGACGGCGTGACCATTGCGCGTGAGACAGAGCTTGAAGACGCGCAGGCCGATCTGGGCGCGCGGATGCTGCGTCAGGCGGCCGAGAAGACGGGCGAGGCAGTCGGTGACGGTACCTCAACGGCAACCGTACTGGCATACGCGATTCTGGCCGACGGCCTGCGCAATGTCGTCGCTGGCGCGAGTGCGATTGATCTGAAACGGGGACTGGATCGCGCCCAGCGGCGGGTGCTTGAGGGCTTACGAGAGTTGGCGCGACCAGTTCAAAGTCGACTGGAACGCGCACAGGTGGCCACCCTGTCAGCCCATAACGATGCGGTGATCGGTGAACTCGTGGCCGAAGCCATGGATCGCATTGGCGCCGATGGTGTGATCACTGTGGAGGAGTCGCGCACCACCGAGACCGTGCTCGATGTGGTCGAGGGCATGCGCTTTGATCGCGGCTGGCTCTCACCCTATTTTGTATCCAGCCCCGAGCGCATGGAGGCTGTTCTGGAGGACGCGCATGTGCTGTTGTCCGATCGCAAGATCGGGGGGCTTGCGGAGCTTTTGCCCTTGCTTGAACAGCTGGCGAAGTCAGGCCGGCCCTTGCTGGTGGTGGCCGAGGAGGTTGAGGGCGAGGCCTTGGCCACCCTGATCGTTAACCAACTGCGCGCGGTGCTGCGAAGCTGTGCGGTTAAGGCGCCAGGCTACGGCGAGCAACGCCGCGAACTGCTCCAGGATCTTGCTGTGCTCACCGGGGCTCAGGTGATCAGCAGTGACCTGGGCCTTAAATTGGAGGACGCAAGCCTGGCACAGCTGGGCCGCGTTCGTCGGGTGGTTGTGGCCAAGGACAGCACCACGCTGATCGGAGGGGCCGGAGAACATGCAGCAGTGCAGTCGCGGATTGCGCAGCTGCGCGATACGCGCCTGCATGCTTCGAGCGACTACGACCGCGAAAAGCTGGATGCTCGCATTGCCCGTCTTGCGGGGGGCGTCGCGGTGATTCGGGTGGGCGCGCCCAGCGAGTCGGAGATGAAGGCACGCAAGGACGCACTTGAAGACGCTATCGCGGCAACCAAGGCCGCGGTGGCTGAAGGTATCGTGCCCGGTGGTGGGTTGGCACTGCTGCGCACCCTACCCCGGGTGGCTGCCGATCTCGACAAGCTCGAAGGCGATGAGCGCACGGGTGTGCAGATCCTCATGCGCGCTCTTGAAGCGCCCGCCAGAGCCATTGCCGAGAATTCCGCAGTTGATCCTGGTGTGGTCGTGGCACGACTGCTTGAGGCCCATGGCAGCATCGGGTTTGATGCAGCGCGAAACCGTTACGGTGATCTGATCGAGGCGGGCATCGTCGATCCGACCAAAGTAGTCCGCGTTGCGCTGGAGAACGCGGTGTCGGTAGCCAGCCTGTTGTTACTGACCGAAGCGACCATGACCGAAGTGCCTGCCAAAGAAGCAGTCGGTGAGGCTGCCCACGAGGCTGTTTGAGCGTACTTGCCAGCCGGTACCGACCGCTGGGCGGATCGCGGGGTTTGGCGAGAGCGCTCTTTGTGGCGAGGCAAGCGCGCCTGCGCGCTTCATTGGCACGCTGTTGGCAGGTTGGAAGCTGCCGGTTGTCCAACCGGGCATCAGCGCAAAGGGGCGCGTTGTCGTACTCGCAAACCGGACGATTCAAGGAGAGTGACATGGCCGAGGAAAAAACGCTCGAACTGCAGCCAGCAACGCCTTCGCGCATGCTGTCGGCGTTTGATGAGATGGACCGTCTGTTCGATCGACTGCTGGCCCGGCGCGGATGGATGCGCCCGTGGCGCGCAGACTGGATGGGTTTGGGCGAAATGCCCCTGCTCGAGCCCCGTGCGCCGCGGGTGGACGTATTGGACCGCGAGGACGACATCCAGCTTCAGGTTGAACTGCCCGGCATGGACAAGCGCGACATTGATATTTCGGTGGGCGAGGATAGCGTCACTATCAAGGGCGAAGCCAGGCATGAAGAAAAGTCTGAGGCGGGCAACTACTTTCGCTGCGAGATCACGCGCGGCGCATTCAGTCGCACCGTGGGGCTGCCTGCCGGTGTCGACGGCAGCAAGGCTAAAGCCAGTTTCAAGGATGGTGTGCTGACTGTTCTGCTGCCCAAGGTCGAGCACGCCCGTCGGCAAAGCCTCAAGATCGATTGAGTGCTGACCGCTGCAGGTGGCTGTGGCGCGTCATCCGACCGCGCCACCTGAGCCATCCGAACTGTCCGGCGGGCCGAGCCGAACAGGTCAGGTGGTCGGCAGCGGCCGCTTGCGGCCTCGGTCATCGATGGCCACGTAGGTGAGCGATGCTTCGGTGACTTTGACCACTACGGGCGCGGCGGGGTTTCGCTCGGCGATTACCTCCACATGCACGGTGACCGAGGTGGTTCCCGAGCGCTCGATGCGGGCGTAAAGCGACACCACATCGCCGATGGATATCGGCTGTTTGAATAAAAACGCATTGACCGCCACCGTGGCCACCCGGCCGCGGGCGCGTCGCGCGGCGACAATGCCGCCAGCGATATCGACCTGAGCCATCACCCAGCCGCCGAAAATGTCGCCGTTGGAATTGACGTCTGCGGGCATAGGCACCACTCGCAGCACCAGTTCGTGGGCCGCAGGTGCAGCGCTTATCGGGGTTTGACTCATCGCGTGATCTCCAGACCAGGCAGGGGCCGGTTGCGAGCAGTGTACTGGGCTCTGGTGATCGGCGCATTCGGGCAGGCGCACAATAGCGACTTGTTCATCCCTTGAATGTCACCATGCGTCCGCACTCTGCTTCATCGTCGCCTCCACAGGGCTCCACCGGCAACGCCGCACCCGCTGCAAAGGGCGATTGGCATACGGTTGCACGGCTGCTGCCCTATCTGTGGGCCTGGCGTGGTCGGGTGCTTTTTGCGCTCGTCTGTCTGGTGGCAGCCAAGTTCGCCAACATCGGTGTGCCTCTGTTGCTCAAGCAAGTGGTCGATACACTGGACGTGGGTAGTGCGCAGGCGCGAGCCCTGGTCGCGGTGCCCGTTGCACTGCTGGTCGGCTACGGCCTGTTGCGGCTGAGCGTCTCGCTCTTTACCGAATTACGCGAGATCGTTTTTTCGCGAGTGACCCAGGAAGCCACGCGCACCATTGCGCTACAGGTATTTCGACACCTTTTTGAGTTGTCGCTTCGATTTCATCTGCAACGTCAGATGGGTGGCATGACGCGCGATATCGAGCGTGGTTCTCAGGGGGTCTCCAGTCTGATCTCCTACACGCTCTACAGTATTCTGCCCACGCTGGTGGAAGTCTCTCTGGTCATCGGCTATCTGTTCTGGCACTACGAGGCTTCGTTTGGCCTGATCGCGCTGTCCGCCCTGGTGATTTATGTGATCTATACGGTGCGCATCACCGAGTGGCGCACCCACTTCAGACGCCAGCTCAACGAACAGGACTCGCGTGCGAGCACGCGAGCAATCGACGCGCTCCTGAATTATGAAACCGTGAAGTACTTCGGTAACGAAGGCTTCGAGGCAACCCGCTATAACCAGGAGCTTGAGCGCCGCATGAAGGCAGCGCTGCGCTCGCAAAGCTCACTGGGTTTACTTAACTTTGGTCAGGCCACGATCATCGCGGTGGCGGTCAGCCTGCTGATGTGGCGGGCCACCGAGGGCGTGGTTGCCGGCGAGCTGTCCCTGGGTGATCTGGTGCTCGTCAACGCATTCATGATTCAGCTTTACATCCCGCTGAACTTTCTGGGCGTTCTTTATCGCGAGATCAAGCAGGCGCTTACCGATATGGAGCGCATGTTCAGGCTGCTGGGCGAGGGCCGCGAAGTGGCCGATTCGCCGGGGGCACGAGTGCTGGGTCTGTCGCATGGCCCGGAATTGCGCTTTGAGACGGTGCAATTTCACTATGATGCCGCCCGCCCCATTCTGAAAAACGTCAGCTTTCGGATTGCGCCGGGCACGACCACCGCGGTGGTGGGGTCCAGCGGTGCCGGAAAGTCAACGCTCGCGCGATTGATGTTCCGGTTTTACGATGTGACAGGCGGGCGTATTCTGATTGACGGCACTGATATACGCGACTTTACGCAGGCGAGTCTGCGCGCGGCTATTGGCATCGTGCCGCAGGATACGGTGCTGTTCAACGACTCGATCCGCTACAACATCGCCTACGGTGCCACCGCAGCCAGTCAGGCTGACATTGACGCGGCGGTCAAGGCCGCGCAGTTGGATTCATTCATTGCCAGTTTGCCGTCGGGTTATGACAGCCCGGTGGGTGAACGGGGGTTGAAGCTATCGGGCGGGGAGAAGCAGCGTGTGGCCATCGCACGCACCTTGCTGAAGAATCCGCCCATTCTTGTGCTCGACGAGGCAACCTCAGCGCTTGATAGTCGTAACGAACAGGCGATTCAGCAGGCCCTGAGACAGGCGATGCGCGGGCGCACCACGCTGGTGATTGCCCATCGCTTGTCCACCATCGTCGATGCGGATCAGATTCTGGTGATGGATGCTGGGCAGATCGCTGAGTCTGGTACGCATGAGCAACTGCTGCTGCGCGATGGTATTTACGCGCGCATGTGGGCCGCGCAGGCGCAGGGCGGTGACTCGGACCCCGTCACGGTCGTTACGGTACCGTAAACGGGGTAGGGCCGCGCTGATTGCGAGGTGCCCGGCCGCTGCGGTTTTTCAGCGATCGAGAATCTGACTGAGAAACTGTCGCGTGCGCTCGTTACGCGGCGAGTCGAAAAAGGCATCGGGCGTGTTTTCTTCGACGATCTCGCCGCGGTCCATGAAAATGACGCGATCGGCCACCGCGCGGGCAAAGCCCATTTCGTGGGTTACGCACAGCATGGTCATGCCTTCACGCGCCAGCATGATCATGGTGTCAAGTACCTCCTTGACCATTTCTGGGTCAAGCGCCGAGGTGGGCTCATCGAACAGCATGATGGAAGGGTTCATGCACAGAGCGCGGGCGATGGCCACGCGCTGCTGCTGCCCCCCGGACAGTTGACCCGGGTACTTGAGCGCCTGATCGGCAATGCGTACCCGCTCGAGAAACTTCATGGCGGCAGCCTCTGCCGCTGACTTTGACTGCTTTCTGACCCAGATGGGTGCCAGCGTGCAGTTGTCCAGAACGGTCAGGTGCGGGAACAGATTGAAATGCTGAAACACCATGCCCACATCTGAGCGCACCTGATCGATGTTCTTCAGATTGTCGGTAAGCGCCACGCCGTTGACCATGATGCTGCCCTGCTGATGCACCTCCAGGCGATTAATGCAGCGAATGAGCGTTGACTTACCCGAGCCCGATGGGCCGCACACGACGATACGCTCGCCGCGTCGCACGGTGAGATTGATGTTCTTGAGAACCTGAAAATCGCCGTACCACTTGTTGAGATCGGCGATTGCGATGGCGGCCGCGTCGGAATGCTGCTGGGGTTGGGCACTTGCGCTCATGACAATCCTCTAGACGGTGCGGCGGTCGAGATCAGCGGGGTTTGTAGGTTTCAGCGCCGCTGGCCGCGGGCGAGTTCGCTTTCGAGCCACTGGCTGTACTTGGACATCGCGAAGCAGTAAATCCAGTACACGACGATGGAAAACATGAAGGCTTCAATGAAATATTTTTTCCAGGAGATGTCGGTCTCGACAGACTTCTTGACCGCGTAGGCGAAGTCGTAGATGCCGATGATCACCACCAGGGAGGTGTCCTTGAACACCGCAATGAAGATGTTCACGATGGGCGGAATCGATACCTTCAGCGCCTGGGGAAGGATCACGAGGCCCATCGTCTTCCAGTAAGGCAAGCCCAGCGCTTCAGCCGCTTCGTACTGACCTTTGGAAATGGCCTGCAGGCCTCCGCGCACGGCCTCAGCCAGGTAGGCTGCAATGAACAGAATGATGGCGATTTGCGCGCGCAGCAGCTGCTCGATGCGGAAACCCTCAGGCATGAAAAGCGCGAACATCACGGACGCCATAAACAGCACCGTGATGAGCGGAACCCCGCGCACGACCTCGATGTAGATCACCGAAAAAGCGCGGATGATGGGCAGGCGGGACCGCCGTCCCATGGCCAACAGAACGCCCAGAGGAAACGCGAAGCCAATACCGAAAATGGCCAGAATGAGGGTAACCGGCAGCCCGCCCCAGCGCTCGGCGGGCACTCGTGCCAGACCTAGTCCTCCGCCCATGAGCCAAAAGGCCAAGGCAATGCCCGCAACCCAGATCAGCGCGAGCCAGCGGTTCCAGAACCAGCGGACCGCGGACACCACCAGCAGCAGGGTGAGCACCACGATGGCAATGCCGGGACGCCACTGCTCGCCGAACGGGTAGACCCCGAAGAGCATGAAACGAATTTTTTCCCAGACGACTGACCAGCAGGCGCCTTGACCGCGCACCGCATCGCAGACTGCCACCGGTTGCTTGCCCCAGACAGCGTCCCAGAGCAACCAGCCACCCGCTTTGGGCACCAGCCATGCGAGTAAGCCCAGCAGCAGCAGGGTGAGCAATGTGTTGCCTGGCGTGGAAAACAGGTTGCTGCGCATCCAGGCCAGGGGCGAATACCCGACCGGACGATTGATGCTGACGGGGCTGCTCATGTCAGCGCTCCACCAGACGCACGCGTGCGTTGTACCAATTCATGAACACCGAGATCGCAATGCTGATCGTGAGATAAACCGCCATCAGGATCGCGATGGCTTCCAGGGCCTGACCGGTCTGGTTCATGGACGTATTGGCGACCGCAACCAGGTCTGGATAGCCGATAGCCACCGCCAGCGACGAGTTTTTGGTTAGGTTGAGGAACTGGCTGGTGAGCGGGGGGATGATCACGCGCAGCGCCTGCGGTAGAGTGACCAGTCGCAGCCGCTGCCCGGGCGATAGTCCCAGTGACATGGCCGCCTCGGTCTGGCCACGGTCAACCGCCAGAATGCCGGCGCGGACCACCTCGGCGATGAATGCAGCGGTGTAGGTGACCAGTCCGATCAACAAGGCCATGAACTCGGGCGAGACGACCCTGCCGCCGCGAAAATCAAAGCCCGCAAGCTTGGGAATCTCAAGTGCTGTGGGTGCACCGTACGCTGCCCACACGATCACGGGCAGCCCCACGACCAGGGCCGCCGCCGGCCATCCCACCGGCCACTGTAGCCCGGTTGCCGCCTGGCGCCTGCGCACGATGGTTCGCCATGCCAGGGCCAGCACCAGGCCAATGGCCAGCGCCCACAGCACCGCGCTCCACGCGGGGTGTGCTTCGGGCCAGGCAAAGCGGAAGCCCCGCTGACTGATGAAGAGCAGGCCTCCCACGTTGATGGCCTGCCGAACCCCGGGCAGCAGTTCGGTGAAAAGCCCGTACCAGACCAGCAGTTGCAGCAGCAGCGGGATATTGCGCATGAGCTCCACGTAAGCGGAGGCGATTCGTGCCAGCAGCCAGTTGGGCGATAGCCGCGCGATGCCGATCAGGGTGCCCAGCAGGGTGGCCAGCACAATGCCCAGGGCCGCCACGTAAAGGGTGTTGAGCAACCCCACCATGAAGGCGCGGGCGTAATTATTGGAGGGGTCGTATTCGATCAGCTTTTCGGCAATCTCGAAGCCTGCTTCGCGGCCTAGAAAAGCGAACCCGACCTGGATCTGGCGCGTGGCCAGATTGTGCAGCGTGTTTGAAAACAGATACCAGGCAATGGCGCCAACGGCGGCTACCAGCAGCACCTGCCAGAGAATGCCTCGCGCTCGTTCGCTGCTGAACATCGCGTTGCTGAAGGCTTTGGATTGAGGCGACCCTTTTGCCGAAAAACCCGGGGGGCTTTCGGGCGGGAGCCCGCCCGCGCGCGCCGTCAGGCGCTGGGCAGGCAGGCTCTGGGCCGCCGATGGGGTGTGATCAGCGGATGGGCGGGGCGTACATCAGGCCGCCGTCTCGCCACTGCGCATTGACGCCGCGGGCGATACCCAGGGGACCGATGTTGCGCTGGTAGAGCTCGCCGTAGTTACCGACCGCCTTGATGATCTTGACCAGCCAGTCGTTTTCAAGGCCCATACCCTTGCCGGCATCGCCGGTCTTACCCAGCAGACGCTGGATCGGGGGGTCATTGTTTTCGCCCATCAGCTTGTCAATGTTCTGGCTGGATACACCGTACTCCTCGGCCTCGATCAGACCAAACAGCGTCCACTTTACGATGTTGAAAAATTCCCAGTCCCCGCGGCGAACCATCGGGCCCAGAGGCTCCTTGGAGATAGCCTCCGGCAGGATGACAAAGTCGTCCTTGTTGGGGGCTTTCAGACGGGTGGCCGCCAGGCCAGAGATATCGGTGGTGTAGACGTCGCAACGGCCAGCGAAGAAGGCCTGCTCGATCTGATTGAGCTCGGCGATGACCACCGGGCGGAAGGTCATTTTCTTACTGCGGAAATAGTCAGAGAGATTGAGCTCGGTGGTGGTACCAGGCTGTACACAGACCGTGGCGCCGTTAAGCTCAGCCGCTTTGGTGACGCCGCTGGACTTTTTCACCATAAAGCCCTGGCCGTCGTAAAACAAGGTGCCTGCGAACACCGAACCCAGTGTGGCATCACGCGAGGATGTCCAGGTGGTGTTGCGGGACATCATGTCGGCTTCGCCTGACTGAACGATGGTGAAGCGGTTTTGTGCCGTGGTGGGCACGAACTGCACTTTGTTCGGGTCGCCCAGGATGGCGGTGGCCACCGCGCGGCAGAAATCGGCATCGATGCCCGACCACTTGCCGGTGGCGTCGGGTGCCGAAAAGCCCAGCAGACCGGTGTTGACGGCACAACGCAGTGCGCCGCGCTGCTTGATGGCGTCTAAAGTGGGGCCGGCCAGTACCACGGTGGGGGCGGCGAACGCGGCGGAAATCGCCAGCGTCCGCAGAATTTTTTTAATACGCATCGATGCTTCTCCTAGGGGAAGATGACAGATTCATCAGGTCGGGCGAGGCTCGAACACAAGTGTGTGCCCGGGCGACGACCTGCGCAGTTTACGGCGCTTTGATTTCCCTGCCCAGCAGCGGGGCTCCTCGGTGATGGCCGTCCGCGTCGCACCCTCTCGAGAGCCCGCACTGGCTCTGGCGTTAACATTGGGGTTTTCCCGAGAACCTGAGAGGTCTTCCCATGGCCAAACATCGTATCGCTGTGCTTGCCGGTGACGGCATCGGCAAAGAAGTTGTTCCGCAGGGTCTGCTGGTGCTTGATGCAGCCGCGCGAAAATTTGGCATCGACCTGGTGTTCGATCACTTTGATTTCGCCAGTTGCGACTGGTACGAGAAGCACGGCAGCATGATGCCGGCTGACTGGAAGGATCAGATTGGCGGGCACGATGCCATCTTTTACGGGGCGGTCGGTTGGCCCGCGAAGGTGCCCGATCACATCTCGCTGTGGGGATCGCTGCTGTTGATGCGGCGCGAGTTCGACCAGTACATCAATCTGCGGCCGGTGCGCCTCATGGCTGGTGTGCCCTGCCCGCTGTCCGGTCGCAAACCGGGCGATATCGACTTCTACGTGGTGCGTGAGAACACCGAGGGTGAGTACTCGTCGGTAGGTGGCAAGATGTTCGCGGGCACCGATCGCGAATTCGTGCTGCAGGAGTCCATTTTTACCCGCACCGGGGTTGACCGGGTGCTTCGCTATGCGTTCGAGCTGGCCCGGCGCAGGCCGCGCCGCAAGCTCACCTCGGCCACCAAGTCCAATGGCATCTTCATCTCAATGCCCTACTGGGATGAACGGGTGGCCCAGATGCAGGCTCAATACCCGGATGTCGCCGTGGATAAATTCCACATTGATATTTTGACGGCGCACTTCGTGCGCAACCCGGACTGGTTCGATGTGGTGGTGGCGAGCAACCTGTTTGGCGACATCCTGTCCGATCTCGGACCTGCCTGTACCGGCACGATCGCGATCGCACCGTCGGGCAACATCAACCCGGAGCGCAAATACCCCTCTTTGTTTGAGCCTGTGCACGGTTCGGCGCCCGACATTGCCGGCCGAGGCGTTGCCAATCCGATCGGTCAAATCTGGTGTGGCGCGATGATGCTGGACCACCTGGGCTACCCGGCCGCCCACGATGCCATCGTTCGCGCGATCGAGCAGGTGACCGCCAACGGGCCGCGAACCCCCGACATGGGCGGAAGCGCGGGCACCGCCGATGTGGGCCGAGCCATCGCGCAGGCCCTGTAGAATCAATGAGCATAAGTTTTTGGAGATCCTACATGTACACCCTATTTCGTGGTCTCGCCGCTGCTGTCCTTTCCCTTTCGGCACTCGCCGCCAGTGCGCAGCAATATCCTTCCCGGCCTGTTTCCATCGTCGTGCCCTTTGCCGCCGGTGGTCCGACCGACACCGTAGCCCGCAGCCTGGCGGACGCGATGATGCGCACCATGCCCGGCTCAAATATGGTCGTCGAGAACGTGGCGGGCGCTGGTGGCACCATCGGCGTCAACAAGGTTGCCAGGGCGCAGCCGGATGGGCATACGCTGCTGGTGTTTCACATTGGCATGGCCACCGCGCCCACCCTGTATCGCAAGCTGCCCTTTGACCCGTTGAAAGATTTTGAGTACGTCGGGTTGATCAACGAGGTGGCCATGACCCTGCTGGCCAAGAATGACCTGCCGGTCAAGAACATGGCCGAGTTCATGCCGTATCTGAAGCAGAACGCCGCCAAGATCAGCCTGGCCAATGCGGGCATCGGTTCGGCCTCGCACCTGTGTGGTCTGCTGTTCATGAGCGCGATTCAGACTGATCTGGTCACGGTGCCGTATAAGGGCACCGCGCCCGCGCTGGCTGATCTCATGGGCGGACAGGTCGACCTTTTGTGCGACCAGACCACCAACACGGTTCCGCAGATCAAGGCCAATAAGGTGAAAGCACTGGCGGTCACTTCGCCCAGTCGGCTATCGGTGCTGCCCGATTTGCCCACGCTGGAAGAAAGCGGTCTGAAGGGATTCGACGTGTCTGTCTGGCATGGTCTGTACGCGCCCAAGGGCACGCCCAAGCCCGTCGTGGACAAGCTCGAGGCCTCGCTTAAACAGGCGCTCAAGGATCCGGCGATCATCAAGCGCTTTGCTGACCTGGGCACCGAGCCCGTACCCGAGGCGAAAGCCACGCCAGCGGCTCTGCAGTCGCATCTGACCGCCGAGATCGCCAAGTGGGCCCCGTTGATCAAGAAGGCGGGTGCTTACGCTGACTGATTCGCGTAGACGTTTCTTGGACCCGGCCCAGGTTCTTCGGGAGAGCTTTGCAGCGGCGGTGGCGGCGGCCGACCCCCTCAAGGTCATGCCGGCTTATCTGCCCTCAGCCGACGAGCTGACGGCCTTTCGGCGCACTTGGGTGGTGGGTGCGGGCAAGGCGGCTGCCAGTATGGCGCGGGCCGTCGAGGCGCACTGGCCCGCGGCCAGCCCTCTTGAGGGGCTGGTGGTGACGCGGTATGGCCACGGCCTGCACTGCGATCGTATCGAGGTCGTTCAGGCGGGCCATCCGGTGCCCGACGAGGCTGGCGAGCGCGCGGCGGCCCGCATCCTGCAGGCGGCCTGCCAGCTTGACAGTCAGGATTTGCTGCTGGTTCTGGTCTCGGGCGGAGGCTCGAGTCTGCTGAGTCTGCCGGTGCCCGCGGTTCCGATGGCCGACTTGAAGTCGGTCACGCGCGCGCTTCTGGCCAGTGGCGCGCCCATCCAGGACATCAACGTCGTGCGCAAGCATCTATCGCGCATTCAGGGTGGACGACTTGCGCAGGCTACGCGCGCCCAGGTGTTGGCGCTGATCGTGTCGGACGTGGCCGGTGACGATGTGTCTGCCATTGCCAGTGGACCCTGCGCGCCCGACCCCAGCACGTATCAGGATGCGGTTGACCTGCTGTCGCGCTGGAGCGTAGAGCCACCGGCATCGGTTGCCGACCATCTGCGGCGTGGCCTGCAGGGCCAGGTCGATGAAACCCCCAAGCCGGGCGATGCGCTGTTTGCTCGAGTACGCAACCAATTGATTGCTGCCCCGCAAACGAGTCTGCAGTCTGCCCGCGCTTACTTTGAGGCCGCGGGCATTCCCGCAGTGGTGCTGGGTGACACCGTGACCGGCGAGGCGCGTGACGTGGCCCAGGTTCATGCCGCGATTGCCCGACAGGTGCGCCGGCATGCCCAACCGTTTTCAGCGCCCGTGGCCATCATCTCGGGCGGCGAGTGCACCGTCACCGTGCGCGGCCAGGGCCGAGGCGGTCGATGCAGTGAGTTCCTGCTGGCGCTGGCGCAGGCCGCCAGCGATATCGAAGGTTTGTGGGCGCTGGCCGCGGACACCGACGGTATCGATGGGGTGGAGGACAACGCGGGCGCCGTGATCAGGCCAGACAGTCTGGCGCGCGCTCAAGCGCTTGGTCTCAAGCCGCGCAAGTTGCTTGACAACAATGACGCTTACGCATTTTTTGAGGCCCTGGGAGACCTGTTGCGAACCGGGCCCACGCTCACGAATGTCAACGACTATCGCGTCATGCTCATCACCTGACGGTCGGAGCCCACCTTGAAGATCAACGACCAGGCACAGATGCCTGCATACATCACCCTGATTCGTCCCGACGACTGGCATCTGCACCTGCGCGATGGTTCGGCCATGGCGGCTGTGGTCAGCGCCAGCGCGGCGCAGTTCGCACGGGCCATCGTCATGCCCAACCTCAAACCGCCCGTTACCACGGTTGCGCAGGCGCAGTCATATCGCGAGCGCATACGGGCTGTGCTGCCATCAGGCAGTCGCTTCGAGCCGCTGATGACGCTCTATCTCACCGACAACACGTCCGCTGACGAGATTCGTCGCGCCGGCGATAGTGACATCGTTCATGCCGTCAAACTGTATCCGGCGGGCGCCACCACAAACTCTGATGCTGGCGTCACCGATCTTCGTCGCACCTGGCCCGCTTTGGATGCCATGCAGGCTCAGGGGTTGCCGCTGCTGGTTCATGGCGAGGTGACCGACGCGTCGGTTGATGTGTTCGATCGCGAGGCGCGTTTTATCGATGACGTGCTCATTCCGCTGCGGCGCGATTTTCCCGCACTCAAGATTGTGCTTGAGCACATCACCACCGGCCAGGCCGCGCAATATGTCCACGACGCACCTGGCCCGATTGCTGCGACCATCACGGCACACCACCTGCTCTGGAACCGCAACGCCATCTTTACCGGGGGGCTCAGGCCCCACTGGTATTGCCTGCCAGTGCTCAAGCGCGAAGAGCATCGGCGTGCGCTGCTGGCAGCGGCCACCAGCGGCAATCCGCGATTTTTTCTGGGTACCGACAGTGCGCCGCACGCGGCTCGACTCAAAGAGCATGCGGCCGCCTGTGCCGGGTGCTACACCGCGCCGCACGCGCTTGAGCTGTATGCGACGGCCTTTGAGCGCGCGGGCGCGCTCGACAAGCTCGAAGGCTTCGCTTCACTGCATGGGCCTGCCTTTTATGGGCTCGCGCCCAACAGTGACACCGTAAGACTGGACCGCGCACCCTACATCATCCCCGACGATCTTCCCTTTGGCGAAGACCGCATCGTGCCGTTGGCCGCTGGCGAGACGCTTAACTGGCGGCTCGCCGCCTGAGCTGCCCCTGTTGGCTCGTGCTCGGACAACACGAAGCGGATTGAAAATTCGTGTCGCAGGGTCTGTTCGAGCCTGCCTGGGCCGAGCCGTTTCAAGCCTGGTCTGACCGGCAGTTCTTTGAGGGTGAACGTCTGAGCCTGTCGATGCTGAACGCGCTGGCCGCGAGCCAGGGCGTTCGCAACGGGCGCGGTCTGGCCCTGCGTTTTGTCGGAACCCCAGATGAGGGTCGGCAGGCTGTGGGTGGTACCTGTGCGGCCGCGCCGCCGATGCGTGTGCATGAGACCGCAGGGTCTGCGGATACGGCGGCGCTTTACGAGCAGCGTATCTGGATGCGAGGGGAGATTGCCACCCGAATGACGGGCCAGGATCGGTGGCATGACTTTTACAATGCCCTGGTCTGGTTGCGCTTTCCCCAGCTCAAGTCCCTTCTGAATGAACTGCAGGTCAGAGCGGTGTCGGGCTCTGAGGATACGACTGAGTACGCGGCGTCGATTGCGATCACCGACTCAGGGGCGCGCGCTGATTCAGCGGGACATGCCGCCCCAGTGGGACACGCGGCCTCAGTGCAGCGTGTCCAGCCCCGCCGGGGATGGCTGCGGGATCGGATCACCTTGTTTGACGAATGTGGCGCGCTACTGCTCACGCGAGACCAGTCGTTGGTTCGAGAGCTCGCCGCCTTTGAGTGGGAGTCGCTGTTCGTGCGCAGGCGGCAGAGCCTTGCGAGCCATTTACGGGTGGTCGTGGTTGGCCACGCGCTGCATGAGAAGCTGCGGCGACCTTATAAGAGCCTGTGTGCCCAGTGTGTCGCGCTCGATATCGCGCCCGACAGCGACTGGTTGAGCATTGATCATGCGGCGCGCGCCGCCATCGACGCTGATCACGCCCTGCATCGCCCGTTCATGCCGCTGCCGCTGTTGGGTATTCCGGGCTGGTGTTCGGCCAACGAAGACCCCGCGTTCTACAATGACCGCAGCGTATTCAGACTTGGGAGACTTAGGCGATGAAGGTGCTGGTGACGGGAGGAGCGGGGTTTCTTGGTCAGCAGCTGATCCGAGCTTTGCTCGATCAGCCGCAGGTGCTGAAACTGGGTCAGATCACCCAGATCACCTGTTTCGATCAGGTGCAGGGCGTGCTTGAGCACGCGAGGGTGCGTAACGTGGCCGGTGACATGGCTGATGCCGATACGATCGCTTCGCTGATCGATGGCCATACGGGTGTGGTGATTCATCTGGCTGCCGTGGTCAGCGGTACGGCCGAGGCTGATTTTGATCTAGGAATGCGGGTGAATCTCGATGGCACGCGCGCGCTGCTGCAGGCCTGCCGGGCGCTGGGTACGCAGCCCAGGCTGCTGTTTTCGAGTTCGCTCGCCGTTTTTGGCGGGCAGCTGCCAGCGGTGGTAGATGATTCGGTCACGCCCACCCCACAGGGCTCGTATGGCGCACAAAAGCTCATGGGTGAGCTACTGGTGCAGGATTACACGCGCAAAGGCTTTATAGACGGCCGCAGCGTGCGCATACCGACCGTGGTGGTACGTCCCGGTAGACCCAACGGGGCAGCGTCAGGCTTTGCCTCAAGCATTGTGCGCGAGCCACTGGCCGGCCGCGAGGCTGTTCTTCCAGTGCCGCTGGACGCCTGCATGTGGATTGCATCACCGCGCGTGGTCATCGCCAACCTGCTGCATGCGCTGGCGCTGGCGCCGGCGGACTGGGGCTGGCACCGATCGGTGAACTTGCCGGGGCTCACGGCCAGCATGGCCGATGAGTTGACCGCCTTGGAGGTGGTCGGTGGATCCGCCGCACGCGCGCTCGTCAAGTCCATCCCCGATGAGGGCGTGCGTCGTTTGGTGCAGTCGTGGCCTGCGCGTTTCGACACGGCACGCGCCACGGCCATGGGCTTTAGGGCCGATAGCGACTTTCTGGCCATCGTGCGGGCCTACGTCGAAGACCATCCGCAGGCAGTGGTCATGCGGACCTGAGGTCTGCGCGGCAACTGACAGTCGGACGGGCCGCGCAGTCTGCGGTGAGCGTAAACTTGTTACGCGGGATAGGCCGGGCGATCGCCGGTGGCTGCGTGCAGACGCAGTCGCGGGAGGAAGGTCCGGACTCCACAGGACAGGGTGCTGGCTAACGGCCAGGCAGGGTGCGCCTGAAAAGGCGCGCCGTGACGGACAGTGGAACAGAAAGTACACCGCCTAAGCGCATGCGATCCGTCGCAGGCGACGGCAAGGGTGAAACGGCGAGGTAAGAGCTCACCGCGGCCCTGGTGACAGGGCTGGCACGCTAAACCCCACCCGGAGCAACATCCAATAGGCACGCGCGCGGCTCAGGCCGCACAGGGCGGTCCGCCCGAGCGTGCGGGTCGATGGCTTGAGCGTTCGGGTAACCGCACGCCTAGATGAATGATCGCCACGCCAGCCTGCTGGCGCACAGAATCCGGCCTACAGGCCTGTTCCGCACTTTTCTGTCCTGGTTTGCCTCGGTGCCGTCACCACCCATCGTCGCCCTCAGGCCGGCGGGTGTGCCTCGGGCGCAGCCCGGCACCGATGGATTCACGCGACCATGCCTTTGCTGATCTATTACTTTCGAAATATCGCCTAAGCTACTAATTCGATTGAGATTTCACAAACTTCAAGTTTTTGATCTAAGTCCTTGACCCAGCAGGAAAATTTGCCCTTTACCTTGACCGCCGAGATTCGCGTGCGTATAGTGGGAAATTGTGCAGAAAAGTGTAATTTTTTGGGGTAAACGGCCGCCGAGTGGAGGCTTTTCCCCGAAACACTCAGGCGGATCGAATTCGGATGTTTCAGGGAAGCTCAGCGCTTTTGCTCGATGCCAAAGGGCGGATGACCGTCCCCAGCCGGCATCGGGACGCGCTCGTCATCGCCTGCGAAGGCAGGCTCACGCTTACCCGCTCGCCTGACGGCTGTCTGCTGTTGTTTCCCCGCCCGGTATGGGAGACGCACCGCGAGCGCATCGCTGCCTTGCCGATCAATGCACGCGGCTGGACGCGCATCTACCTTGGCAGCGCCTGTGACGTCGACATGGACGGGACGGGCCGCATTCTCGTTGCCCCAGAGCTCCGACAGGCTGCGCGTCTGTCCAAAGAGGTCATGCTGCTCGGCATGGGGCGGCACTTTGAGCTCTGGGATGCGGAGACCCTGGCCGCCAAGGAGCAAGAAACCATCGCGGCCGGCCTGCCGGACGCGCTCGCCAATTTTTCGTTCTAACCGGCGTGTCTGAACAGTCTGCAGCCGACCCGCACGCACGCGCGCGTGGGCACCTCCCCGTCATGCGTGAGGAGGTGCTTGCGGCTCTGGCCATCCACGCTGACGGGCTTTACGTTGACTGCACCTTCGGCCGTGGCGGCCACAGCGCCGCCATTCTGGCGCAGCTCAGCGAGCGCGGACGCCTGATCGCGCTTGATCGCGATCCCCAGGCCATTGCCGCAGCCCACGCGCTGGCGGACGCACGCCTGACCGTGGTTCACGCGCGTTTTTCACAGCTGGCGGAGGTGCTGAGCGGGCTGCAGATTGATGCGGTCGACGGCGTTCTGCTTGATCTGGGGGTGTCCTCGCCGCAGCTCGATGATGCTGCGCGTGGATTCAGTTTTCGGGTCAGCGGACCACTGGACATGCGCATGAATCCGACTGAGGGCATATCGGTGCGCGAGTGGCTGCTGCAGGCGTCTGAACAGGACATTGCAAAGGTGGTGAGGGACTATGGGGAAGAACGGTTTGCTGTGCAAATTGCAAAGGCGATTATTGCTTGTCGCCAGCGCGCAGGTGAGACGGCCCTTCAGTCCACGGCCGAGCTTGCCGATCTTGTGGCGTCGGTCGTCCGGCCCCGTCAACGGGGCGCTGCGCACGGGCGTGATCCGGCGACCCGCACCTTTCAGGCTCTACGGATTTTCATCAATCAAGAGCTCGATGAGCTGGCGCGGGGTCTCGAGGCTGCCGTAGCGTCGCTTGCGCGCGGCGGGAGACTGGTCGTGATCAGCTTTCATTCGCTGGAAGATCGCATCGTCAAGCAGTACATCGCCCATGAAACGGGCCGCGACGCGCCCATCGATCCGGTCCGCGGCACACGCCTGCCGGTGGGTGCTCGCCTGACCGGCGCGCGCCGAATGCTACCTACCAGCCGCGAGGTAGCCTGCAATGCGCGTGCGCGTTCGGCTGTCCTGCGCCTGGCCGAGCGCATCTAGGTCGGGGCGCACGCGGTGTTCAACAAGATCAACATTGTTCTGCTGGCCGTACTGGTTGTGAGCGCGCTTGCCCTGATCACCTCGCAGCATGAGGCTCGTCGCCTCTACGTTGAGATGGAACGGGCGGCAAGCCATTCACGACAACTTGAAACCGACTGGAATCACCTGCGGGTCGAGCAGAGCGGACTGGCCACCGCCGCCATCATCGACTCCAAGGCGCGTCGCGAATTGCAGCTCGAATCGCCCAACGCGCGGCAGGTCTGGCACCTGGTAGTTGATCCCGATAGCCGTCAGGTGCAAGTCGCGGTGCCAACGCCGGCTACTGGTTCCCGTTCCCCGGCACCGAGCCGCGCTGTGCCCAAGAACCCTGACCCAGCGGCCGTTCCGCCGCAGTCACCCAGCCCGTCCATCATCCGACCTCTGGCGGCAGGGGAAACCCGTTGGCCGGCCGCAGATCGAGAGCAATCGCCGTCGCCGGGTGTAACGCGGACCTCCGTCATTCCGCACGAGGTCTATCCCAGGCCGGTCAGTGCTCCCATGACCAACCCGGTCTTAGGGGTTGGCAACGGCGTGCCCAACCCTACGGGAGCACCCTGATGGCGGTCGGTCGCGCGCGCCAGGTACCGTTTGCGGCGAATCCGTTGCTCAAGGTGCAGCTGTCGGCCACACGGTCACGAATGGCGATGGTGGTGATGGCGCTCGCCTTTCTGGCCGTGGCCGCCCGGGCTGTCTGGTTGCAGGTGTTCTCGCAGGACTTTCTGCAGCGCCAGGGCGAATCACGCTATACGCGCACCATCGAGTTGCCCGCATCGCGCGGGGCCATCCATGATCGAAACGGCATCGTGCTGGCGTCCAGTCTGCCCGCGCGTGCCATCTGGGCGGATCCCAGCATCGTCGATCCCAATGATCCGCGACTGCCCGAGCTCGCCCGACGGCTCGACATGAGCGAAGCGCATTTGCGCGCACGTCTGGCCTCGCGCGAGCGCGGTTTCGTCTACCTCAAGCGGCAGGTCGACATGACCGAGGCGCAGCGAATCGCCGAGCTGGGGCTGCCTGGCGTACATCACCTGCGCGAATTCAAAAGGCACTACCCCGAGGGCGAAACGCTGGCTCACGTGGTCGGCTTCACCAATGTTGAAGATACCGGCCAGGAGGGAGTTGAGCTCGCACAGAACCCGCAACTGGCGGGTCGCCCCGGAAGTCGTCGAGTGATGATCGATCGTCTTGGACGGGTCATCGATGAAGTCGAAGCGACGCGCGAGCCGCTCAATGGCAGTGATCTGGTGTTGTCGATCGACAGCAAAGTCCAGTATCACACCTTCAATGCGCTGCGCGCTGCGATCGCCGAGCACCGCGCCGTGGCTGCGGCTGCGGTGGTGCTGGATGTGCGCACGGGCGAGGTTCTGGCGCTGGTGAATCTGCCCACCTATGACCCAAACCAGCGGGCCGAATTGAGTGGGGCGCAGCTGCGCAACCGGGCGCTCACCGATATTTTCGAGCCTGGATCGACCATGAAGCCGTTCACGGTCGCTCTGGCGCTTGAGGCAAAAAAGGTCACACCTCAGACCGTCATTCCAACGGCGCCCGGCAAAATCACGGTGGGTAAACACACGCTCAGTGACGTCAAGGCCTACAGCGCACTGACGGTCGAGCAGGTGGTTCAAAAATCGTCCAACGTGGGCACTGTGCGTCTGGCGCTCAATCTTCCCGCCCGCGACATGTGGGAGATGTTTTCCGCGGTTGGCCTGGGCCAGGCGCCACAGCTGGGTTTTCCAGGCGCCGGCTCTGGCAGGTTGCGACCCTGGAAGAACTGGAAGACGATTGACCAGGCGACCATGTCGTATGGGCACGGTCTGTCCGTGTCCCTGATGCAGCTAGCTCGCGCCTACACCGTGTTCGCCACCGATGGCGAGCTGCGGTCGGTGTCCATCTTTCGCACGGATGGCGAGGCCAGTGGTATTGCGGTGTTCAAGCCTGAGACCGCGCGTGCCGTCAGGCACATGCTGGAGATGGCCGCGGGCCCGGAGGGCACCGCACCGCAGTCTCAGGTGGTGGGTTATCGGGTGGCGGGCAAGACGGGCACGGCGCATAAGCTCGAGGGCGGACGCTATGTCAACAAGTACGTGTCCTCGTTTGTAGGCTTTGCACCAGTCAGTGACCCCCGAGTAGTAGTTGCTGTGATGATTGATGAACCCAGCGCCGGCAAGCACTACGGTGGTGCCGTTGCGGCACCTGTTTTCTCGCGCATCACAGGCGATGTGTTGCGTGCGTTGCGGGTGCCGCCCGATATCAGCATGGCGGGTTCGCCGACCAACCCGCCCGCCTCAGCGTCCCTGCCGGCGTCGGTAGGTACGCTGCCGCCGGCTGCCGCCGTGAGCGCCACCGTCGCGCGGGAGCGACTATGAGCGCGGCCCACTTCATGGCAGATACGCCGATCGCGGGCAGGGCAGCGCAGATCGTGCATTGGCTTCGCGCGCAGCCGACAGCCTGTGGTGACCTGCATTCAGACAGTCGCAGCGTGCGATCCGGCGATGTGTTTCTGGCCTGGCCAGGCAGAGCCGGCGACGGTCGTCGCCACATCAGGCAGGCGCTTCAGGATGGCGCACGCTTCGCTTTGTTCGAACCTTTTGATTGCCCTGGTGATCTGCCCACTGATCTTCGGGTGCTGCCGGTTGCGGGTTTGCGTACCCTGGCCGGCGAGCTGGCCTCCTTGTGGTATGGCCGACCGAGTGAACGTACTGATCTGATCGCGGTCACCGGAACCAACGGCAAGACCAGCTGCACGCGCTGGGTGGCTGAGGGTCTGACGGCCGCCGGTAAGCCCAGTGCTGTGATTGGCACGCTGGGCAGCGGTCTTGTCGGCGAGCGCCCATCTCCCTTCGGTCTGACCATGCCCGATGCGGTCAGTCTTCACCGTTTGCTGGCGGGATTGGTCGATCGAGGTGCGCGAGCCGTGGCGATTGAGGCGTCATCGATCGGCATCGATCAGGGCAGGCTCGATGGCGCGCACTGCAAGCTGGCCATGCTTACCAACATCACGCGCGATCACCTCGACTATCACGGTACTGAGCAGGCGTACCGCGAAGCCAAGCTTCGCCTGTTTGAGAGGCCGTCGCTGTCGATTGCGGTGCTCAATGCGGATGACCCCGCGTGCGATCAGGGTTTGGACCGCTTGCGGCCATCCTGCGAGCGAATCGTGTATGGCGAGCGGGCCCTGCAGTTTGATGCCGGGGCTGCGCGCCGTCTGCAGGTGCGTATTGTTCGCGAGGATTCGCAGGGCATGGATCTGGCGCTGGCCGGTGATTTCGGCTCCGGTGAGGCACGCGTCGGATTGTTGGGGCGCTTCAATGCCATCAATGCATCCGGTGTGGCGGCGTGCTGGCTTGCCCTGGGGCTGCCGTTTGATGAGGCGCTTGCGCGCCTGGCCCAGCTCAGCGCACCGCCAGGGCGACTTGAGCGTATTGAGCGAGACGGCCAGCCGCTGGTGGTGGTTGATTACGCCCACACCCCGGACGCACTCGAGCACGTGTTGGCGGCGATGCGCGTGGTGGCCAAGGCTCGTGGCGGTCAGCTTTGGTGTGTCTTTGGCGCCGGCGGCGACCGCGATGAGGGCAAGCGTCCGATGATGGGGCAGGTGGTGTCGGCGGGTTGTGATCACTTCATCATCACCAGCGACAATCCGCGCAGCGAGTCGCCCGAGCGGATCGCGGCACAGATCGGTTCAGGCTGCGTGCGCGCGCCGCAGGGCATCGAGCTTGATCGGGGACACGCAATTGCGCGCGCCATTCGTTTGGCAGCAGCGCTGGATGTTGTACTGGTCGCTGGCAAGGGGCACGAATGCTGGCAGGAAATCGCGGGCAAGCGGCTGGCTTTTTCAGACCGTGAAGTGGCCGAGCGTGAGCTCGATGCGCGAGCGGAGGCGCTCCATGTTTGACCTGCGCCAGGCGATCGATTGGCTGGGAGCTGCCGTGCTTGTGGGTAGCGGCCGAGAGCGGGTCAGCACAGTTTGCACCGATAGTCGCACCATTGAGCCCAACAGTCTGTTTGTGGCCCTGCGCGGCGAGCGCTTTGACGCTCACGATTTTCTGCAGCAGGCGCGCGCATCGGGCGCGGCGGCGCTCATGTGTGAGCGTCGGGTGCCCGCCCTTGAAGGCCCGGTACTTCTTGTGCCCGACTGCCGGCGTGCCCTCGGTGAGTTGGCTCGTGGATGGCGGTCGAAGTTCAGGCTGCCACTCATCGCCGTCACCGGCAGCAATGGCAAGACCACGGTCAAGGAGATGCTGGCTGCCATCTTGGCGCAGGCGGTGGGTGAAGCCGGTCGTCTGGCAACGCGGGGCAATCTGAACAATGAAATCGGTCTACCCCTCACGCTGTTTCGACTGCGGGCTGAGCATCGCATGGCGGTTGTTGAGCTGGGCATGAACCGGCCTGGCGAAATCGCATGGCTGGCAAGTATCGCCGCGCCCCATATCGCGCTGGTGAATAACGCTCAGCGAGAGCATCAGGAATTTATGCACAGCGTGGCGGCCACTGCGTATGAAAACGGCGCGGTGATTTCGGCGCTGGCCTCTGATGGCGTCGCCGTGTTTCCGGGCGATGACGCCGAGCACACGCCGATCTGGCGCGCGTTAGCCGGTGCGCGTCGCCGCGTCGAATTCGGATTGGCTCGCGGGCCAGGTTCCCTCGCCGTATGGGCCGATCCTGATTCAAGACCAGCCGACTTCAGTCTTCATGTCGCGGGGACCGAGGTGGGCATTCGTCTGGCCATTGCGGGCGCCCACAATGTTCGCAACGCACTGGCTGCCGCGGCCTGTGCCCACGCCCTCGGTCTGTCGGCTAGCCTCATCGTACAGGGCCTGGAAAGCTTTCGACCGGCGGCGGGACGCCTGGTTCGTCTGCCGCTGCCCGGCGGTGCCGTGCTGTTTGACGACACTTACAACGCCAACCCGGACTCGGTTCGCGCAGCCATCGACCTATTGGCTGACTGCGCGATGCCCAGGGTGCTGGTGTTGGGCGACATGGGTGAGGTGGGTGCGCAGGGACCTGCGTTTCATGCCGAAGTGGGGCGGTATGCGCGCGAGCGCTCGGTGCAGCACCTGCTGCTATTCGGGCAGGGTAGTCGCGAGGCGCTACCGGCGGCGGGCGACATCGCCGAGCATTTCGATGAGCTTTCGTCCCTGGTCGACCGGGTGCGCGAGCTTGCCGGACCGGGAGCCAGTGTTCTGGTCAAGGGGTCGCGATTCATGCGCATGGAACGCGTTGTGGCGGCTTTGACGGCCAGTCAGTTCGAGCAGGTGCACTGATGCTGCTCGAACTGGCGCAATGGCTGGCCCGCGACATCCGGGTTTTTTCAGTGTTTCAGTACATCACGTTAAGGGCAGTGCTGGCCACGATGACGGCGCTGCTCATTGGTCTTTCCCTGGGGCCTTGGGTAATTCGCAAGCTCACCCAGATGAAGATCGGACAGGCGGTACGCGACAACGGACC